>JAAWOE010000014.1 GCA_022799315.1 Clostridia bacterium | reverse complement strand
ATCCTATAATTTGCAATTGATGTTGTATATGCTCTATTATATCCAACTAATCCTCCTACATTGCTTGTCCCTATTACTTTTCCTTCTGCTGAATTTCCATTTAGGGTTGCTGATTTATTAGTAAGATATACATATCCAACTAATCCTCCTGTGTTAGACTGTCCATTTACATTTGCTCTCGATATATTATCTGTTACACCTTTAGTTGTTTGCCCTATTAGTCCTCCTACATTATCTCCTAAACCAGTTACATTTCCACTTACTTTATTTCCTGTTACTGTTCCTGTGTTATATCCAACAAGCCCTCCTGCATTTGTTTTTCCTTTTATTGTCACATTTTCTAATGTAATATTGCTTATTGTTCCATTATTACAGCTAAATAATCCTATGTTATCTTTTTCTTCATCTTCAACTTTTAAATTGCTTATTGTGTAACCTGTACCATCTATGTTTCCTGTAAATGGTGTTTGGCTATTTCCTATTGGTGTAAATGTAAAGTCTGTTAAGTCTATGTTTGCCCCTAGTATATAATATGCTGATAAATCTTCATTTACTGCTTGCAATTCTTCTTTTGTTCTTATTACAAATGGGTTCTCTTTTGTTCCATCTCCTTCAAATAGTATAGTTTTAGTTACACTTTCTCCATCTTTTGTATTTATTGTTACGTTATATTCTTTTTTCAATTCTACTTTTAAGTCTTTTGCTATTGTTCTTCTTTGGCTTTGTGGTGTTAGTGTTAAAGTTGTTCCATCTTCATTTGGAAATACTACGCTTTCTATTTCTTCTTCGCTTTCTATTTTTACTAGTACATATACTATTCCATTTCCTAGTTTTTCTTTTATTTTTACGTTCATTTTTACTTTTTCTTCTTCAAGTCTCCCTACTGTAGTAGCAATTTTTTTACTTACTATTTCATCATTTCTAGCAGTTAAATTTATTACAAAACTCACTAACAATATTGTTAATATTGCTAGTAATACTATTAATATCAAATTAGTTTTTTTTATTTTCATAAAGCAAGCTCTCCTTTTCTTATGTTTATAAATGATTGTTCTTATTCAAGTTTATTTTATAAATAATACCTCTTATTGTCAATATTTTCCGAAACTTTATTATTAATATGTACTAAGTAGCTTCACGTAGATGAAGCGGATTCACAATATTAATTTATTATTCGGGCGATTAAAATCGCCCCTACATCTTCTGTAGTCATTTCTTTGAAAAATTAATATCCCTTAACGCAAAAGAAGTAGAATTTAGGCATTCTACTTCTTTATAAATTTTGCAACAATGATACTCATATCATCTTTTATTACACCGTAATCATTATCTATTGCTTCTTTTGTTATAATATCTGCTATTTTTTGTACATTATCGGTTTCTATTTCTTCTAATATATCTCTTACCCATAATTCTTTGTTTTGATATTCCCCATTTGATTCCATTATGCCGTCTGAACACATTACTAAAATATCTCCATCTTCTATATCTTTATCATATACTACTAAACTTAAGTTTTCTAGTATCCCTGCAGGTAATGATATTGCTTTTATTATTTGTACTTCTTTTTTCTCTTTTATATATGTTGGACAAGCTCCATTTTTTATAAATTCTATATTACCTGAATATAAATCTAATATTGCTATATCTAACGTTGCAAATGTATCTTCTTCTAAAGTCATTGCTAATGTAGAATTTATAAGCTCTAACGATGTATCTTTATCAAATCCACTTGATAATAATCTCTGTAACATTTTAGTTGCTACACTACTTGCTTGTTTTGCTTTTGGTCCTGTTCCCATTCCATCACTTATTGCAAGTAAATATTTTCCATCATCCAATTTTACACTTATACTTGAATCTCCAGAAACCATCGAACCTTCTTTTGTCTTTCTTGAAAATCCTAGCTGTAATATGTATTTATCTTCTGATGCATATGTGTTTACACATAAATTTGTTTCTCTTTTAAACCCACAGCCATCTTTTTGAAGTACTATCTTTTCATCTAATACTTTAGACAATATTCTCTCTAGTCCTTCAACCGTGCAACCTCTTTTATCGTTTATATTACTACAAGAATCTACACATACAGTAATTATATATCTTCCTGTTTTTTCTCTTCTGATGTTTATGTCTTGTATATCTATTTTTCTTTCTTTTGCAATTTTTATTATCTCTTCTTTTTCTATGATAAACTCATTTTTATCTTCTTGTTCTATTTTTTCTTCTATATCTTCTGCAAGTGATGAAATAACTTTTGAAACTCCATCTAATTGGGTTCCTATATTTCTTTTATTTTCATTTATCTTTTGTTTCCAAATGAAACTTACTTTGCTAATTTTATAGGCTTCATTTATAGTTTTTATTACTTGTTCTATATCCCTTTCAAGTTCCAAACTAATCTCTACATTATCAAATCCTACAATATAGTTATTGTGGCTTGCAAATATATCTAGTAACTCTTTTCTTGATATTTTTCCATTATCTAATAATACTTTAAATATGTCCTTTATTATAGAATCATCTTCATCTATTTTGTTTAAGTCATCATATAAAATATTATCTTCTAAGGTATCTATATTTTTATATAATTCGTCTATAAATATTTTTCTATTTTTTTCTTCTTCTATTTCATCTTCTTCTATAATTGTTGCAGCAGCTTCTTTATATGTATCTGCAATTTCTGAAATAGTTTCTGAGACATTATTTAGCCTATATATGGTTTCTTTATTTCCCTCAATTCTATTTGCAGGTCCAGCCTGTAACATTTTTTTGCTTCCAATAATTTCTTCAATATCTATACTAATATTGTTTGGTACAAGTAATAGTCCAAGTGATGCTATTAGTATTTCTTTAAAATAAATTATTACTTGTGTATTTCCACTGGTTACATATGAAAGTATTCCATTACCTAAAATAAAGCCTACTATTACTCCAACTTTTCCAAATTTAGAAAAAATTCCGGCAAGCATACCTGATAATGCATATGATGCAATTGTTATTGGCTCTACTCCACTTGTTAATCCTAATATTGTTCCTATTGTAATTCCTGATGTTGCACCAACTAGCACTCCATTTTTCCAACCTAGTACTAATACTACTAGAATACTTAATATTGTTCTTATTTCAAAGTTAAATATACTTAACCCTCTAAGGCTTGATGCACAAATTGCAAGAAGAATACTTGCTCCTATTACTTCTTCTATTGCAAATGCTTTTTTTATTCCAAATTCATTTATTACTATTAATGAATTTGCAAATATTTTATAAAATATGTAAGCAGATATTGCTACCATTATACTTGTTAGTAAATCATATACTACAAAATTTCCAAAGAAAATATTAGAAATTTGTACTAAAAATGTTGATAAAAATACATACTTTCCTAATCTTAATTTTTCATTTTCATATTCTTCATTTTCTTTTGGTTTAAACATTAAAATCATAACCAAAAATACCAATGATGTTAATAAGTATGTTAGTGCTTGTCCACTTCCTAAGCCTACACATGTCCCTATTAATGTTAACACATATATAATTAGTACTGGTATTTTATTACTTAAGGCTGCTGCCATTATTGATATTGCAAATGGTGCTATACCACTTACACATTCTATTGTTGATAGCATAAAACTAAGAATATATATTACTATTTTTTGTGCAGTAAAAGCACTTTTAAAAAATAGTTTAATTTTACTTTCTTTATATATAGTTTCATTATATTCCTCTTGAATATCTTGTCCTTGTATATTTTGAAACATTATTCCCACCTCTTACTTTTTTAAATATAGGTATTATTTTAATATTATTCTTTGGCATTGTTTGTCATATTTAGTATTCTATTTAAAAAAGTTTTCTTTCTTTTTTGACACTTCTTGTTTTTATATGACTTTTTCTTTGGTAGGTAAGTTTTTTATATACAACATTTTATACTATTTTGGCATTTTTTTCAATGTTTTGGAATTATTTTATAAGAACAATTTTAATCAGGTATATAAAAGAAGATTTACTTATACCTCGCTATATTTAAACGTATGAAATCTTTTTAAAACAATAATAAAAGTAGAACACTTTCATGTTCCACTTTATTATTGTTTTACCATATGGTTTTTATAAAGATTCCTTAATTATCTTTAATTTAATTTTTAGTATTTACTTAATTTGTCTATTGGGATACTATCATTATACAAATTTTCTGGTGCTATATCCTCTCCTGTTTCCCACTCTATACTAATTCCATCTGGTTTTACTTTTTTAAATCTTTCTTTATCCTTTAATCCTTGATAAAATTTGTGATTTAATAATGGCTTCATATCATATATTTTTTCTTCTCCATTATCAAATTTTATATATAATCTATAATCTTCTAATGCCCTTACTTCTTTTGCAATTGGTTCTAATTCTTCTACCATAAAATGCCCCCCTTTTTACTTTAATGGTTCTATTGTAAAATATTCTCCCTCATTTTGAGTCAATTTCCACAAGCGTTTTAATTCAATATTATGAATTTCTATCCATGCTTCTATTAGCTTTTTTTGCTTTATTGGCATTGACCCGTTTTATTAAATTTCCTTTCAAATCAAAAACTGCTTTAAATTCACAATACTGTGCATGAATATGCTCTTTATGATGTTGTCCTTCATCATTATAATACATTTTTATTAAAATTCCATAGAACTGCGATATTATAGGCAAAATATCACCTCCATTATATCAATTTATCTTCAATTTTACAAGTATTTGGAAAAGCTAAATTATAGAATATAATTTAGACTAGATTTAAAAATTACTATCATTTTATATTTTATTATTTTTAATGTCAATACAATTTATAAAACTATTTAGTTTTACAAAGAAGACATTAGCTATTTGCTAATGTCTTCTTAAATCATATATTTATATTGCAAATCCTGGGCTTAAATACTCGTTAGTTCTATCCCAAGTATGAGAACAATTATTTTCTAACCTTGCACACATATAACCGCTCGCTCTAGAAGCAAACGACCTTAGCCAGTGATAGCCAGTCAAGTCCCCCCCTTTTTCAACAAGAATCGGAGTATTATACGATGAATCCTTTGCATATAGTGCATATCTTTCTCCTTCTTTGCATTTCGATAATCCATAGTTTCCACCTCCACACCCTGTATTCCATATTTCTGAACATGATAATAACCACAAATAATCATTTGAAGTTGTAACACTTTCAGGATCATCATATCTTTTGCTATATTCCTTTTTCACTTGTTTTATTTGGTCCTTATTTTCAATACTATTTTTTAATGCACTAACAGTATTTCTTACAGTAGAATTTCCCCATCCTTTTGTAGTATCAAACTTACATTTAGTAGCGCTTAAGTAATCCACAAACTCAAAACTAATACCTGCTTTTGTATTTGTTGTTCCAGCTCCATATTGTGCCCAAGCAATTGTGTCTCCAGTTTCATTTGTTGTAGTAGTTACTAAGTCATCATGGTTAAATCCTAATATTCTTACTTTTTTTCCGTTTACTGTAGTCCAATCTCCTATTCCTAACTGTGTTGTTACTCCTCCTGCTGTTACTATTACCTCTGCTGTATCTTCATTTATTTGTCCTTCTTCGTATCCATAATTATCTGATATTACTTTTGCTATTTCTTCTAATTGTTCCCAATCATATGGTATTTGTTTTGCTTCATGTGTATCTCCTGTTTCTCCTATTTGAGGTGGAGGTGGTGGCGTTATTGTTACTTGGCAACTCGCACTTTTTTCACTTCCGTCATTTGCTGTTACTGTTATTGTTGCTATTCCTTCTTTTATTCCTGTTATTTTTACTTTGTTTTCTATTACTTCTACTGTTGTAATTGTTTCATCACTACTTGTCCATGTTATGCTTTTATCTTCTGCTTCTTCTGGTAATACTGTTGCTTGTAGTGTCTCATCTGTACTTCCTTGTGCTAGCTCTAATGTGCTCTTATTTAGTATTATCGTTCTTACTTTTGTTAGCTCTATTTTTATTGTTTCTTTTGTTACCTCTCCATCTTTTGTTTTTACTATTACTTCATATTCTTTTCCTATTTTTACTTTTAAATCTTTTGATACGCTTTGTTTGTCTGTTGTTATAGTTAAAGTTGTTCCATCTTCATTTGGAAATGTAATACTTTCTATCTCTTTATCACTTTCTATATTTATTAATATATTTGCAAAACCATTTTCTAGTCTTTCTTTTAATTTATTTGTTACTATTACATATCCTTGCTTTTTTCCTATTATTGTAAGGTTTTTTCTATCTATTTCAAATGCAATTCTATCTACTGTTACTATATTTCCACTTGTATTCATGCCTTTACTTTTTAAGTAGTAATCTATATATTCATTTTCATTATAGTCTTCACTCGAATATTTATGTGTTCTTAACTCTTCTAATAGTAGTTGTAGTTTCTCTTTTGCTGATTCTTCATTATTTTTTTGTACTGCATATTTTGCTATTTTAAATATTCCATTTTCTCCTATGGTTACATTTAGTACTACTCCTGCAAGTATTAACATTATAATTATTGTTATAATTAGTGCAATCAATGTTATTCCATTTTGATTTCTCATTTTCTTTTGTTTCCTCTCTTTTTATAATTTACAATTATTTTATTTAAAATTGTTCATTAATACAATATAAAAGAAACATGTTGAATATAATTAAATTACATAATAATTAATAGTAAATGGAATATCTTCTATAACGAAAAATAGACATTAGCTTTTTTGCTAATGTCTATTTTGTATATGTTTATTATTTACGTCTTAATACAAATCTGTTAATCAAGTATAGTCCTGCTGCAAGTATTATAGTTACTCCAATTCCTAGTACATAATAAATATGTGTTGAACCTGTTGGTGGAGTTATGATAATTTCACCATCTGGTGGTGTAGTATCATCTATATTTAAGTCTCCATCATATGTTGTAAATCTACTTGCTCCTGATGTATCATGTTCTTGTGGTTGAAGTTCTACACTTTGGTTTCCTGGAGTTGCACCATGATCATATCTACCAACTGTATTATCAATTTCAGCAATTTCTGTCATGTTAGTATATTTTAAATCATCTTGTGAACTTTCTGTTGCCAATACTTTCTTTAAATGTAATGTTGTTTCTACTGATTCTCCTGGTTTTAGATGTGTTTTTGTTAATGGGTTATCTTCAGTTGCTTCTAGTGTTGTACTTTGAGTACTTAAGTCTAATAATTTTAAGTTGCTATTATCTGTTCTGTCTGTATTATTTACAAAAGTACTATGTTTTACATTTTGTATATCCTCTACTTTTACAACTTTCCATAGTGCCTTTCCATTTAGCATATTATCATTTACATCAAACTCTAGGTTGTTTGCTACATAGTTTATAATTGATTTTGCTCTAGTTGTTGTACCTGCATCTACTTCACCATTATTTGTTATTTTTAATTTGTATGTTACTTCTATTTTTGCACCACTAATTAATTCATCATCCATAATAATATTAATTAATTCTTGTTTATCATAATCTGATATTTTCTTTCCTTTATAGAAGCCATCTTTTTTGAATGTACCTAAAATCCATTGTAAATTGTTTGTTTCTGTTTTTGTATCAAATAATACTGTATTTCCATCTGCTGCTGTTACTTTAATATTTTCTACATCTTGGTCTATTACAAGTTCAGATTTTGGTCTTTCTACAACTCCAAAGTCAACTCCTGTAATTTTGTGTACATAGCTGTCTTTTCTTCCATTTCCTGCACTACCTTCTCTTGCATATTCAACTTCTATTTCTATTTGTGGTGTATATGCATAACGGTATGTTCTTCTTTCTAGCTCACTTACTAGTTCATCATGAACAGCCTTTGTAATATGACTTGCTTGTGGATTTACATATGCATTAAACACTTCTGCTTTATGGTTTACAATTTCTCTACCATATTCTTGTTTTGAATAATCTATTACTTCTTGTACCCTACTAGCATCATCTCTTGCATCTGACAATTTACTATCTACTGTATACCAATAATTATTATTTCCATAAGTATCTATTGCTTGTATTTGCTGTACATTGTTTATTTTCTCTTCTCCATTTTTACTTGCAATATTATTCTTATATCTAGTATCTAATCTTGCATCTACTACATACTCGTTTGTTGCTAAACCATTAGTTGCATCTTTTCTATATGTTGTAGATTGATAATCTTGACCATTGTAAGATGTATCATTTTTACCTGTTCTATTAAATACTTGTGTAGTAGTCATTGCTGTATCATCATTAGATCCATATGTAAATCTAATTGTATATTCTCCTGGTAAGAAGCCTGTAAAGCCATACCAACCATCTTTATTTGTAGTTGTTGTTGCTCTTACTACCATTTGACCATTCTTTATTTCTACTAATTCTACAATTGCCCCTTCTACTGGTTTGTCTTTCTTATTAAGGTCATCTATAGTTCCGCTTCCTACTCTTTCCTCTTTAGTGTTTACATCTTTATATTTTACTACACCTTCATCTTCAAACATTTTACCTTCAATTGTTCTTGATTCTAATAGTTTATAAATATATGCTGGTGCACGACTTGTATCATCTTCATACATACTTCTAATATTTGGATATCCTACTATATTTTCTTGTGTTAGACTAGCAATATTAGAAATATTTAAGTTTCCTGGGTTTGAGTCTATATCTACTAAACCTGGTGTAACACCGCTCTTGCTGTCTTTTTTTGGGTCTTGTTCGTAATATGTTTTATAACCATTAATTTCTGCTAGGTTCATTACTGTAAGTGTATCATTATGTAATAATTTAGTACTTAATAAATCTCCTGCATCATTTTGTGGTCCAAGTAGTTGTAATACTACATAAATATATTGTTCGTCTGATTCTCCAAGTCTTGTTTCTGCGTCTGGTCTTAAATAGATTGTTTTATAACCATTTCTTGTTGCTTTATATTCGCTACTTCTATACATTGAGTCTGTAGTTCCTGTTACTGTTCCTGTTTGGTTACCATCTATGTCTCCTACATATGCTCTAACAAACTCAAAGTTTGTATCAAAGTAGTCTACAAGTTCTGTAATTGCTCCAACTGTTGATGATTGGTTTCTAACTGCTAATTTATAAGTTACAAATATTTTTAACCTATCATTTGCGTTTTCACCATCTTTTTTCATATTGTCATAATCATAATTCAATTGATAATCCTCATCTACTGCAGGTGCTTTTGTTCCGTCATCTTTTATAACTTCAGTGTTATCTTCATTGTAGTTTGAACTTTGGCCATTTGCTACTTCTTCTGACCTCATATCTATATCATAAGTATCAGTTTCAATAGCTCTTGTATGTCCATAGTCTGCTACAGCATATCCATTTTGATAAGCATCACCCATTCTTGTTAAATATGCACTTTCACTTATTCCAAGTGCAAATCCATTTGGTCCTGCTTTTCTTGCGTCGTAATTATATGTTTCTGTTTTTCCGTTCATTACTACATCTGCTTTTAATACATCTTTATATAAAGCCATATCAAAGGTTTCTCTTGCTGTAATACCTAAGTTAACATGTAATTGGTCATATTGACCACCATATATTGGTGGATAGTTCTTTCCAGCAATATAGTTCCAACTTGTATCTATTGTAAATACATTAACTAGTGGATATATTTCTGTTGAATATGCACTAATTCTACAATCATTTGCATATAATGATTTTTCATCATTTCCATGTTTACCATGGTTTTTAGCTATATCCTTAAATACTTCTACAATTTCTTCTTGCAAATATACTCTTCTGCCTTTATAGTTTTGTGGGAATGAACCAATTTCCGCAAATTGATCATTAAATGCTTGACGGTTTCCATTATGTCCTTGTGCATCTTCTATTGCTTTTGAAATATCTTCAGCATTTCCTGCTAATCTTTCCACATTTGTGTATAGCATTCCATTATATATAAATTCAATGTAGTATTTCTTTTGAGAATTTAACTTTGTAAATTCATAATGACCTTCATTATCTGTTAACATCCATTTTAGCTCTGAACTACTTCCTTGAACTAAATCAACTGTTTTGTTACAAGATAATTTATAATATTCTATTGTTTGCTCACTTTTACCACATGTTGCTTCATATGTAACAGATTGTGCACATGTTTGTTCATAGTATAATATCATGTTGCTTTCATTTGATAATATACAACCATTTGTATAATTTCCTTTTGAATCTACTGGACATGTATCTGTATGTGTATGTCTACTAATTCCTCTTGTATAATTACTTCCATCTGATATACATGAATATTGTCCTTCTATTCTTGTTATTGAGCCATCTGGATTTTTTATATCTGTATATGTTTTACAGTTAGAATCATGTGTATGGTATACTGCTGTTTTAAAACATGCGCCACCTATATTTTTATTTCCTATATGTGAGTGTGATGTTGCTGCTACTTTTGAATAGCAACTTCCATATTCTGTAGGGCTTCCTGAATGTTTATGATATACTGGAATTGTATAACATCCACCATATGTTGAAGAGTTTCCTGAATGTTTGTGTGTATGTGTTTTATTTCCATCTGGTGATGTTGTTTCATATATTGCAACTTCAACCCCTGGTAATGCTTCATCACCATCTTTTTTGTTGTTTCCAGCATTTGCTTTTCCCGTACCTTTGTCTAGGAATACAAATCCTGCTATTTTCATTGTAAGGTCTATTTCACCACCAAAAGATTTGTTTATTACAGCTTTTGCATATACTTTTTTAGCTGTTGGTTTATATAGCATTAATACTTGTGAACTTCCTAAATTTCTTTCTTTTACTACATATCTGTATGCATCATTTTTATTGTACTCTACTGTTTCAGTGTGTGTTTCTCCATTTTCATCTTTATATTCAGATTCTTTTTCATGTGTACATGCATATGGTCCATCTTTTTCCCAATATCTTTCTATTTTAGTACCTTTATATTCAGTCATTGATGCTTCACAGTGATGTAGATATCCAAATGTAAATTGTAAGTTTGTTATTTTTGTTGCTTCTGTTGAGTAAAATTTAATGTAGAATTCTTTACCATTTAAAGTATTTGATTCTTCTTTTCCAAGGCCTGTTATTTCAGCCCCACCTCTATCTAATATTTGTATTGGATATGTTCCCGCATCTGTTACTACTTCTGTTTTTTCAATCCAACTAAATAAGTTCTTACCATTATATTGTCCATCTGGATATGTTACTGTAAATGGTCCTACTGTATATGACCCTTCATCTTGGTTTACACCAATTTTGATATCTCCTTTTCCAAATGATACTAGAGATTCAAATCCTGCTTGTATAGATTCATAAAATTTTTGGTATGCTTTTCCTTCTGCTCCTTGTGTAAATGCAGCCATTGGATTACTTACACTAGATGCCCAAGTTGCAAATTGAGAATCCCAGCTTATTATTCCACCCTTTTCTTCATAGTTTGCTAAGTTATAGGCTTCGTCTTGGTGAGCAGAGTAATCAATTGTTGCTCCTGCTTCATATTTTAAGTAATATCCTAATTTAGGGGGTGTCCCTAAATTAGATATACATACAGGACTTTCTGGCCAATATTTTCCAACTGGGTATCCGTCATATTTACCTCTAGTTAAGGTTGCTTTAAAGCTTCCCCCTGGTTGGATACAGAATAATATTCCGCCTTCTTCATTAGTTGGAAAGAAGTGATGCCCTTGAATATATTTTGGTACGTCTTCTTTACATACTGTAAAGTTTGCTTGAACCTGTGTTCCAATAAGTATTACTGCTGCTAAAACTATTATAATTAATAATATTTTTTTAGTTCTATTCATATACATTCTTTCCTCCTTCCTATATTCTTCTTAAAACTTTTTTATTTATGAAGTATATTCCTACTCCTAAAATAGCTATACTTGTTATTGTTATTAGTATATATACATATACTTCACCTGTTTTTATACTAATCATTGCATCTGCATTACTCATGTCGTCTTCATTTTGTACTTTGTTTCCAGGTGTTGAATCAATATCAGCTAATCCTAAATCGTTGTAGCTTTCAGCTATTTCTGCAACGTTATTAATTAGTCCTGTATTTTCACCTGTCATTTGTTTTATTAATAATAGTGTTAATTCTTTTGTCTCCCCTGGTGCTATTAATGTATTTGCAAGCATTGAGTTGTAAATGTTTCCATTTTCTGATGTGTACCATTCTTCATTTAGCTCTGATGTAAACTTCATGTCTTTTGGTAAGTAGTCTACTATCTTTTTAGCATAACCTGCTACTCCACCTTCGTTTGTAACTCTTATTTTATATTCTACTATTATTGTAGAACCATTAATTGTTTTTTCGCTTAAGTCTAGTTTTGCAAATTTAGAATCTTTGTAGTTGTATTCTTTTGTTCCTTTTGCATCATTTACAGTAATTTTTGTTATTACTTTATCTAGTCTTAAATCAAATTGTGGATTTATAATTAATCCCATATCTATGTTTTCTATGTTTTCGCTTGTTAAATCTAATTTGTCACTTACTCCTGCTTTTCTTACTTCTCCATTCATATTAACATTCATAGAAACTACATCTGAATTTTTATTGTCATTTACTCCTTGTGTTTTATAAGTTGTTAGTCCATAGTTTCCTGCATCATATAAGAATATTACCATGTATTTTCCTGGTTTTAAGTTTGCAAAAGTATATGCTCCACCTTCATTTGTTTGTTGAATTTTGTTTTTACCTGTTGTTATATCTTTTACGATTTGTCCGTTTTCTGCATTTATTAGTACTACACTAATATTTCCTAATGTTTTTTCGTCGTCATCTCTTCTTCCATTTCCGTTTGCATCTAGCCAAGCAAGTCCAGATATTTTAGATGTTCCATCTACTGGTTTATCTATTGTTGGATCATCTACAGAAGATGTATTTCTTTTAACTATTGTATGTTTTACTTCATTTGAAGTAATCTCATCTAATCCATCTGCTGTTACTTTTACTATGTTTGTTATTTCTTTTTTAGATGTTCCTTGTTCTAGAGATTGTGCAATGGCTGTTATTTTCATATCAACAACTGCGCCTGCATCTAATCCTGTTATACTTACTACTCCATTTGCTATACTAGATTGGAAACTCTGTCCATTTATTGTGTACTCTGATGATTGATATTTTAATCCTTCTGGAATAATGTCTTTTATTGTTACATTTCTTGCTGTTCCTGTTCCTTCATTTTTTACTATAACATTGTATGTAATTTTTTCTCCCTCTTCTACTTCTTTTGCTGTTTCACTAGTTTGTGAAATTGTTAACCTTGCTTTTTGTACTTTAATTGTTAAGTCGTTAGATTTTGCTTCTCTTCCATTTGATGTAACTACAGTTGTAGCAGTTAAGTCTCTTTGATATGTATTTTCTGGTAGTTTATCTACTATAGCAGTAAATTGAACTACTTCTGAACCATATCCTACAAGCGTTCCTATATTCCATGTGATTGTTCTTGTATCTTGATTATAACTTCCATTGTTAGTTGCATTTTTAAATGTTAATCCTTCTGGTAATTTACATGATATAGTAGTATTTTCTCTATCTTTATAATTTACGTTTTCTACACGTACTATATATGTTACTTCATGTCCTTCATCTCTTGGATAAGATTCTGGTATTGCAGATAAACTCATTGATACGTTCATATAACCTTCAACTAATTTATTTTGAACTTCATTTGATGTAAATACTGTATCATATGATTCTACAGTTGCCTGTGCTTTTCCAATTATTGTTGCTTCCTCTACATAGTCGTTTCCTTTTTCGTCTGTCATTTTTGTTAAGCCTTGTGTTTTAACCATATATGTTATTTCTTTTTCTTCTCCTACATTTAAAGAGTCTATTTTTTCTACATATTGTTTAAGGTTCTCATCATATTCTTCTTCTATAGGGTCTTGTGTTCCTTCCATACCAGTAAAGTATGTATATACTGTTTTTTCTGGTATATTTCCAGAAACTGTTACATTTTTTACAGCTTCTTTTCCAGCATTTCTTACTTTTACTTTATATGTAATAATTTTTCCTTCTTCTACATTTGCACCATTTTCTAAATTTGAAGAAATACTTACTTGTAGTTCTGGTCCTTCTCCTGTTGATAGCCCTACCTTAGTTGCTACTGCTTTTTCAGAAGTTGTTCCATCTTGTGCTACATTATCGAAGTATACTACATATGTTGCATAACTAGACATGTTGTGCGCTAGATTTTCTGGTATATTTATATTGTAATTAAATGTTAAAGTTGTTCCTGTTGCCATTTCATAATCGTTTAGCACTATCAAATATGATTTTACTGTAGATAAATCTTCTATAGATGTTGTCCATCCATTTGCTGGATTTTGTAAATCTTTTGTTGCATTTCCATTTTGGCTATAGTATATTGTAACTTTTGATGTATCTATTCCATTTGTAGATAATGCATTTGCAAGTGTTAAGTTTAAGTTTGAACCTAAAGCTTCACCTGTTACAATATCAGAATTTCCGCTAAATGGTATTCTTCCTAATATATTAATGTTTTTTACTACATTTTGATAGTTATTAATTACATTCATAGTTACTGTAGCAACTTTTGCATCTGTTTTTGCAACTAATTTTCCAACATTTGCTTCTCCACTAATTGATGTTACTGTTTCATTTTTTGCATTATAGTTTGATATTTCATTTGTTGTTACCATTCCTACTGGTGCTACTGCTTTTAATGAAGTTTCGGCATATCCTTTTTGTTCTATACTTCTTGCGTGTGTCATTTCCATATTTTCATATGTTGTTACATTTTGATTTGTAACATATACTTTTATTACATCATCTTTTGTTGGTGTTAATTTTTTTAATGTAATATCAGTATTAATTATAAGGTTTGCACCTTTTGTTATTTCATCTTGATTATATACTGTGTCTTCGCCTTCTATTTCTACTTGTATTACTATGTTTCCATTTTCGTTTATATATGTTTTACGATCTTTAATTGATAATTCGTCGTCGAATAATAAATCGACATCTTTAATATTTAGTTCTACTATATAACTTGGTAATACAATTTCTACTACTGGGTTTTTATATAGGTCACATGTTATATCATTTGTTTTTAAGATAGCTCTAATTTCTACGTTTTCATTTTTTACTACTGTTGATAAGTTGCTTTGGCTGACTATTGTTTCTACTTTTGTAGATGGTGCAATTAGTGTTATGTTTTTTGAACTTTCTGCTATAGCAATTTTTGTATTTGCAACCTCTAATGATGATGTTACATGTAAATTTAAAGCTTTAAAACTTTCTACTTGTTCTTTGCTGTATAATCCATTTAATACTTTTGTATTGTTTATTTCTAATTTTCCTTCTGCTACTGGCTTAGATGTTTCTATTTTAATTTGGTTTACTGTATTTGAATATGTATATACGTAATTTCCATTTTCATCTGCTTGTGTTTGGCTATTAAATATTGCTAATTGTTCTCCATTTGCTCCTATTAATTTAATATAGCCATCTGCTCCTAATATTTTATCAAAGTTTGCTTTGTTAATAAATGTTGTTTTGTAGTATGTGTTGATAGCTGTTGCTGCAATTTCTCCTTGTTCATTTACAAAGTTGTCTATTCTATTTTCTACAGTAATCTTATCTGCTAATTCTTTATATGCTACTCCTACTATTACTTTTTCATTGTATTGTACTTCTCTTGATGATTTTGTATATAAAATTCCTTTGCTTAATATATCCTCGCTTATAACTTCTGTTTCTATAAAATTTCCCTTTATTTCATTTTCTTGTATATTTAATGTGTTAGTTTCATTTACTACTGTTTGAACATCATTATATGCATTTATTTCTAGATTTGCTGTTTGTGCTGTTTGGATAGCCTCCAATTTTTCACTGAATATGTATGTGATAACATATTCATCTTTTGCAAGCTTATCCCAAGTAACTTTGTTTTCGTTTTGTTCATTATTTACTGTTATATTTACTGTTCCTGTAGTTTTATCATAGTTCCAGTTGTTATTTCCAAATGCTAGTTTAGAATTTGTTGCATTTGTACTATTGGCTGTCACTATTACTTTTTCTGGTTTTACTCCATTTACCTCAGGAACTTTTACTTCGATTTGTGTACTTGCAATTGGTAAAGAGTTGTTTTCTAAACCTGTTTGTACAACTGTTTGTAATATTGTTCCTGTTTGTTCTCCTACTACAAATGGTATGTATGATTTAACAGTTTGTTCTAACATAGGTTTTGCATCTTCATGCCAAATATTTCTTATAAGAATTGTTTTTTCTATATTTACATTTTTACCTTCGTTAGATACATATGAACCTGTTAATTTTATATTATTTATTTTATTAAAATTCGATAAATCAAATATATCTCCTGTTAGGCTTTTAACTGGCACTTCTAATACAATTTGTGTTCCACTATTTAGTTGTTTAAATGCAATTGTGTTAGTATCTATATTTACACTTTCTACTGCTTCTAAGTTTTGTTCTGCATTTGCTATTTTAAAGTTTGCACTTGTCCCATTTTCACCTAGCATTTCTACTCTTGCATTTTTTAAATAACCTTTTTTAACATTTACGCTTAGATATAGATTTACTTCTTCTTTGGTATTTTTCTTTACTGTATGTACTTTTGCTCCCTCCATAAAATAAGCGTCAAACTCTACATTTTCATTGTTTGATGCTACTTTTTGATTTTCTAAAGTATCTACAGTTGCGTATGTTTTTGATGTGTATAATCCAAGCATTACAAAGTTTGTGAATGTTAAGATTACAGCTAATGTTGCTGCTAACACCTTAGTTAATAGTTTTTGATTCATCGTAAATTCCTCCCATATTTTATTTTACACTGTCAACTTTAATTATACGCTTTTTTTAGCGGTTTTTCAAGCTTTTATACTAAAAAAACAATGTTTTATGTAAAATAATTTCTAGCTCGATTTATTTATATATAATTATATATTATAATACACTTTTTTATATTATTTTCAATTAGTATATTTATATATATTTCAATATATTTATATAGGGAAATAGTGCTTTTATAGCTCTTTTTATTATTTATGTTTTTTTTATTAAATTTATGTTACAAAAATAGCTTTATTTTTTATTTTTCCTAGGCTTTAAGCTAATTTTAAAGTTTGTAACATTTTTAGGTAATTGCGCATATAATATATATTGTAATAGTTTCATCTAGGAGGTGTGCTTATATGGATTCTGATTTTGTGAATAATTTGAGTAATATGTTTAATAATGGAAATATTCCTGATGAAGTTAAATCTATGTTAAATAATTTTAAGTCTGGTTCAGAAAATGCCCATAATATCAATAATTCTAATAATAGTAATAATGAAAGTGATTCTTCCCAGCCTTCAAATGAAGCTACTTCTAATAGTATTAATCCAGAAATGTTGAAAAACATTATGAATATGTTTAATAATTCTAATAATAGTACTTCTAATGATTCTAATAATACCAATAATTCTAGTAGCTCCCCTAATATTGATTTTAATACTTTACTAAAAATGAAATCTATTATGGATAAAATGAATACTAACAAAAATGACCCGCGTTCTAATTTGTTACTTTCTTTAAAGCCCTACTTAAAAGAGAGTAGAAAAAATAAGGTTGAACAATATGTACAGTTGTTTAATATGACTAAAATTATTGATGCTTTTAACCAAAATGGTGGTGAGAGTGCCAAATGATGTTTAATAGTAGTTCTTCTGGAATTCCTTATTATAGTAGGTATTCTAGGTATGGTTATCGTTATCCGTATTATACATATAAAAGTTATAGTAATCCTTATTCTAATAAGGGGTATGATAGTGTTACACAAAATATGCATAGTTCAAGTACACTAAATAATACTCCCTTAAAATTTAGTGACAATAGCTATAGAAAAAATATTATTAATAATATGGCTAATTCTGGTATTAATAATAAAAACCATAATAGCACTAATTATGATTTTAATTATAAATGTAATTGTGATAAAAAAAGTGAAGCCCGTTCTAATGAGAATGAAGATTCACCTTTGTTCCAGTTGTTTGGAATTAATTTGTATTTTGATGATATTTTGCTTGTTTGCTTGATTTTCTTTTTATACCAAGAGGGTGTAAAAGATGAAGGGCTCTTTATTTCACTTATTTTGTTGTTGCTTAGCTAAAACAAAAAGAAGAAGCTTATTGCTTCTTCTTTTTTGTTTATATTAGCTCTACTCTAATATAATCTCATTTTCTTCTACATATGCATATTCTCTTTTATTCTCTTCTTCATTTTTCTCTAACTCTTTTACAATATTTGCAATTCTAATTTGTGGTGATTCTATTTTTGCTGCTGCAATTATTGCTTTTTTATTTCCTTTTGCTCCTGCGTGTGCTACTCCTCTTAGGTTTCCAAGTACAACAACATTTTCTCCTGCAATTACTTCTGCACCAGCATTTACATCTCCTATTACAACTATACTTCCTTCATATTCTACTTTTGAACCTGAACGTAATGAACCTTTGTGAAATTTAGTTTCAGATGATTGTATTTCTTCTGAAAACGCTTTTCTTATTCCATGTAGCCCCAATACTTTTGGACTATCAAATTCCACTTCTACGTCAATCTCTTTTTGAATCATTTCTTTTACCAAATCTATTTCTTTATTTTTTAATACTTTTCCTGTTACAAAGATTGGTGTTTTTTCGTTTTGGTATAATTTTTTTAGCTCTGGAATTTTTACTTTTAAACATTCTTCTATTTCTTCTTTGGTTACATTTTCTTTAATTTTTAGTGTTATTTCTTCTTTTCCCAAAACAATACTTACACAATTATTCATTCTACGTCCTTCTTTCTTTTTTTACTTTTATATTTAATACTTTTTTAATTTTGCATTTCAGTATATGGTATTGCACTTGTATCTTCTTCTACTTGATTTGCATTCATTCCAAAATACTCAGCCATTACATCTCTTGCTGCTTCAACTGTATATCCTCCTGCTCCTCCTCGTTCTACTAATACTACTACTGCTATTTCTGGATTATCAAATGGAGCAAATCCAACAAACCATGCATGTGAATATACAATTTCTCCTTTTTTTTCTACCTGCGCTGTACCTGTTTTTCCTCCTACTGTTATATTAAAATTTTTAAAATATTTATACGCTGTTCCTCCAGTTTCACTTGTAACATCTTTCATTCCTTCTAATACTGTTTTTAAATTGTCTGGATTTATTGTTATTCCATCGTTTTCTTCATTAACTATACCTAATTTTTCATTAAAGTAGCTTTCATATTCTTGTTTAGCTATTTCTGTCCCATCTACTTTCTTTATTGATTTTATTAGTGTTGGATTTATTGTTTTCCCACCATTTGCAAGCATACTTATATATTTTGCAATTTGTATTGGTGTATATTGATTATCTAACTGTCCTATTGCTGCTTGTATTGTATTTCCTGGATTCCAAGTTTGTCCTTCTTTTCTTTCATTTAGCTTTCCTGTTGCTTCTCCTATTAATTCTATCCCAGTTTTTTTACCTAATCCAAAATGCTTTGTATATGTTGCTAAGTTATCTATTCCTACTCTTCTTCCTGTTTCATAAAAGAAATAGTTACATGAACGTTCTATTGCAGATGTTACATTTAAATATCCATGTCCGTCCTGATTTCCAGCATTTTGGTTGATAATCTCTATAGTATGTATAACGTCCTGTATCGTTTATTTTTGTTGTTTTACCTATTGCTCCTGTTTCAAGTCCTGTTACTGCTGTTACCATCTTATATATAGAACCTGGTGGATATATCTCACTTATTGCTCTATTTTTCATGTTGCTATCTTTATAAGTATTCCAAGTTTGGGTATCTATTCCAAAGGTAAATTTTGATGGATCATAGTCTGGATTACTTGCAAGTGCAAGTATTTCTCCTGTCTTTACGTTCATTACCACCATTGCACCGCCTGTTGCTTCATATGCTGTTCCAAATTCTCCGTTTCTAATCTTTTGTATATTATTACTTAAAACTTCTTCTGTCTTTTGTTGCAAATTTGCATCTATAGTTAAGATAATATCTGCACCTTGTGTTGCTCCTGTTTGGATATTCTCATCTGTAATTGTACCATCTACAGCCATATCTATTTGTTTTATTCCATCTGTTCCTTTTAAGTATTTTTCAGCAACTCTTTCAATTCCAGATTTTCCATAGTAGTCGTTTAATGTATATCCGTTATCTTTTTCATTATCATACTCATCTTTTGATATTTTAGATGTATAACCTAAAATATGAGATGCAAGTGTTCCTTTTGGATATGCTCTTACTGGTACTTCTACAACATTTATCCCTGGAAATGAATCATTTTGTTCATTAAATATATGTATAGTTTCTTCCGAAATGTTTTGTGCTATTGTAACTGATTTCGTTGAGCTATAACCTTCATTAGATATCTGATAACGCATTGCAATTATTTTTCTTGTTTCTTCAATATTATCATTTACAATTTTGTATTTTTCCTTGAATTTATAAAATGTTTCTTCTGCTGTAGCATTTTCATCTATTTTATTTGCTTTTTTCCACTTCTTTTCTCTTTCTACATCATTATAAGTAAATGCAAATGGATTTATATTAATTGGGAAATTATCTATATATTTACTATTATTTTGTTCTAAAACTTTAGCAACTTTCAATAATGTTTCATTTAATGTATTATTATCTATTTTACTTTTATAAACTTCTAGGTTGTGACTTGTAGTAGTTCCTGCAATTACTGTTCCACTACTATCTGTAATATTTCCTCTTGCTGCTTTTAAGGTGCTTTCTCTTGATAATCTAGTATTAGAAGTTTGTCTGTATTCTTCTCCATTTACAATTTGAAGATTGAAAAGTTGGAATAGTAGAACAATACCAACAGCATAGGTAAGCGTAATAATTATATTATATCTTATTTTTAAGTTTGTTGTTTTTCCGGTTTTTCAACTTTTCACCCTCCTTTATTATAAATAAATTTAACTTAGGCGTGGGCCCTGTGTCCACCCTTATTTTTATTTTTTGGCAGGCACAAGACCTGCCCCCACATCGTTCTATTTATTTTGTTTTCCATTTTCTGCGGACGTTCAAGAACGCCCCTACATTTTCAAAATAGTATATTTTCTAAAAATACCTTGTTAATATTTGTTTTCCTTTAAATGAATCCTCTATAAAATAACCTGTCTTTTGAAGTAATGGGTATAATATTATTGTTAATATTACATTATATAAGTTTTCAATTAGCAATATTTTTATAAATGGTATTATTTCAATTGTTGTTCCTACAATGAAGTAGTTTATTATATACATTCCCACTTCATAAAATGTTGTAACTCCTATTGTCATGACAATAATTGTCATCCTACTATCCTTTGAAAAATTTTTGTCTAACATTCCTCCCATTCCTCCAACAATGCCTAGCATTATTGCAGAAATTCCTATTTTTTTATTTATAAAAAAGTCTAAACATATTCCAAAAAAGATTCCCATTGGTATTCCTAATCTTTTTCCACCAAATAATCCTAAGAATAGCACTAATATAACAAATAAGTTTGGTGTTATTCCCGCTATATTAAACCAATTAAAAAAATTTGCTTGTAATAAGTATGAAATTAGGAATACAAATATAGCTGATATCACTATTAACGTATTTTTCATTTACACTTTCTCCTTATATTTTATATGCAACCCGCTTCATCTTGCTAGTTTATTATTGATTTTTATGTTCGTTAACAAAAGAGACTTTGCCTTAAGAACTAGCTATGCTCTCTCCTACGTTTAACTTAAAACAGCATAATTTCCTATGGTATAAAATGCTATTTTTTTGTAATTACTAATACAGTTTCTACTTTTTTGAAGTCAACTGCTGGTTTTATTATAGCTGTTCTATCTACTATATTTCTGGTATTTTGAATCTTTTCTATTGTACCAATTTTTATACCTTTTGGATATATTCCTCCCATACCTGATGTTTCTATAACATCACCCTGAATTAGATTTGCATTTGTAGGAATATAACTTGCTTTTAGCATTCCTCTCTCTTCTAGGGTTCCTTTGCAAATCAGATTATCTCTTGAGCTAGATAAAGTTGCACTTACTGTACTTGATGTGTCTACTATTGTTTGCACTTTTGATGTATTATTTGTTGTAGATACTATATGCCCCACTAGACCTTTTTCAGAAATTACTGTCATATTTGTTTCTATTCCATCTTTTTTACCTATATTAATTATAAATGTATTATTGTAGTTACTTATATCTTTATTTATTATATAAGCAGCTTTTGTTGTATAATTACCATATTGCTCTGATAAATTTAAATATTCTTTTAAAGTTGTATTCTCAGATTTTACAATTTCAAACTCACGTAGATTAGATTCTAATTCTGCATTTTTCTTTTTTAGTTCTTCATTTTCTTGTTGTAATTTACTAATATCTGCAAAAAATGTATTATTGCCTGTTATTTTATTTTTCAAATAAGTAAGCCCATTTTGTATTGGCATTACAACTTTTGAAGCTATATTTTCTATGTATGACAAATTTTCTACATTCATATTAGATACAAATACTAATATAATTAATATTAGTATTGTTATAACTATTCCTATAATGCCAGTTTTCTTTTTATACATTTTTGCCTCCTAACTATCTTCTTCTTGAATTTATTAAAACTGATTTTAATCTATCTAAATCTTCTAATGTTTTTCCTGTTCCCTTAACAACACAATCTAATGGATCTTGTGCAATATATACAGGCATTCCTGTTTTTTGACTCAATAGTTTATCTAGATTTTGTATTAATGCTCCTCCACCTGCAAGTACAATTCCTTTTTCCATAATATCTGATGCTAGTTCTGGTGGTGTTTTTTCTAATGTTGTTTTTACTATTTCTATTATTTCATTAATTGATTCTGTCATTGCCTCTTGTACTTGGTCTGATGTTATTTCTATGTTTTTTGGTAGACCTGTTGTTAGGTCTCTTCCTCTTATTTCTTTAGACATTGTTGTCATTAAAGGTAGTGCACAACCAATCTCTTTTTTTATCTCTTCTGCTGTTGTTTCTCCAATTGCTAAGTTCATTTCTTTTTTTACATAGTTTATTATATCTTCATCTAATTCGTCCCCTGCTGTTCTTAATGAATGACTAACGACAATTCCTCCAAGTGATACAACTGCAACTTCAGTTGTTCCTCCCCCTATATCTACTACAATACTTCCACTAGGTTCTGCCACATCTAAATTTGCTCCAATTGCCGCTGCCATTGGTTCCTCTATTAAATATACTTCTTTTGCTCCTGCTTGCATTACTGATTCTTCTACTGCTCTTTCTTCTACTTCAGTAATCCCCGATGGAACTCCTACTACAATTCTTGGTTTTCCACAATTATATTTTCTACATACTTTTTCTATTATATTTTTTAACATTAGTTGTGTTGCTGTAAAATCTGCAATCACACCATCTTTTAAAGGTCTTACAGCTTTTATTTGTTCTGGTGTTCTTCCAAGCATTTCTTTTGCTTCGCTTCCTGTTGCAACTATATGCCCTGTTTTTTTATCTATTGCCACAACAGATGGCTCTTTTAGTATAATTCCCTTTCCTTTTAATGTTACTAGCATGTTAGCTGTTCCTAAGTCAATTCCAATATCTTTACTTCCAATTCCAAAAAGTTTCATTTCAATTTCTTCCTTTCAATATTTACCAAATTAGTCTTTTTTAAATACACTTTTAAATGTATTATTCCCTATTATTACATGATCTAAAAGTGTTATTCCCATAATATCTGCACATTCATAAATTCTATCTGTCATTCTATAGTCTTCTTTACTTGGTGTTGGGTCACCGCTTGGATGATTATGTAAGAGTATAATTTTAGAAGCTCCTATTTTTATTGGTTCTTCTAAAATTATTTTAGGTTCAATTTTAGCAAAGTTTCCTCCGCCTAATGCTATATCTTTGATTTTTATTAGTGTATTTCTTGAATTTAATATTAATAGTTTTGCGATTTCTCTTTTCTCGTATTTTAGCTCGTCCATAAATAGATTTGCTACGTCTTTTGTATCTTTAATTACTATTTTTAATGAATTAACTGGTTTAGACATTCGTTTTGCTAGTTCACAAGTTGCTACTATTTGTATTGCTTTTACTTTTCCAATTCCTTTAATTTTTGTTAGTTCTTCTATTGATAATTCTTGTAAAAAATTTAGATTTTTTTCTTCACTAATTCCTTTAAGCTTTAATATTTTTTGTGCAAGGTTTATTGATGTTTCTTCTTTTGTTCCACATTTTATTATTATTGCTAATAATTCTGCATTTGATAAGGTTTTTGCCCCATACATTTCCATTTTTTCGTAAGGTCTTTCTGATTCTGGGAGTTCTTTCATTTTTATAGACATATAATCTTCCTTTCCTTTAACCCCCATATTTTTGTTATAATGTATCTTCACCGCACAGGCAATCAAAATCTACCCCTACATTTTTGTTAGATTTTTATTATCTAAAATATTAACTTTGCCACATGGGCGGACACTGAGTCCCGCCCCTACTGGCCCAATTTCTTATTATATAAATCTTACTAGACTTTTCTGTATATAAATATAGCTATTGCCATACCTATTATACTTGCTATGTTTATTTTTAGTTGTAATCCAAATGTTAATCTTATTATATTTAAATCTAGTACAATTGGGTTTGTTAATCCAAATTCTTGTCCATATGATAACCACCATAGAAAATCAACTCTTGCTGCCAATTCTCCAAGTAACCCTCCTATTACAAGTCCTGATAATATAAATACAATTAAAATCCATATATTTTTATCTCTAGTAGCCATTTAATCCTCCATTTTCATAATTTCTTTAGTTCATTTTTTAGTTCCAATTTATCTTATAGTATTATATATTCATATAGCTTTTTTTTCAAGTAAAATACTTAATTTTTCTTTTCTTTTTTATAAGTTTATGTTATTATTTTAGTACATTTTTTAAGTGCAAGTAATATAATGTATTATTACCAAAAATTGTGCATTTAAAAATATTCTAAATAGTAGTATAATAGAATTATAGATAAGTTTTTGGAGGGAATTGCTTAATGAAACTAGAAAAATTGAATGATAATAAGATAAGAATTACTTTAAATTCTGAAGATTTAAAAGAAAACGACATTGACTTTCATACTTTTATGTCTAACCCTATTGAATCTCAAGAATTATTTTTTAGTGTTTTAGATAGAGCTGAAAAAGAGCTAGGGTTTGTTACTGATGATTATAAAATTATGGTAGAAGCACTTGCAATGTCTAATGGAAATTTTATTCTTACTGTTACAAGAATTGAGCCTGAAAAGGGAAAAAGTACATATAGAAAAAAGAAAATTAATATAAGAAGAAAAACTTCTATTACAGATGAATCAAAGGCAATATATTGTTTTAGTTCTTTTGATGAGTTTTGTAGTTTTTGCAATTTCTTAAATAATAATATTTTAAAAAATATAAATAATTTTGTAAGTAGTATTTCTTTATATGAGTATAATAAAAAATATTATTTAGTACTTACAGATTTACATATGAATGCTAATTTATTAAAATCTTTCTGTTCTTCAATTACTGAGTTTGCAAATTTTGTAGATCACGCTAATTTATTTGAGACTAAACTTTTAGAATATGGAATTTTGATTATGAAAGATAATGCTATTGATATAGCTTTAAGTCATTTTTGTAATTAAATATTGTTATATATTTTTACAATTATAGAACCCCCAGTCACCTACGGTGACAGCCCCCTTGGGTAAAGGGACCATTCCTCTACTGTTTTAAACTAGCATAGTTAATCATAAAAATAGAGTAAAGCCTCCTTTTTTAAGGAAGTGGCAAGGCGAAGCCTTGACGGAGGGTTCTTATAATAATACTTTTAGTATTATTAAGTTAAATATACAAAAAATCACCAACTGTAAAATTGGTGATTTAATTTTAATATAGATAATTTTGTGGGTTTTGCGCTACCCCATTTATTCTTATTTCTAAATGCAAATGATTTCCAAATGAACGACCTGTGTTACCTACACCCGCTATTACTTGTCCTTGTGATACTTTTTGTCCAACTTTTACATATAATGCACTACAATGTCCATATGCTGTTTCTATACCATTTCCATGCGAAATCACTACACAATTTCCGTAACCACCATTGTAACCTGTACTTGATGATACTACTGTCCCTGATGCAGCTGCTTTTATTGGTGTTCCCTTTGGAGCTCCTATATCAATTCCTTTATGTGTTTTTCCCCATCTAGAACCAAATCTAGATGTAACACTTCCTGATACAGGTTTTATAAGATTAACTCCTAATGCTACTTTTTTACTTGTTGAATTTATACTTGATGCATATTTTACTGTTGATGAAGAAGTTGTTTTTGCTTTTACTGGTTCTACTTTTTCATATAATTTTGATATTGCTTCTTCTTTTGTTACTATATCTTTTGCTTCTGCTTCATATTTTTCTAGTATTGTTAGTTTATCTTGATTAGCACTTTTTTTATCTTTTAATTCGCTTATTGCATTTTCTGCCTCTTCAAATGATGATAAATATAATTTTTCTTCACCTTCATCTAATATAGCATAATATTTATAATATGATGTACCTGATTGTTTTACAACATCAAATATTTCATCATCATTTGTTTCTATATTCTTTTTTAATAAACACAATTTGTATTCTGGCAAATTATCTACCTGAACAAATGCTATATTCCCGCCATCACCATTTTCTATATAATCATTTATTCTTTGTTGTAAACCACTTTTATCTTTAGTGTGTCCAATATCTTGTCCATTTAATGTAACACTATAAGTTGGTTTATATATAAATGCAATTGTTCCTACTATTAAGCATGTCGCAAGAACTGCTACGGAAATAAGTTTTATCCATGTTCTTATATGTATTAATAACTTTTTCATAACGTTTATAATTTAATACACTCCTTATTTTTTACTATGTTGTTATTTTATATTAAGTAATCTTTTTTCACAATTGTAGAGTGGGTCTATATCGCTAATTTATTTAGGATTATTTTCAATTATCTCCTATTTTCTTCGTTTTTCTGCTTATATTGTTTTTTGTAATATTTTTGTAATATTTTGTCGAATTATTACATGTGCCCTTATAAAACCAATTTATTTTATAGCGTATTAGCTTCACCTGAATGAAGCGGATTATATGCAGATATTTTATGAATAACAGTTATGCTAATAGCTCTTTTACTACTTCATTTATTGCCTTCCCATCTGCTCTAGCTCCGATTTTTTCTTTTGCTTCCTTCATAACTTTTCCCATATCTTTTATTGATTCTGCTCCTACTTGTTCTATTATCTCTTTTACCATTTTTTCAATCTCTTCTTTTGATAATTGTTTAGGTAAATATTCTGATAATATATTTATTTCTTCCTCTACTTGTTTAACAATATCTTCTCTTCCTCCTTTTATATAATCATCTAATGAATCTTTTCTCTTTTTTACTTCCTTTGCAATTATTTGTATTATTTTTTCATCTTCTAATGTTATTCCATTATCTTTTTCTACTTGCAAAATTGCTGCTCTTACCATTTGTACAGCGTTTTTTCTTACTTCATTTTTTTCTTTCATAGACATTTTTAAGTCTTCTAATAATTTTTCTTTTAACATAAGTGTTTCCTCCTTAATTTTAAATACATTAATTTTATATTCCATCATGTCCACTTCTGACAGTTAATTCATAATTTTTTTCTTGTCTCCCCAACTACACAATACACTGCAAAAAAATTATGAATTAAAACAATTTCACGATATTTTGTTTACAAAATTATTTTGTATATTTATACAAAAAAGTTGAAAATTATTGTTTTTCAACGTCTAACTTCCAACTTTTAATTTTAAATTAAAATTTTCTTTTTCTTGCAGCCTCTGATTTTTTCTTTCTCTTTACACTAGGTTTTTCGTAGTGTTCTCTTTTACGTACCTCTTGTAAAACTCCATTTCTTGCGCATTGTCTTTTAAATCTTTTTAATGCATCTTCTATATTTCCATTATTTACTTTTACCTCTGACATGTAATTCCCCTCCTTCCGGTGTTTAACAAAGTATGTAATTTTTAAGGGTTAGCTTTATTTTTTTAGTTTGTTATTTTCCCTATTTTTTATACCGAATAACATTATACATTATTATAATCCGTATTGTCAATACATTCTATTCAGTTACTTGATTTTTTCTATCAACTTGTCTAATAATCTGTCTATCTCTGCTATGCAAAATCTATATATTTCTATATCATATCCCCAAGGGTCTTTTATATCTAAATCTTTATTTTCATCTACGTATTCTTTTAATGTATATATTTTATTAGCTAAGCTTGGATACATTTGAATTACAGAATATTTATGTGACATTGTTGCACATAGTATTAAATCCATTTCATCTATTTTAGAATCTCTTATGTTTGTTGCTTTATGGCTTTTTAAATCTACACCATATTCCTTTGTTACTTCTATTGCATTATATGTTGAAGCATCTCCATTTTCTGCAAATATACCACAAGAATATACATCTATATCTTTTACCTCATTGTCTTTAAGCTTCTTTTGCATTAACTTATGCGCCATTGCGCTTCTACATATATTCCCTGTACAAATAAACATTATTTTCATATTATCACATCCTTTAGTTTGTTATTATATCATTTATTATTTACTTGTACAATCACTAGGTTGTAGAATTATCAAATATTAGTATACTAAATAGGTATAGCATTTACTTATAGAGGTTCCTTTTAAAATAAAAATTACTAAATTTAAAAAAGCGTATTTAAAGTAAATTTTTATTACATACTGTGCAAAATTTAGCTTGAACGAGCTTTTTTATAATTTATAATTTTTATTAAAAGGAGCCTAATATTTAAATAACTCATAAATTAAAAATAATTTACCAATTAATACATTAAATTTTTACAGCAAGTATTCCAAGTATAAACCCAAGTATATTACCTATACTTGCGATTCTACCTCTATATAACTTATTTGACTCTGGTATTAATTCCCCTGATACTATGTATAGCATCGCTCCTGCTGCAAATGATAAACATATTGCTATAATTTCTTGTGAAATTGTTCCAACTAATGCTCCAAAAAATGCTCCTATTCCTGTTGTAATTCCTGAAAGTATTACATAGAAAATTACTTTTGTTTTTTTCATTCCTCCATTCTTCATTGGCACTGCCATAGATACGCCTTCTGGAATATCATGTAATAAAATAGCAAGAGCTAATGAATATCCTAATTTCAAAGACGCACCAAATCCTGAACCTATTGCAAGTCCTTCTGGAAAGTTATGCAATGCAAGACCTATGCTTACAATAATTCCTGTTTTTAATAGGCTATTTGTATTTGCAGATTTCCTTTCTTTATTATTAAACTTCTCTTGAACCAATACATCACATACAATCATGCATATTACTCCAATTATTATACCTAGTAATATAAGTGAAATTCCTGATATTTCTAAAGCCTCTGGTATTAAATCAAAACATACTATAGAAATCATCAGTCCGTGATGCAAGTGATAAAATAAAACTTAAAAACTTATTTGATGTATTTTTAAATGTTATACCAAGTATTCCTCCTAATGTTGTTCCAAACGTGCCAAAAAATAATCCAATTAGCGTAGTCTTTAATAAGTATCCCATAAAATCTCCTTTTATTAAAATAATTATTATTACTAGATTATGCTAATTGGACTTTTTTATTCTTTTATTTTAATCTTCGTTTCCTTTTAAACGCTCTGCTCTATCTGCAGCTATTAGTGAATCTAACATTTCATCTAAGTTTCCATTTAAAAAATCTTCCATTTGGAATATACTTAAGCCTATTCTATGGTCTGTTATACGTCCTTGTGGGTAATTATAAGTACGTATTTTTTCTGATCTATCTCCACTTCCTACTTGGCTCTTTCTTTCATTTGCAAGTTCTGAATCTCTTTTCTGTTTTTCTATTTCATATAATCTTGAACGTAGTAATCTCATTGCATATTCTCTATTTTGTAGTTGTGAACGTTCTGTTTGACATTCTGCTACTATTCCTGTTGGAATGTGTGTTAATCTTACTGCAGATGACGTTTTATTAACATGTTGTCCTCCTGCTCCTGATGCTCTATATACATCCATTTTAATATCTGCTGGATTTATTTCTATTTCTACGTCTTCAACTACTGGTAGTACAGCAACAGTTGCTGTTGATGTATGTATTCTACCACTAGATTCTGTATCTGGAACTCTTTGTACACGGTGTACTCCACTTTCGAATTTTAGTCTACTATATACACCTTTTCCTGTAACCATGAAAGATACTTCCTTGTATCCTCCAAGTCCTGTTTCGTTTTCATTTAACACTTCTAATTTCCAATGTTTTCTTTCTGCATACATTGAGTACATTCTAAATAAAGTTCCTGCAAATAGAGCTGCTTCATCTCCACCTGCTCCACCTCTTATTTCACATATGATGTTTTTATCATCATCTGGATCTTTTGGTATTAATAACATTTTTAGCTCTTCTTCTAATACTGGCATTTTTTCTTTTGTTTCTAACATTTCCATTTCTGCTAAATCTTTTATTTCTTTATCTTCTTCATTCATCATACTGCATGCTTCATCATAATTTGCCTTTACTTTTTTATATTCTCTATATTTTTCTACAATCGGTGTCATATCTGCATGTTCTTTCATTAGCTTTTGCCACTCACTTGTTCTTGCAATTACTTCTGGATCACTAATTTGAACCGTTAGTTCTTCATATCTCTTCTCTACATCTTCTAATTTTTGAAACATAAAAACCGTCTCTCCTTACTTTTTAATACCTAAGTATTATACACGAAATTTAATAATATATCAACTGTTATTTTAGTTTTGCTTTTTTGTAAAATCCGTATTGACTTTTTGTATAATAAATATTATACTCATTATACAAATATTGAATTACTTCAGAAGTGTGGTTGCCATTTCCTTATACATATGAAAAGGAGGTGGTTTTATGAATCAAAAACTATTACATTACTTAATTATTTCTATTCTTTTTAACATTGTTTTGTTATTCATAATCTTCGCCTTAATTATATTTCTAATTTTGGCATAGAAAAAACTACATTTCTGATCTGCCATTGGAAATGTAGCTTTTTATAATTAACTCTAATGGTAACCACACTTTTTGTGGGTAATCCCTTATTTGTATTTATTATATCACAATTCATTTAAAAGTAAATACCTTTTTGTCAATTTTTTTATTATATATGTTTCTATCAAGGATGCTTTTAAAATAAAAGCATCCTTAGAGAACTATAGAACTATTTTTATTTGTAATCTCAAAAAATACGGGCAATTAAAATCGCCCCTACTTTTGTTAACCTTAATCTATAACTCAATATAATTATACTCTATATTATTTTCTTCTAGTATATCCTTTTCACGACTAGTACAAGTCAATATTATAATCTGCCTATTGCTAAATTCTTCATTTAAAAACTCTAATATATTCTTTAATCTCTCACTATCATAGTATGCAAACGCCTCATCTAAAATAATTGGTAAATTTTCATTAGATATTTGGTTTGCAGCACCTAGTCTTAATGATAAATATAATTGGTCTATTGTTCCTATACTTAATAATCCAACAGGAATATAATTTCCATTTTCTACTTCTACTATTAAGCCTTCTTTTTCATCTAACTTTACATTTGTATATTTTCCATTTGAAATTTTAGTCATCACATTTGATAATTGCTTTGTAAATTCTGGTGTTATTTTTTTCTTCATTTCATAATATGCTTTTTCTAATTCTTCCTTTGCAAGTTCTATTGCTGTATTTTGAAAATTTAAGTCTTCATATTCCTCTTCTAATTTTACATATTCTTCTTCTAATGCTGCTAGATTTTCTAGTTTTGGAGCAATACTACTTCTATCTAAACCAATACTTTGTATTTTTAATTTATTTTCTCCTATTTTATTTTGTGCAACTTCTATTTCTAACTTTGCATTCTTTTTTTCTAGCAATTCATCTATTACCTTTATTGGCACTATTCCTATGTATGCATTTCTTATTTTTTCTATGTTCTCTTTGTATTCTTCTTCATTCTTCTTTCTTAATTCTTCTTGTTCCTTTTCTAATCCCTTTGTGGTTTCCTGCATAATTTCAATCTGATTAATTGATTTTTCTTTTTCCACATTTTCTAGTTCTTTGTTACTATGAAACGCAACTTTCTTCTTATATTGTGAATAACTTACATATATTAAACTAATTATTGCAAGTGTAATAGTTATTGCACTGATTATATCATTTTTTACAACTAAAACTGATAATATACTTAAAGCTATTAAACATACTGTTATTATAATTTGTAATAGACTTTTATTATCCTTTCTTTCTTCTAATTGTTTTTTAGGATAAGTAAGTTCTTCCATTTTTCTTTTATATTCTTTTAATGTATTTTCACCTATTTTTATTTTTTCTTGTTCTAAGTTATGCTTTTCTTCTACTTGTTTTAATTTTTCTAGTATTTCTATATTTATTTGTTGTTCTTTAATTTCTTTTTCTAGCTTTTGTTTTGATTCCTCCATGTTATACTTTTTATCCGCAAATTGACTTAAATATTCTTTTTCATTATTTATTTCTTTCATTCTTTTTGTAACAATGTTTATTGGTCTATCTTGGCTTCTTCCGTGTCCCAATTTCTTCTAGTTGTCTTTTATTTATTTTATTTACAATCTTTTGATAAGACACGCTGTCTTCTCCTGTACTTACTAGATTAGATAATTTTTGTAATAATGAACTCTGTTCTTTTTCTTCTAGCTTTATTTCATTTTGCATAGATACTATTGTTTTTGTAAAAAGTTCTTCCTCTACGCCTGTTTGATCTACAAAAAATCTATTTCCAGTTGTAGCATTTACACTAAATTGTTTTGAAATTTCTTCTAAGTTTTCATTATAAATTTTAGGTGATTTCTTTTTAAATTCACGAAACACTTCAAAACTTTTTCCCTCATCTAGTTGGTATTTTATTTTTCCTGAAAAGTCACCTTCTACCCATGGTGTATATTGTTCATAGTCTGTATATTGTTTTCCATTTTTATTTTTTGACAGACCATAGAACATTCCTAATATAAATTTTAATAATGTTGATTTTCCACTTTCATTTTTCCCATATATAATATTTATGTGTTCTTTTAAATCAATTTCTTTGTTTTGTAGTTTTCCAAACTGATTAATTTTTAAGTTTAGAATTTTCATACTTTTTCTCCTTTTACATTGCTTCTAATCCAATTTCAATTGCTTTTAGAATTTCTTCCTTATTTTCATCTGATATTTTTTCTAATAAATTTTTAACAAAGATTCCTTTTAAACTTTCCTCTTGTGCAAGTTTATCTAAGTCTATTTTCATTGTAGTGTTATCTTTTATTTTTATTATATTTCTTACTGTAATATATTTTAAAATTTCTAGTGGTTGTATTTCAAAATTTCTTTTGCCTGTTAAAATAATTTTGTAATACCCATCTTCATTCCAAGTTCTATAATTTATTGCTTCTATTAACTCTTCTTTAGATAAAATATTATCTACTGAAAGACTTATTTCGTAAAATTGTTTTTTATCTACTGGTACAAAAGCTACTTGTAGTTTTTTATTTTCATCTATATTCCCAACTATCATTCCATGACTTCCTAATTCGTCAAATCCGCATGATATCGTTGAACCTGGATATATAATATTTGATAAATTTTCTTTTTCATAGTTTGATTTGTGAATATGTCCTAATGCAACATAATCAAATCCTAATGTTTTTAGTTCTTGTCCTTTCATAGGGTTATACTCTCTTAGTTCATCGTTTCCGCCATCTATTGAACCATGTGTTAATAGTATGTTTATTTTATTAGGTTCATCTATTTGGATTTCATTTATTTTTGTATTTTTCATATAGAAGTTATCAAATCCAAAGCCATAAATGTTAATGTTTTCTTCTGATATCTTTTCTATTTCTGAAGAGAATATATGAACATTATCATTCCATTTAAATTTTGAATAATATGAGTTTGTAACTTTTGGGTCATGATTTCCTGGAACAATATATATTTTTGTTCTTGAAATTTCTTTAAATTGATTATTTATATATTCGATTGTAGATTGTTTTACGTATTCGTGTTCATATAAGTCTCCACAAATAAAGAAATAATCTATTTCATTTTTTTTAATATATTCTATTATTTTACGAAATGCCTCTCTTTGTTCTAGTCTTCTTTCATTTCCCAAATCATTTTTATTTAATGTTGTAAATGGTACATCAAAGTGCATATCTGCAATATGGACAAAATTCATGGTTTTCTCCTCTTTTTTCTTTTTTATTTTAGCTTTATTATATATAAATTGGTATAAAAAGTCAATCATTTTTAAACATTTGTTTTGTGGCAAAGATGTTCTATTTATTAGGCATAAGATAATGTTTTATGTTTCGAAGACACGAACCTCTTCACGGTGACCGCTGAACGCTGTTAAATACGAAGTATTGTTACAGCGTCAGTGGGGAGAGCGTGAGTGCAAGAATAAATAAAACATTATCTTATACCTATTCTATATAATAAGCATTAATAATTAAAATAAGAAGGATTTAAGTAAATCCTTCTTATTCTAATTATCATCTTCTAATGGACCAAATAGTTCATCAAATTTTGCTTCTAACTCTTTTTGTAAGTCTATATCTAATTCATCGTCTTCAGAATTATCTTGTGGTAATATTGGTGCATCATTTGATTTTTCTATTTGTATAGGTTCTATCTTTAATTCATCTAATTTTGCTTCTTTTGGTACTTCAACTTTTTCTTCTTTTTTAGGTTCTTCTGGTTCATCAAATAAGTCATCTAATGATTCTACTTTTAAATTATCAACTTGTTTTTTCTTGTCATCTTCTGGTACATATGGATTATATGGGTTATATTTTCTCCATACTCCTCTATCTATATCTCCCACATCATTATGGCTGATTGCATGTGCTTCTAATTTTTTTGCCATTGGTGTTTGGAAATAATAGAATTTATTTGCTTTTATTGGTTTTATTCCTTTTTCAAATATGATACAAAGGTCATTATCCATTCTTCTTAATTCGTCTGGTGTCATTAATGCCCTTGCCATTACTTGGTCTGATACACTTTGTCCTTGTCTCCAGTTATGTTTATCTTTATTTACTGATACACTTATTCTGTCTATTGTCTTTTCTCCTAATGCTTTTGAGAAGTATTCTACTGTTTTTTGTGAGTTACTTCCTAAAAATACGTGTGTATCGCAGTTACCTATAATTGTTTCATATGATTTTTCATATACTGCTTCTAGCTGATCTAAGTTTTGTAATATAACGCTAAATGATATTTTTCTACTTCTACTTGTAGATATCTTTTTATCGAAGTCTGGTACTTTACCAATATTGGCAAACTCATCTAATATAAAGTATGTAGGCATTGGTAGTTTTCCATTATTCTTATCTGCAAAATCATAAAGCTGTTGTATCATTTGTGCAAAGAATATTGTTAATAAGAAATCATATGCTGTATGTGTATCTGATGAAATAACATATACTGCTGTTTTCTTACTTCCTATTTCTTCAAAGTTTATTGTATCTGTTGATGTTAGTTCAGCTATTTCTTTTGAATCAAATTTACCTAGCTTTGATTGTAGTGAAGATAGTATTGAACCATATGTTTTTTCTGGCGCTATTTCTATAGATTTATAGTTCATTCTTGCTGGGTGGTCGTAAGGTAATTGATTCATTAACTCTGTTAATAAGTTACTTCCTCCGTTAGCATTTGCTGCTCTTACAAGCTCTGCACAGCTTGCTAAGTTTTGTTCTTCTTCTGGTCTTGTTGCTATTAAATAATATATTAATGCTTTTAATAGCATTTCTGCCATATCATCCCAATATGGATCTTGTCCAGATTCTGATTTTTGTCCTTTTATTACTGTATTTGCTATAACGTCTACATCTAGTTCACTTGATATATGCATTAATGGGTTGTAACCGTCACTAAATTGTGGACGTACTAAATTTAATACTTTTATTTCATAGCCATGTGCTTTTAAGTATCCTGCTGTTTTATCATATAGTTCTCCTTTAGGGTCTGTAAATACATATGAACCAAGCATTTGAAATGCATTTGGTATTGAGTATGATGCAGATTTACCAGAACCTGATCCGTCCAACTACTAATACGTTTACGTTTCCTCTTTTATCTACTGGTAAATAGTTGTTCTGTGCTAATATTATTCCATGTTTGTTACTTAATACCCTATATTGTTCGCCGTTTTTTGACCAATCACTAGAACCATGTTCTATATCTGAATATTCATTTTTAGGCGCTGTTTTTATTAATCCAATTAATACAAAAATAGCATATGCTACAGTAAATTTTAACAGTAATGAAAAGAATGTCCCAATATATCCTGGTGTAAATGTTTTTGCAATAACTGTTCCTAAATGTGACATTGCATCATATATTTTTGTAAAGAATATTTTCATATCAAATACACCATTTACTGTTGCTTCTGTAATGCTATATGCTACAGGCATAACTAATACTATGGATAAAATTATCCATAGTACTATAAAAATTATGAAATTTCTTTTATTTCTTCTTACAGCTCCTTGTACTTTATAATTCATACAAATTCACCTCATTATCTTTTGTGTTATGCTATTTCCATTCCACTTGATTTTGCATCTTTTGCTTTTCTAGCATTTTTATGTGCTTCAAAGCTTTCCATTTTTCCTTGTTTTATTAATCTTCTTTTAACTAATTCGTCATTAGTTACCATTTTTTCCATATCATATGAGTAACTTACTAAGTTTATTTCCATTTCTCCTTCTTGCATTGGAACTCTGTATCTTGGTAACATTTTTTTATTATTTACTGTTGATGGTGGACATTCTATAGTTTCCTTTTCTTCATCGTAAGCCATATCTCCACATACTATTTTTAATTCTTTTGGCATTTCATTTGAATTTCCCATTTTTCTCTCCTTTAATCCTCTCTTATTTCGAATGCGAAATAAGATTTGTATGGTTTTAATTTACACTT
>JAAWOE010000001.1 GCA_022799315.1 Clostridia bacterium | reverse complement strand
CTTGCTTGATCTTCTGTACTTACACGAATATAAATTCCTGCCTTTTTTGTTTCTCCATTCATTCTATAAATATTCCTCCTTCCAAATTATGAATAGAAAGGCAACTAAAAAAGTGCCACATAGCATAGGTTATAGCTATTGACACTTTAGAGTTTTATATTATTATTAACTATCTCTATAATTTTCTTAAAAAACACAAATAAACCAATATAGTATAATTTTTTAAAACTCTAAAATGTTTTGTCGTTTTCTCCTATGATATGTATTCTTGTAACTTGGACATTGGATATTTTGTCCTTAAATCTGTTACGTAGAAGTAATCATGTTCATTAAAGAATAACAATAATTTGTTATTTATGATTACTCTATGGGGCTCTACATACGCTAAATTCGTATGTTCAATTATTCTTAAACACCCGCTCAATGATTTCGAGTTGTTGTTTAATGGAGTTTATACGACACGCCCACTTGATTTTAGAGTGTAATTCATCACTCATATTGATTGTTTTCTTAATAATATGTAACATAATATCACAAAAACCTCCTTTTTTCAATAGTTTTAGTCAAAAAAAGTCCAACCCATAAGAGTTGGAATAAGATTTTTGTGTTCATCTAATTTTTCATAGTCTTAAAATCAAGTTGTATCAAGACTTTCAAAAAGTTCGACGAAAATTGTCTGTGGTGGACAGGGAAGGATTCGAACCTTCGTACTCGTATGAGAACAGATTTACAGTCTGCCGCCTTTAGCCACTCGGCCACCTGTCCATATTAAATTATATATATTTATATAATAGGATTTCCAAAAGAATTCCTATTATACAAAAAATGGTCCGCCCTCAAGGATTCGAACCTTGGACCCACCGGTTATGAGCCGGTTGCTCTGACCAACTGAGCTAAGGGCGGTGGAGCAGGTAGCGGGAATCGAACCCGCATAGCCAGCTTGGAAGGCTGGAATTCTACCATTGAACTACACCTGCATGTTGTATCAACATTTATAAATTATAATGGTTATCTATTTTTTTGTCAATAGTTTTTTTAAAATTTTTTAACCTTTTTTTCGATATTAATTTACAAATTAGAAAGAATAATATAAAATACAAATATATTAATAAATGTAAAGGATTGATTTTTTTGTACACACTTATTTCAAACTCAAGTATTGAAACAATGAATATTGCAAAATGTTTTGCATCTAAATTACATAATGGCGACACTATAATTTTAACAGGAGATTTGGGCTCACGGAAAAACTAAATTTACCGAAGGCTTTCTAGAATATTATGATCTTGAAGATGAAATTTCTAGCCCTACTTTTACTATTGTTAATGAATACTACAAAAATGATACAAATATTTATCATTTTGATGTTTATAGACTATCTTCTTCAGATGAATTTTACGCCATTGGTGCTGAACAATATTTTGACAATGGTATTTGTATTATTGAATGGGGTGAAATTATAAAAGATGCTCTTCCCCATAATTATATTCATATCACATTTGAAAGAGATTTAATAAATGAAGATAAAAGAATTTTAAACATAGAATCTATTGGTGATAAATATATAGATTTAGTTAAAGATGTTTGTGAAAGGAAATTAATATGAAAATTTTGAGTATAGATACTTCTTCTAATGCATGCTCTGTAGCCATATTAGAAGATAAAAAAGTTATAAAAGAAATAACAAATGAAGATGGAAATACACATTCTGTAAAACTAATGCCACAAATTGAACAAATCTTTAAAGAAACAAACTTGAATCTTAAAGATATAGATTTATTGGTTTGTGATAAAGGACCTGGTTCTTTTACAGGCATACGTATTGGTATTTCTACAATAAAAGCTTTTTGTGATGTAACTAATTCTAAAGGTATAGGTATTTCATCACTTTTAGCATTAGCTTACAATTCAGATTTTAAGGGTTATATTTGTTCTTTAATTGATGCAAAAAACGACAATGCATATTACGCATTATTTGACAATACAGATGGAAAATATAAGAAACTTGACGAATATTGTTGTAAAAATATCAATTCTATTACAGAAATATTAAAAGTTTGTAATAAACCCATATTTTTTGTTGGAAATGGTAGCATAGTTTATAAAGATATGTTAGAATCAAGCTTGAAAGAAAATGCAATTTTTGCAAGTAATGAAAAGTCAAACAAGTTAAGTGCTACAAATCTTGGTATTGCTGCATTTGATGTTATATCATCCGACTTATATAGCGAAGATTTTAACCTTTCTCCTCTATATTTAAGACCTTCAAATGCAGAAAGAGAATTAATGGAGAAACAAAATGGAAATAAGTAAAATGTCTAACTCGCATTTAGAAGAAATCAAAGATATATTATTAACAGATTTTGATGATTTTTGGACATATTCAGTATTTAAAAGTGAATTACAAAATCCAAATTCCCAGTATTTTGTAGCAATTCAAGATGATGAAATTGTTGGTTTTGCTGGTATTTGGAAAGCAATTGATGTTATGCATATTACAAATATAGTAACTAAAGTTTCAAAAAGACATTTCGGTATCGCAAGTATGTTATTAGAAAAATTGATTGAAGTTTCAAAAAAAGAAAATGTAAATTCTCTTACTTTAGAAGTTAATGAAACTAATACATATGCTATAAAGCTTTATGAAAAATATAATTTTAAAAAAATTGGATTACGAAAGAATTATTATGCTCAAAATGAGAATGCTATTATTATGACACTATTATTTTAATAATAAAGGAGAAAACAAATGAAGAAAAATGAATTAAATTACACACAATTAAAGGATTATTGTAACCCTAATATTTTTAAGTTCGAAGATACTTCTACTTTAACTTCAGTTGATACTGGAATTGGTCAAGACCGTGGAATTAAAGCTTTCGAATTTGGATTAAGTGTAGATGTAAAAGGTTATAACATATACCTTGAAGGTCCTGAAGGCGTTGGAAAAACAATGTACACAAGAAACTATTTAAATAAGATTTCTAAGAAGGAAAAAGTTCCTTCTGATTGGTGTTATATTTATAACTTTGATAATCCTAATGAACCAATTGCTCTTTCTCTTCATGCAGGACTTGGTAAAGAATTTAAAGAAGATATGGAACAATTTGTTAAAGATGTTAAAGCAGACATTAACAAAACTTTCAAAAATGAAGATTTCGAAAAAGAAAAAGCATTAATTAAACAAGATTTTGAGCAAAAACGTTCTGTTTTATTAGAAAAGTTAAACAAAGAATCTATGAAATATGGGTTTCAAGTAAAAACTGCTCAAAATGGTATTTATATGATGCCTGTTATAGATGGAAAAACAATTGAAGAAGAAGAATTTGAAAAATTAGATGAAGAAATAAAAAAAGAATTCGAAAGTAAATCTGGCATTGTACAAGAACAAATAATGTCTGTTATTAGTGAAATTAAAGCAATTGAAAGGGCATCAGATAAAAAAATAGAAGAATGGCAATCAAATGTTGCCCTACTTACTATTAATGGACATATAAATTATATTAAATCTAAATATAAAAGAAATAAAATTATAAATAAATTCTTAGATAACGTAAAAAAAGATGTATTAAAAAATGTTCAATATTTTATTGAACAACCTACTCAAAGCGCTGATAAACAGCAACCACAACCAGTACCAAGACAAGAGCCAAAACAACCTTGGCTTAATTATCGTGTTAATTTGTTTATAGACAACAGCGAAACTGAAGGTGCTCCTGTAATAATGGATTCTAACTACTCATACCATAACTTATTTGGAAAGTTAGAATATGAAAATTACTATGGTGCATTAAAAACAGATTATACAATGTTACAACCAGGCTTACTTCATAAAGCAAATGGTGGTTACATTATATTACAAGCAAAAGATTTGTTATCTAATTCTTTATGCTATGACGCTTTAAAAAAGGCTTTAAGAATTAAAGAAATAAATATAGAAAACGCTGTAGATCAACGTAGTTCTATGGTAATGGTTTCTTTAAAACCACAACCTATTCCGTTAGATTTAAAAGTAATTTTAATAGGAAGTGCTAATATTTATCATACTTTACTTGCTATGGATTCAGATTTTAGAAAATTATTTAAAGTAAAAGCAGAATTTGAAGATGATGCTCCAAAAACAGATGATAACATTATGAAACTTGCTCGTTTTATACATGGTTTTTGCGAACAAGAAGAATTACTACCTTTAGATAAAACAGCTGTTGCAAAAGTTGTTGAATATGCTTCTAAACTTGCAAATGATAAAAGAAAATTATCTACAAAATTTAATGATTTATCAGAAGTTGTAGCAGAATCTTGTACTTGGGCAAGACTTGCAAAAGCAAAAGTTGTTACTTCTGAACATGTTCAAAAAACCTTAGATGAACGTATAGATAGAATAAAAAAATATGATTCTAAGTATACAGAAATGATTCGTGATAATACGCTTTTAATTAGTACTTCTGGTTTTAAGGTTGGACAAATTAATGGTTTAACTGTTATGACTATTGGAGATTACTCTTTTGGTAAACCTTCAAAGATTACAGTTAATACCTATACTGGAAAATCTGGTATTATAAATATAGAACGTGAAGTTGAACTTTCTGGTTCATCTCACTCAAAGGGTGTATATATTTTAAGTGGGTATTTAGGTGAAATGTTTGCACAAGATATTCCATTATCACTAACTGCAAGTATTTGTTTTGAGCAGTTATATAATGGTGTTGATGGTGATAGTGCTTCAAGTACTGAGCTATATGCCCTACTTTCTAGTTTGTCTGGCGTTCCAATTAACCAAGGAATTGCAGTAACTGGCTCTGTAAATCAAAAAGGTGAAATTCAACCAATTGGTGGTGTAAATGAAAAAATAGAAGGCTTTTACCAAATATGTAAAATGCGTGGACTGGATGGTAGCCATGGTGTTATGATTCCTGTTCAAAACATAGATAACCTTAGCTTGTCTGATGAAATTGTTGATGCTGTTAAAAAAGGTACTTTCCATATATACGCTGTTTCTTCTATTGAAGAAGGAATTGAAGTTTTAACTGGTGTTCCAGCAGGTAAAAAAGATAAGAATGGACACTTCCCAGCAGGAACTGTAAATGCCCTAGTTTATGAAAAATTAAAAAAATATGCTGCAGTAAGTAGTAAATAAGAAAGGATGCCAAAGGCATCCTCTCTTATTTACTACTCTTTTGAACATTATTCGCTGCAACATCAGATTACAAATCGCCTCAGGTATTCGCTGTCTTTACGAGCCAGTTCCTCCACTTCAGCCTGCGTAAAATCTTTAATGTCCTGATACTCAATTAGAAAGAACTTATCTTCTGTCACGCTTCCAAAACCGACAATATGTTCCTCGCCGTTTTCGCAGTTAAGCACAACTTTAATCTTCTTTCCTTCAAGAGTATCCGTGTCTTCTACTCCTGCAAATTGGAGCATCCTCATAAGCTGCCACTCTTCATAGTACCACTCTCTTCCAACTCTAAAACTAAGCGGCTTACGGTTTTTCTGCGTCTTAATCATGACAACGGCCCAGTTACCATTCTTCATTTCAAAAAACGCCCGTGTCATTGTGACTTTTACAGTTTCAATTTTAATGTTCATTTTTACCTCCTAACTATACTGGTTTACAGGTTCTCTATAATCACTTACTTTATTAGTAAGCAACACTTCTAATTCATAGATTATATCACATTATGTTAAATTAAGCAATCTCTATGGTACAAAAAAATCGATGCCTTGCATCGATTTTTTATTATATTTTATTCTTCTGTTTTTGTTGCTTCTGCTACTGGTGCAGCTTCTACTGTTTCAACAGTTTCTTCTTTTACTGTATCAACAACTTCTTCTGCTACAACTTCCGTAGTTTCTACAGCTGGAGCTTCTTCTGGAGCTACTGCTACTTCTTCTACAGCTGGCTCTTCAACCATTTCTTCTTTTACAACAATTTCTTTGTTTTCAATTCTTGCGCCTAACTTTTCTTTTGTCTTAGATGCTTTACCTACTCTGTCTCTTAAGTAGAATAATTTAGCTCTTCTTGCTTTACCTACTCTTACTACTTCTACTTTTTCAACTAATGGTGAATGTACTAAGAATGTTTTTTCAACACCTACACCATAAGAAATTCTTCTTACTGTAAATGTTTCGTTTACTCCTCCACCTTGTTTTTTAATAATAGTTCCTTCGAATACTTGGATTCTTTCTCTATTTCCTTCTTTAATTCTAACATGAACTCTTACAGTGTTTCCAACATCTAATACTGGAACTTTGTTTTTCATTTGTTCATGTTGTATAGATTTTATAATATCCATTAAAAATTTTCCTCCTTTTTTATGATTTTTGTAGTTTACAAACTACTTCTATTTTTTAATTCTTCAATATATTTAATGTCTTCTTTAGTTAAGTCCACATTTTCTAAAAGTTTTGGTCTTTTAAAATATGTATTTTTTATGGATTCTTGTCTTCTCCATTTGCGAATATTTTCGTGATGACCAGTTAGAAGTATTTCTGGTACTTTATTGCCATTAAAAATTTCTGGTCTTGTATATTGTGGGTATTCCAAAAGTCCATTTGAAAATGATTCTTCACTAATTGACTCTTTTGCTAGTACCCCTTCTACATACCTTGATACACTATCTACTAATACCATTGCAGGAATTTCTCCTCCAGTTAGTACATAATCACCAATTGAAATTTCTTCTGGGGCAATTTCATCTAATACTCTTTGATCTATTCCTTCATAATGTCCGCATAGAAGAATAATATGTTTTTCTTTGCTTAAACTTTCTACTTTTTCTTGGTCTAATTTCTTGCCTTGTGGTGACATGTATATAACTTTTGCATCTTTATCATAAATTGATTTATATGCATCATATACAACATCTGGTCTAATTACCATTCCAGCTCCACCACCATATGGTGTATCATCAACTTTTTTGTGCTTGTCTTTAGAAAAGTTTCTTATATCTATAATATTTAGATTAATTATTCCTTTTTCTATAGCTCTTCCAATAATACTTTCTGATAAACTTTCAAACATCTCTGGAAAAAGAGTTAAAATATCAAATTTCATTTTTCCTCCTACACAAGTCCTTCTATTAAATGTACTATCATCTTTTTATTTTGAATATCTACATTTTTTATAACATCACCAATTGCTGGCAATAATACTTGTTTTCCAAGTTCATTTTTTACAACATATACATCATTTGCACCTGTAGGAAATACATCGATAACATCCCCTAAAGCCTCCCCTTCATCTGTATATACTTTTATTCCAATTAAATCAATAATAAAATAAGAATCTTCTGGTAATTCTACTGCATCACTTCTGTCTATTTTTATATAACAGTTTTTATAGATTTCAGCATCATTAATATTATCAATTCCTTTTATTTTTAATAAAACTAGATTTTTAGCATATTTTACTTCTTCAATAGTTACAGTTTCAAGTGATTTTTTAGTTTGTATATATATATTGTTTAGTTTTTCAAATCTTGTTATATCATCTGTATATGGAACTACTTTTAAAAATCCCTTTATACCATATGTATTAACAATTTGACCAATTTCCATTAACTGTTCATTCATAACTACTATCCTATAAATTCAATACTAATTTTTTGATTTTCTTTTGCAGCGATAGCTTTTGCAACAGTTCTTATTGACTTAGCAATTTTACCTTGTCTGCCAATTACTTTTCCCATGTCATTTGAATCTACTTTTACTTCATATGTAGTAATATTATCTTTGTTGGTTTCTGTAATTTCGACAGCATCAGTATTTTCTACTAAGTTTTTAATCATTATTTCAAGCATTTCTTTCATAAAAGGTCATCCTCCTAGTTTGCTTTTTCAATTAAAGCTTTTACTGTGTCTGTTGGTTTTGCACCATTTTTTACCCATTTTTCTACTTTTTCTTTATCAACAACTATTGTTGCAGGATTTGTCATTGGGTTGTATGTTCCTATTTGTTCAATTATTTTTCCATCTCTTGGAGATTTAGAATCTGCAACTACTATGTGATAAAATGGTGATTTTTTTGCACCAAATCTTTGTAATCTTATTTTTACCATTTAATTCACCTCCCTAAAATTTGTATTAATTTATATTAAAATTTAAAAATTTAATAACGTAATTTACATTTTAAATCCTTTTAAATCTGCCGGATTTATTCCTTTTAACATGTTTTTCATGCCCTTATCGTTTTGCATTTTTTTCATCATTTTTTGTGTCATTTCGAAAGAATTTATAAATTTGTTAACATCTTGCACTGTAACACCAGCTCCATCTGCTATTCTTTTTCTTCTACTTCCATTTAAGATTTTTGAATTTCTTTTTTCTTTTTTGGTCATAGAACAAATTATAGCTTCAATTTTCACAAATTCTTTGTCATCCACATTTACATCTTTTAGTTTATTCATACCTGGAATCATTTTAAGAATAGAAGAAAATGAACCCATCTTTTTTATTTGTCTTAATTGTGTTAAATAATCATCCAAGTCAAATTCTTGTTTCCTTAATTTTTGTTCTAGTTTTAATGCTTCTTCTTCATCAAATGCTTCTTCTGCTTTTTCTATTATAGAAAGCATATCACCCATTCCAAGTATTCTTGATGCCATTCTTTCTGGGTGGAATACCTCAATATCACTTAATTTTTCTCCAGTTGCTGCAAATTTAATTGGACGAGATGTAACTTTTTTTACAGATAATGCCGCACCACCGCGAGTGTCACCATCAAGTTTTGTAATAATTACACCATCAATTCCTACTGTTTCATTAAATGAAGTGGCTACATTTACAGCATCTTGACCTGTCATTGCATCAACAACTAATAGAATTTCGTGAGGTTTTACATTTGTTTTTAATTTTTTAAGTTCTTCCATTAGTTCTTCATCTATATGAAGTCTACCTGCTGTATCTATAATAACAACATCATTTAATTTAGATATTGCAATATTCATTGCTTGTTTTGCAATATGAACAACATCTTTAGAGTCTTCATTTGCAAAAACTGGTATATTTAATTGTTTTCCAACAACTTGTAATTGTTTTATTGCTGCTGGTCTATATACATCACATGCAACAAGTAATGGGTTTTTGCCTTGTTTTCTTAGAAGGTTTGCAAGCTTTCCTGCTGTTGTTGTTTTACCTGAACCTTGAAGTCCTACAAGCATAATAATTGTTGGCGGATTAGGTGTAAAATTTATTTTAGATTCTGTTCCTCCAAGAAGTTCAACTAGTTCATCTTTTACAATTTTTATTACTTGTTGACCTGGCGTTAAAGATTTTAGCACATCTTGACCTAAAGCTTTTTCTTGTATAACCCCTATAAAGTCTTTTACAATTTTATAGTTAACGTCTGCTTCTAATAATGCAAGTTTAACTTCTCTTAACATTTCCTTTAAGTCTTGTTCTGTAACTCTTGCTTTACCACTAAATTTTCTTGTTATACTTTGTAATCTCGAAGATAACCCTTCAAAAGCCATATCTTCCTCCTTATATTAAACTAAACAGTTTAATTCCTTTTTTACATTTTCTAAAATACTAGCAATTTCTTCATCTGATAATTTAGTTTGAATTTTTGTTAATTCTGAAAGTATTTTTACTATTTGTTGTTCTTGATTCAATCTTCTTTTCATTATTCCTAGCTTTTCTTCGTATTCGAAAAGTTTATTTTCCCCCTTCACAATATTGTCTCTAGTTGCTTGCCTAGTAATTCCATAGTTTTCAGCAATTTCAGATAGAGAATAATCATTATTATAGTAATCATCTAAGAAGTTATATTGTTTTTCAGTTAATAACTTTCCATATATTTGGCACAATATACTAATCTTAACATTCTTTTCCATACTATTACCTCACTTAGGTGTAATGCTAATATACTTTACACCATTTTTATTGCTTTGTCAAGTGTTTTTAGAGATTTTCTGTATGTTTTAGATACATTTATCTTATAATTCTTGCATTACTTCTAAGTAACTTCGAATTTTTAATGATTAATAAGCAATTAAAATCTTTATTATTTTAGAGTAATATTGTGCTTTGTCTTATAAAACTCAAAAACTGAAACAATATGAAATTGTTTCAGTTTTTAATATTTATTATTCATCTTTTTCAAATGTTCTTGAAGAAATGTTTCCAGTTGTAATTGAGCCTGCTCCACCTGAGCCTCCTCCTGATCTTTGTCCTCCCCAAAAACTCGATCCAGTCCAGCCTCCTCCTGAACCTCCATTAGCATGTATATTTCCTTTTTTTATTTCTTCTTTATAAAATATATTTATGCTTCCTCCGCCAGAGCCTCCTCCTCCAGCAGTATGTCCTGTTCCTCCTGCGACTCCATCAGCAGAAATCGTTCCATTATTTATTATTTTATCTCCATATATTAACAATAGACCACCTGTTCCAGAACCTCCATTCCAGCCTTCATGATATGTTGTACCGCCTGGATTTCCTGCTCCTCCTCCGCCGCTCCAACTATTATTTCCATCTGACTGCCCATGTCCTCCTGGACCACCTATTGAGTTTCCATCAGCACTGCTTCTAGATCCCGCTCCTCCAGATCCTACTCCTCCAGAATAAGATGTTCCATTTCCTCCTTTTCCTGATCTTCCATATTTGTTACTTGATCCAGAACCACCTCCTCCTGTTCTTCTTGAAATTCCATTGCCTCCTGCATTTCCCCAATGAGATGCATTTGTGCCTCCTGCCGCTCCTACTGCTGGTATATATTCATAGGTGTTATCTTCATTTTTATAAAGATATACATTTTCTCCTGCTTGATTTACTGTTCCTCTTGCTGTTGTTGTTATTGTTCCATTGTTTGTTAGTGTCCCTGCACAATATATTAGCATTCCCTTTTTGGTGCATAAATACATTGCCCCATTTATGCTTACATTTGTTCCTGTTGAAGTTATTGTTACGCCTTCATTTATTGTTAAATTTTTATTATATTTTAATATTAACATTCTCTTTTGTGAGTTTATACTTCCCATTCCTGTATATCCTATTTTAGGTATTATCGCTATATTATTTGCTATATAATTTGCGTCTTCATTATAGTTATATAACTCTACTGGATATTCTATTGTTTCTTCTGTTTCTTCATCTGTTGTTCCCGTTACTTTAAATATATAGTTTCCTGATTCTAAGTTATTATTTTCTACACAGGCTAATATACTTTCTCCTTCTATTACTGTGTCTTCTTGTCTATATGTTACATTATCATCTATTTCATATTTCAATTTTGATTCTACTACAATTTCATATCCCATTTCATCTATTTGTCTTAAACTTATATCTACTTCTCTATTTTCATTTCCTAATGCTTCTAATATTTGATAATCATCTAATCTTATTGTATTGGTGTAGTTTGTCCAATTAGTGTTTTCTCCTATTCTATATTGTTTTGTTGTACTTCCTTTTTTATAGTTTACTGTTAATGCTTTTTGTGTTTCTGTTTCATTTACAAAGCTATAATCTATTAAATCTAAATAGAATTGATCATTTATTAGTATTGTTTTTTCTATTTCTTCCCCTAACATATTTATTGCTTTGAAAGTTAAGCTGTCTTTTCCTGTTATATCTGTATTATAATCAAATGCTACTTTAGCTTTTCCATTGCAAGATAGTATCATTTCATTTTCTGGATATATTATCTTATCTATTCCATTTTCCGTATCTTCTGCTATCACTAATATTGCTGTTTTTCCATTTACATAAGAATATACTTCATAACTTATTTCCTTTTTGACTTCTTCTTTATTAATATTATCAGCAATTCTTCTTATTACTCCTGTTTAATCTAATACTATCGTTAATACTATCAAATTTACCAATAATACAATTAAAATTATTAAACTTAATTTTAGTTTTTTCATTGTCCGCTCCTTGAATTATCTTTTGATTTTCTATTATTTTTTCTATCAAATGTTTATATTATGTAGCTTTATGATAAAATTTTATCAATAATCTATTTTTTAGTCAACTACTTTATATAAATTTCCTATATTATGCAAAAGCAGACCAGCACTTTACAGTACTAGTCTGCTTCCTTCCCTGTGTCTTCCTTTAGCACAAAGACACCGTCATTCCCACACAATGTTTGCCATAACAAAGTTGGTAATAGCATCATTATAGCATCTCGTCTCCTCATAAGAAAGCTGTTCTATGGTTTGATCCTCCATTAAGCATATGGATTTACCATGCTTTGTTAAGCTCATGCGTTTTTGATAAACGCCAAATTCGGAGACATCTTCTGTAGGCCCAAAATAAAAGAACTCATATAGCTGTTCCTTTTTATAGGTTAGCGTCGCGAATCTAGCTACCACGATGTCTCCTTCAGGTCTCTCCTTAAGTATTACAAGGCGAATCCCTGTCGTTTCAGTTTGATTAAGCAGAGTTGATATTGACCAACTTAAAGATTCCCGCGTCCTCTCTCTCCACTTTTCTTTTGTTATGTTGTTATTTGTCATAGCGTTTTCTCCTTTTGCTAAAGTTATACAATTGATACCAGAACATTATAGCATAATTTTATGTAATCTTCAATCTTTTTTGTTGATTTGACATAATCTGTACAATATTGTATACTTATATTAATTAAAAAGTAGGAGGATTCTATAATGAAGAGGATACAACGGAAGAAATCATGGAAAAAACGGCAATGTAAGCAGAGATGTAAAATTCCTCACTACCCTTCTCCTCTCGATAGCATTATCGCCTCGCATTGTAAGGATTTCGATATCTATCAATTGACGAAGGGTCACTATAACCGCTTCATTACTGCAAAAAATTGGAAATATTCATCTTCAAAGAGAACTTTACAGTGCTAGTGTGTTTCATGGCACTAAAAGCAGGCAGGAACTCACGTTTCTGCCTGCTTTTCATATCCTTCATAGTCTAAATTATATTTTATATACTCTTTTTTAATTATGATACACTTTCTTTTAATTTAACCAGTGTGTTCAATGCCTCTATTGGTGTTAATTCATTTAAATTAATTTTATCAATTTCATGAGCAAGTTCTGCTAATTTGTAATTGTACATATCAAGTTGCCCTTCTGTTTGTTTCTTACTTTCTTTTACTGTTCCTTGTTTTAATATACTTTTTCTTTCTAAACTTTTTAATATTTCATTTGCTTTTTTAACTACTGGTGCGGGAACTCCTGCAAGTTTTGCAACATGTATTCCATAGCTTTCGTCTGTTCCACCTTCTATAATTTTTCTTAAGAAAATTATATCTTCTCCTTTTTCTTTTACTGCTATAGAATAGTTTTTAACACCTTCTACCTCATTTTCAAGTTCTGTAAGTTCATGATAGTGTGTTGCAAATAAAGTTTTTGCTCCACATTTTTCTTTATCTGCTATATATGTTGCAACAGCCCAAGCAATAGATAATCCGTCATATGTTGATGTTCCTCTTCCTATTTCATCTAGTATTATTAAGCTATCACCTGTTGCATCTTTTAAAATATTTGCAACTTCTGTCATTTCAACCATAAATGTACTTTGTCCCATACTTAAATCGTCTGATGCACCAACTCTTGTAAATATTTTATCTACTATTCCAATATGTGCAAATGATGCTGGTACAAAGCTTCCTACTTGTGCCATAAGTGTAATTAGTGCAACTTGTCTCATATATGTAGATTTTCCTGCCATATTAGGGCCTGTTATAATAGATAATCTATCTTCTTCTTTATTCAAATATGTATTATTTTCTACGAAACTTCCACTTGGTAACATTTTCTCTATAACTGGATGTCTACCATCTTTTATATCTATAATGCCATCTTCTGCAACTTCTGGCTTAACATAGTTTAAGTCTTCTGCAACTGTTGCAAAAGATACTAAAACATCTAGTGTAGAAATAATATTTGCAGATTTTTGTATTCTTGTAATTTGTTTGGCAAGTTCACATCTAATTTCTAAAAATAAATCATATTCTAAGTTTACTAATTTTTCTTGTGAACCTAATATTTTTTCTTCTAAGACTTTTAATTCTTCTGTAATGTATCTTTCTGCATTTGTTAGGGTTTGTCTTCTAATAAATCTATCTGGAACTTGGTCTAAGTTTGATTTGGTTACTTCTATAAAGTATCCAAAAACTTTATTAAAGCCTACTTTTAGATTCTTAATTCCCGTTTCTTCTTTTTCTTTTACTTCTAGTTCCATAAGCCACTTTTTGCCATCTGTTGTGGCAAGTTTTAGCTCATCCACTTCTGCATTATAACCTTTTTTTATCATTCCACCTTCTTTTACAGATATTGGTGGTTCATCTATTATTGCATTGTTTATTAATGTGTATACATCTTTTAATTCATCTAATTCATTATATAATTTATTAAGCAAATTAGATTTAGTATTAGCTAAAATTTTTCTTATTTCAGGAAGTTCTTCTATAGAATTTTTAAGTGAAATCATATCTCTTGCATTAGCATTTCCATAAGATATTTTTCCTATTAATCTTTCTATATCATATACCTTTTTTAAGTTTTCTACTAATTCTCCTCTTAGCATTAAACTATTTTTTAGTTCTTCTACAGAATCTAGTCTTTCTTTAATTTCTGTCAAATCTATTAATGGGTCATTTAACCATCTTCTAAGCATTCTTCCACCCATAGACGTTGAAGTTTTATCTAATACCCATAGCAATGTTCCTTTTTTAGATTTATCTCTCATCTTCTCTGTTATTTCTAAGTTTCTTCTTGTACTTATATCTAATGCCATATATTTATTTGTACTATATATTTGTATTTTGTTTATATGCTCTAGTTTGATTTTTTGTGTCTGATTTAAGTAATTTATTAATCCGTTAATTGCTGAAACTGCAAATAGTTTATCATCGAAGTTCTTTATTTCCATTCCTTTATCTGTTATAACTTCATAATTTGCTAAAATTTCAGCTACATCTTCAGAGAACAACTCATCTTCTATTTTAGAAGTATATAGTCCAAATCTTTCTTTAATCTTTCCTATTTCTTCTGCACTTTCATATAACAATCCATTCGCAATAATTTCTGCTGGTGTGAAACGTGATATTTCATCCAGTAATCTTTCAAAGTTATTAGTTTGATTAATTTCTGTTGCATAAAACTCTCCTGTTGTTATATCACATACAGCAACACCAAAATAAATTCCTTTTTTAAACACACTCATTATGTAGTTATTTTTCTTTTCTTCTAGCAAATTAGATTCTATTACAGTTCCTGGTGTTACAACTCTTATAACGTCTCTTTTAACAATTCCTTTTGCTTGTTTGGGATCTTCTAATTGTTCGCAAATAGCTACTTTATAACCTTTTCCAATTAATCTTGCAATATACATTTCAGCAGCATGAAACGGTACTCCGCACATTGGTGCACGTTCCGCTTGTCCGCAATCTTTTCCTGTTAATGTTATTTCAAGTTCTCTTGATGCAGTTAGCGCATCATCAAAAAACATTTCATAAAAATCGCCTAAACGATAAAACAAAATGCAATCTTTATATTGTTCTTTTGTTTCTAAATAATGTTGCATCATTGGAGAATATTCTGCCATTTTTATACTTCCTCTCTATCTATTAATTTTCATTATATTGAATATGTAGTATATAAAATTAAAAATTCCGTTCTTCAAGGCGTTTTAGTACAATTGGTTTTAATAAAACTTGAAACACACTATACTTTGAGATATAGAAATGTGACGCCTTTGGCTAACAGGTCGAACTCGTTTTTAATTTTATATACTACATATTCAAGTTATTGTTATAGTTATAGTTACATTTCTATTTTACCTTTTAAATACCACATATGTTCTGATACTATTTTTAAATCTATTATTTTATCTATTAAATCTTTTGTTCCCTCAAAAATAACTACTTTGTTAGACTCTGTTCTTCCTGTTAGCATATTAGGATTATTTTTGCTTGTTCCTTCTACTAGAACTCTTTGAATAGTTCCTATGTATTTTTGATTGTTTTCTACAATTTGGCTTTCCACAAGTTCTTTTAACCTATCAAATCTTTTATGTTTTATCTCTTCTGGTACTTGGTTTTCCATCTTATCTCCTGGTGTACCAACTCTTCTTGAATATATAAACATATATACTTGTTCAAATTTAATCTTTCTTACAACATCTAAAGTATCTTCAAAATCTTCTTCTGTCTCCCCTGCAAATCCTACTATAATATCTGTTGAAAATACAACGTTTGGTATTCTCTCTTGCATTTTTCTTGCAAGTTCTAGATACTGTTCTTTAGTATATTTTCTATTCATTACTTTTAGCATTTTGCTACTTCCTGATTGTAATGGCAAATGAATTATTTTACATATTTTATCACAATCCGCAATTGCTTCTATAACATCATCTGTAAAGTCCTTTGGATGTGGAGATACAAAACGTATTCTTTCTATTCCTTGTATTTTATTTACATCATATAGAAGGTTAGAAAACTTATATCCCTCTCCTCCATCATATGAATTTACGTTTTGTCCAAGTAGTGTTATTTCTTTGTAACCTTTACTTGCCAAGTCTTTTACTTCGTTTAAAATATCTTCAGGTTTTCTACTTCTTTCTCTTCCTCTTACATATGGCACAATGCAGTAACTACAGAAATTGTTGCAACCATACATTATTGTTACAGATGCTTTTATATTATCATTTCTTTTTATTGGTAGTCCTTCATATACCTCTCCGTCTATATCTATAACATCATCAATTTTTTTACTCTCTTCTTGTATTTTATAAATATCTTCTGGTAATTTATGAAGAGTATGAGTTCCAAATATAATATCTACATATGGATAGCTTTTGTGAAGTTTTTCTACAATGTGTTTTTCTTGCATCATGCATCCACCAATTGCTATGATTGTTCCTCTTTCTTCCTTTTGCTTTTTTATTTCTCCAACTTTACCAAATAACTTATCTTCTGCATTCTCTCTTACACAACAAGTATTAAAAATAACTAAATCTGCTTCATTTAAATTTTCTGTACTAGAATATCCCATCTTTTCAAGCATTCCACATATCTTTTCTGAATCATTTTCATTTAGTTGGCAACCCATTGTAAAAATATTATATTTTAAGTTTTTATTTTCATTATTTTCTCTTACTTTTTCTATGTATTTATATTGTTCTTCTATTTCGTTTTTCAACTTGTAATCCACCTTTATTCGACTTTATTTTTCACTATTTTATCACACAATTTAAGCAACTGCAAGAAAAAATATTTTTAAAATTATACAGTTTGGTATAAAAAAATGTGATTTAAAATTTAATTTTTTTATACTATAGTTATATATAATGTATACAATAAATTTAGCAAAAAATAATGGGAACGTAATACTTCACGTTCCCGCCTATAAGGGATTTGTTAATATTTAATTAACTGTTATTTTGTAACAAATCAAGCATTATAACCATCCAGCAGAAATTTCCACATATTCTTCGGTGGCATGTCCTACGGCATACAACCGCCATGTTCCTGATTTAGGAAGAAATACGCTCCATGTGGCCGCTTCGTTAGTGCCCATTACCCAACCGTCAGATACCAACTTCCCATTAGGATCATATAAATATAAGAAGACACCTGCTTTATCACTGGGCGATGTTGTGTTAACAAAGAATTTCTTGTTGAGACCGATATAACTCTCGAGCTTAGGATACAAATCTACAGTACCATTAGCCGGAATAACATCATGTTCCATTTTGTTATCCATAGTACTGATACCACTGCCGCTGCCGTCAACTGATACACTTATTACTTCCACATGTGTATCCATTGTGATGTCCGCACCTTTAGCTTCATTGTTGCACTCAGGCTGCTCTTCCTTTGCTAATGCCGTTGTTGCAGTTGCAAAAAGCATAATAGAAGCCAACAAGAAACTGATAGTCCGTTTAAATAATCTTTTTTTCATATTACTACCTCCGTTGAAATAGTAAATCCCTTATATGATACCATCAAGGCACTTTTTAACATTACCATAATTTTACATTTATGTCAATATTTTCCTGTAAAATATAAAGCATTGTATAAAAAATATATACAATGCTTTATATTTTATCTGTTACTATTGATTATGAAGACTATTAACCAAATCTACCATAGCTTGTGATATTCTAACTCCTAAAGGGTCTCCACCTGGTTTGTCAAGACCTTGATGAACTCCAACTATATAATCGTCTGAAGTACGAAGTACAGGGCCTCCACTAAAACCTCCAGCTGTTAGTCCTGAATAAATAAAATATGTATCATAGACACTTTTAACATTACCCTTAGTTTCATATTGAAATCTAGCATTATAATCAAATCCAAGGTTAACGTCTGATGGATATCCTAATGCTTTAACTTCTACATTAGATAAATGTGAATTTTGACCATACGATTGAAGACCTAACCAACCGATATGATTACCAAGATCCGAGTTTAATATACAAATTGCCCAATCATATTTAGCACTATGAGTTTCCATCCATGTACTAAATGCATATATTCTTATATGGTTAGCTTTTCCTTGAACATATTGATGGTCATTATAACCAGGATATGCTGTCCAGTCTGAGTATAGTTCATTATTGTTGTCTGGGTCATAAACGCAATGTGCAGATGTCAATAAAATATTGGGACCAATTAAAGAACCTGTCCCATTACTTGTTTCTCCATTTGACTTTTTAAATGTTACTCTGCATGTTTGTTTATGTGGAAATACAAAAGTATTATTTACTTTTTCCATAGTAGTATCTAATGATGTTACAGAATATCCTGTTCTACTTGGAGCAACAAATGAAGAGTCACTTATCATATATGCCTCTCCTTTAGGAATATATGAAGATGTAGTAGTAGTATTTGCTGTTACACCTCTTTGTGCTTTTAACACTTGTCTCAATTCTTCCATATCAACTACTGTTGTTTCCTTAGTTTCTGAGTCATAACAAAGAATCTCCCCTTCATCAATTTCGTCTAGATTTAAATCTGCTCCTTCAAAGTTTGCGGCTTTAACGTCACAATTAAGAATAAAAATTAAAAATGCACTACTTATTAATAATATAATAAATAGCTTTAATACGAAAATTTTTTTCATATTTTCCCTCCTTTCACAGCATAACAATATCACGCAAGCCCCTTTAATGTCAACAGTTTTGAAGATTTTTATTTCGACGTTTTTTGACATTTTTTGACATTTTTACTGATGTTTAAAGAAAAGAAATATATAAGTTTCGCTTCATATATATTATTTATTATTCTTGATCTGCATTATTTAGCACTTTTATTAGCTTAACATTATGTAAGACTGGAGGGACAGTGGAAAGATGGTTATGACCAGCTTTTGTTGAAATTATATATATTTTGTCTCCCGTTTTTAAATTTTCCTTATTAATTTTTCTCCAATTAATATCTAATAGGCATACATCATTTAGATATATTAAATTTTTAGCCGTACCATACGCATTATTCCCTTCATAAACTAAATGTCCATAAACCTTTGAAATATCTGGATATTTTAGATTATTTAAAGTAAGTGGGATAAGCCTTGAATCATCTTCAATAATAATACTATTATCATGTACTTCTATAATTGTAGCAGTATATGTATTAATATTGCTTAGTAATACAATTGCCAAAATTGCAATAGCAATGATTACTAATATAATGATCAAAATAATTTTCAAATTTTTTTTATTTTTCATAAGACCACCTTTTTCTTTTATATACAAGTTGTAATAGTTTTAATATTACCCTTTGGAAATATATTACCATATAATGTAAAAAAAAGATAGTATATTTATTGTACATTTTATTCATACTTAATTTAAAACAATTTTCTTTATTTTAATCATTTTTTGTAATAGGTATTTTTATAGTGTCATTAATTATTATTACTAACTTATCTGATAGTTTATTCTCACTGCTATTAAATTTTAAGTATAAAAATTGATTATTGAAAGAATAAAATCTTTCTGTATTAATATACATATTATTATCTTCATCAAATATCTGTATACTGCTTAAATCCTTCATATCTATCATATTTGACAAGTTTTCTTTGCCTGTATATTCCATCTTTAATCTTAATTGCATATTACTTAATTCTGCAGCTAGAACGCTAAATTCTTCTTTGCTGTTTACTTCTTCTTGTATATACGTATTTGTTCCTCGGTTAATGAATTTTTCATCTAATTCTATTTCAAAAGTACATTCTTTATTTATTTTGTTTATTTTATTTGTTGTACCTGAATTATTTTGTATTATAAAATCTTTCATTTGTATATATATCTTTTTACTTCTAGGGAACTTAATATCTTCTCTTGGGTATAATTCTATTTTTCTTATTAATTTATTGTTTTCTATATTTGTATAAGATGTTTTATATCCTGATGTAAATTGATATTGTGGCATGTTTTCATCGTTTCTAATATTTCCTACTATATTTCCTCTATCTTTATAATTTTGTTTTGGTCTATTTAAATAATTATCACTAAATGGTCCTAGTTCTTCAGTATCTTCATTTTCAAAAATCAGATTATTATTTTCATCTTTTATTAAAATATCTGAGTTCACAAGTGAAATATCATTTTCATATGCATATTCAATAATAAGCTGTATATTGAAGTCGTCTACTATTATAGAATTTAATTTAATTGTAAGTCCATCTATTTTCTTTATATTATCATCTAATTTTTGAATATAACTATTGTTATTATTGTTAATAGCTTTAGCTTCAAAAAAGTTTTTCAAGGCTACAGTAATTTGTTTTGCAAATGCTACTCCACTTATAGTTGTTATACTAATAATTATAATTGCAACTTTTTTCAATAATTCATTTAAATTACTTTTTGGCTTTTCAATATCTTTTAATGAATTTATTATAGTATTTTCATAATTTGAGTGCTCTGTAATTTCAGGTTTTAAAGTATTAACTATATATTTATCTAAATTATCCATTTTGCATCCCTCCTTTTACAATTGTCTCTTATTTTTTCTTTAGCTCTATAAAGTCTTGTTTTTATTGTACTTTCACTACAGTGTAAAATTTTGCCTATCTCTTTAAAAGTGAATTGTTCCATATAATATAAAATGATAACAACTCTTTCTTCGTATTTTAAATCTTTTATTAATATGTGAAAATTAATGTCAGCCTCTGTTTTCTCTATATTACTGTCTATTCCAATTCTTTCAACATCATATTCTTCAACTATAGTTCTTGTTTTTTGTTTTTTTCTATAAATTTTATTACAATTATTTATTAAAATAGTTATTATCCATGGCTTAAATTTATTAACATCCTTTAAGCTACTCAAACTTTTATATGCTTGAATCATTGTTTCTTGAATAGCCTCATCTATATCATCATTATTATTTAGCCTCATTCTACATATTTTATATAAATCGTTTTTTATTTCTAATACTAATTCTGTGAACGCTTCTTTATTCCCTTGTTTAACACTTAATACAATTTCTTTCACTTTTTCGCCCCCTATACTTATATGAGTATTTTTGTTTCTAGAATAGTTTTAAAATATTAGAATTTATATATTTTTTTATTGTTTTATACTAGATATATTATCATAAAAACAAAAAATAGCCTATTTCAAATAGACTATTTTTAACACTTTATTTACTTTTTTCTATCATTTCAATTATTTCTTGTTTACTTCTTACACCAACTGATTGATTAACCAATTTACCATTATTTATTACAACTAATGTTGGTATACTCATAATGCTAAATGCCTGTGCTAATTCTTGTTCTTCATCCACGTTGATTTTTCCAACTTTAGCTTTTCCTTCTAATTCATTTGCCACTTCATCTACAATTGGAGATACCATCCTACATGGTCCACACCAACTAGCCCAAAAGTCTAGTAGTACTGGAAGTTCTGATTTTGATACTTCCTCTTCAAAATTCTTACTTGTGATTTTTATAACTGCCATACTTTTTTCCTCCTTTTATTCTTTCCTCAAATATTTTATCGCACTTAAACCTGCTTTTGCACCCTCATAAACTGCTTTAGAAATTTGTAGCAGGCCTCCTGTACAATCTCCACAAGCATATAGTCCTGGAACATTTGTAGCCATATTTTCATCAACAACAATAGAATTGTCTTTTGTTACTGCACCTATTTTTTTAGCTAAATCTGTACTAGATGCAACTCCTATTGCTATAAATACACCTTGTGTTTCAATATGTGTCCCATCTGTAAACTTTACTTTATTAACAGCTTCTGTACCTATAATTTCTTCTATTTTCTTTTCTTCTATAGAAAAATCTTCTTCATTAATTCCTCTGTTTTGAACTAATTCTTCGCCATTAGTAAGTATAGATACAGACTTTGCAATTGGTAACAATGTTCTTGCTTCTGAAAGAGCATAATCACCACTTCCTAGTATGCTAACATCTTTATTTCTATAGAAGAATGCGTCACATATTGCACAATAACTTATTCCTCTTCCTTCAAATTCTTTCACACCTTTTATTAAAGGTTTTTTTCTACTTGTACCAGTTGCAAGTATTAGTGCTCTTGCTTCAAATGTATTGTTTCTTGTTTCTACATAATATATACCATCAAATTTAATATTTACTACTTCATCTGTTTCTATCGGTATATTTAACCTCTTTGCTTGATTTATTCCATTTATTAAAAGTTCTTTGCCAGATATCGTATTTTGAAATCCATAGTAATTATCTATTTCTTTTGTTTTTTCTAATGCCCCACCATCTTTTCCAATTACTAAAACATTTAAATCTGCTCTTTTTACATACAATGCTGCTGATATTCCTGCTGGGCCTTTTCCTATTATAATAACATCATAAAGCATTCTATATCACTTCCTAGTATTTTTAATAGTTTATGCATAATTAAGTTAATTTATTATTGTTTTATACGCTAATTAATAGATATAAAATCTTCTATCTTTTCTTTTGCTTCTAATGTAACTTTCTCTTTCCATTTTTTATACAAATCTAATATTTCTTTTTTATGTTCTATAGCATATTGTAATTTATCATAAATTGCTTTAATATTATCTTCTTGTTGTACAACAACATATTTTTCTAATTCACTACCATCAAATTGCTCAAAATTTCCTCCAACTATACTTACAGTTCCTAACTCAAAACTTTCTAGCGGAAGTAATCCCGTCTCATCTAACAATGATATGTTTAAATTAATATCATTACTTGCTAACTTTTTATATAATTCTTCCTTAGGCAAATCTCCATATCCACCACTTAAGTTTATATTATATTTCCTTGCAAACATAGTGACTTTATAATTTATAGGAAAATACTCTAAATTTACATTTTCTAACAAGCTTACAGCACATAACTGATTATATGGATTTTTTATCATATTATCATATGCTTCATACATTCCTATTTTTGTAGATTTGCTTTCTTGTTTGTCTATATATTTTTCTTTATTTTGTATATCTACATATTTTATTAAATGTTTTGCATTAAATCCTTTTGTTTGGTAAAACTCACATAAGCTTTTCTTAAAAAATCCAAATTCATCAATATTACCTTTGTTGTATATGTCTGTTATTTTATTCCATGTTTCCCAGTTTGGTCCTTCAGTAAGAATACCGTTTCCACCATGAATTAGAACTTTACAAATGATATTTCCTTTTAAAAGTTTTAATTCTTGCATAATAATATCCCAACCATTTGAATATGAATTAAATACTACTATTTTCTTACCAGAATCAATAATAGCTTTCGCTATAGCTTTTGCTTCTTTTTCTGTATACATTTCCCTTAATTCTATAATATTTTCACCAAATAAAGTATTAATTTGTTCGTTTTCTTTAACCTTTTCAGGGTGGCATATTACTATGTAATGTGCTTTTATATTAGAAAGTTCTACTTTTACCTTTCTTATTCTTTTTTCTCTGTTAATATATATTGAAGCCTTCATTCTAGCCCAATTATAGATTTTCTTTATCCTAACAATTATTCTATTTTTCAAATTAAAACATGCATTTATAAGATTATTTATTTTGTTACCGATTATTGGTCCAAATCTTCTATTAATTATAACTGTTCTTTTTTCTCCGGCATCTGTCCAAGTTGCATTAAATAAATGTACCATACAAGTATTTTTAGTATACATTTTTTCTGAATAATCATAACTTAATGGAAAGAAGTAATCTCTTGGATATACATATACGTCATTGTTGTATACTTTTATACCATCTTCTGTTGTTTTAGATTCGTATTGCTTAATAATCCTTGTTATTATTATAGGATTTACATAGTTATATATAGCTTCTAAATTAAAATGCTCTATTCCATTATAATAATCTAGAATTTCTTTTATATACTTATTTTCCTTATCTTTCACCCCTATAACAGCTGTTCCCATATATCCGCTATCTTCAAATCCTAAAAACATATCTTTATCAGTAATATGAGATATATCTTTTAAGATTTTAACATCTGTGTCTAAATAAATTCCACCTTCTTTATATAAAGCATATATTCTTGCATAATCACTAACAAATGCCCATTTTTTGTTTTCATATGCTTCTTTAACAAATGGACAAGCATTTATATCAAAATTACTTTCATTCCATTCTTTTATTTCATAATCTGGTAGCATTTCTTTCCATGTTTTAATACATTTTTTAACTGCTTTTGGTAATTCTTTTCCTCCAAACCAACAATAGTGTATTTTTTTTACCATTTAAACCTCCGTATTTATTTCTTTACCTATTTACTATAGATTTTAGAAAAATTTTAAAATTTTTAATAATATTTCTACAATAGTTAACTACTTTTCTTTTATCAAATTCTCTTTTAACATTTTCAAATTTTTCTTCTACTAAAAATGTAAATACATTGCTAACCATTTTCTTTTGTCTATCTGTATAATGGTTTTCTAAATTATATACCATATTAGTATTAACTATATATTCTAGTGTTTTTATGTTGTTTTTTCTAAAATCTTTAATAGAATCTAAAAAATTCTTTTTCTGCTCATCTAATTCTTGAATAAAGATTTCAAAAATTCTATCTACAAAAAATTCATTAATAACGTTTTGATATTTATCGAAATCATTTCCCTTTTGTTCTATAACCGTTGTTATATTGTTGCATATTTTATAAAAAGCTGAAACCAATGTATTAGAAGCTACAATCGATTTTTCTCTTTGCAAATAATAATACATAGCATATGGAACATAATCTATTTTACTTGCTTCTGTTAAAATAAATGGAGTAACTGCTGTGTCTTCATATTCTTTTCCAACAGGGAATTCATGATTATTGTATAATTCTTTTTTTATAATTTTGTTACAAGAAGAGCCTGACATAGCTCCATTAAGTAAAGAAACTATTTCTTCTTTTTTATCATCTTTATATGCTCGTCCAACATAATTCCAAGATTTATCTTTTTCATAAATCACATATAAATCGTAAACTATAATGTCACAATTTTCTATATGCTTTCTTGCAACATCGTAGAAATCTTCACTAATATAATCATCAGAATCTACAACACTAATATATTTTCCTCTTGCATTTTTAATTCCTACATTTTTTGTATCAGCTAAACCTTTATTTTCCTTTTTAATATATACAAAGTTGTTTTTATATTTTTCTGGCAAATTGCTTATAAAAGTTTTAATTACTTCTTCTGAATCATCTGTTGCTCCATCATTTACTATTATTACCTCACAATCACTATCCATTGCTTTTTCAATTGAACTTAAACACTTTTCTATATATTTTTCAGTATTGTAAACTGGTACTATTATTGAAAATAAAAAATTATCTTTTTCCATATTGTAATTTATGATATGTTTAAAAATTTAAACATATCATACTCTCCTTCCTATTTTTATTAGATCTCTTCTGCAAATCCTTTTTCTAGTTTTCTAAATACAAAATATCCTATAACACATAATACTATTCCCATTAATAAAGCTATTCCTAGGCTTTGAAAATTAGGTGGCATTTTATCATAAAATATTGTTCTATATCCTTCTATTAAATATGACATTGGATTTATCTTTAATAGCCATCTAAAACTAGCTGGCACGTCTTGTGCTGAGTAAACTATTGGTGTTGCATAAAATAGTAATTGCATAAATACTCCTAATAGATGTAATAAGTCTCTAAAATATACAGAAAGACTTGAAACAATAAATGAAATACCTAATGAAATAATGTATTGTATTATAACAATTAAAAAGTACCAAAAAATATTAACAGAAAGTCCTATTCCACTTACAATAACAAATCCTAATATTATTATTGTTGATATCAAAAAGTTTATACCTTCACTTGTAACAATTGATATCGGTAAGATTTCTCTTGGAAAATATACCTTTTTAATTATGTTTCCATTGTCAATAATTGTTGCTGCTCCTCTTAATACAACACTTGAAAAATATTGCCAAGGCACTAAAGCGCAGCATAAATATACTGCATAATTCTCTATATTACTTCTCATTATTATTTGAAAAACAAACGCATATACTGCTATTTGTAAAAGTGGATTTATAAATGACCATAATACTCCTAAAAATGAGTTCTTATATTTTCCACCCACATCTTTTTTCACATTGGTTTTTAGTAATTCTCTATAATTATATAAATTCTTTAATAATTTCATTTTTATAAAGTCTCCTTCAAATATTCTTCTATTACTTCATCTGGTGTTCCATCCATTTTTATTTTGCCATTACATAACCATACAGCTCTTGTACAAAATTCTTTTACAGTGTTCATGCTATGTGTTACAAACACCATAGTTTTTCCTTGGCTTTTTAATTCTTTCATCTTCGCTATACATTTTTCTTGAAAATGTTGATCTCCTACAGCTAATATTTCATCTACTAATAATATTTCAGCATCTACATTTATTGCAACAGCAAACGCAAGTCGCATATACATTCCTGAAGAATATGTTCTTACTGGATTATCTATGTATGAACCTAATTCTGAAAATTCTATTATTTGGTCTAATCGTTCATCTATTTGTTTTTTAGTAAGTCCAAATATAGAAGCATTAAAATAAATGTTTTCTCTACCAGAAAAGTCAGGATGGAACCCTGCTCCTAACTCAAGAAGAGATGTTAGTTTTCCGTTTGTTTCAATAGTTCCTGAATTTGGATAAATTATTTTTGTCATCAATTTTAGAAGAGTAGATTTTCCACTTCCATTTACCCCAATTAAAGCTACAGCTTCTCCTTTATGTATTGTTAGATTTATGTCCCTTAATACCTCTCTTATTTCTTTTCTATTTCTTTTCCAAAACAATACTTTTTCCTTTAAACTATTAGCCTTGTCCATATATATTTTAAAAGTTTTATTTACATGATTAACTATTATGCTATATTCTTCTTCATTCTTTTTCATCTTTGTTTTCCTTTCATTTTTAAGTTGTATAGTAAATACTTTTTTAAAAATTCATTTGTAATCAAATTTTGTTAATATTTATAAGTACCTCTAATTTAATATTTGACATTATATCATATAATTATTAATTGTCAAAATTTTTTAACCTTTTACCCCAAAAAAATTTTATACTCTTTAGTAATATTTTACAAAATCATTTTTCTATTATTTCGAGTTTTTCTTTTAATATTTCTTAATTAATTTTTACCATTAGTTTTTTAATCTTACATATAAATTTGTAACTTCTTGAATATAATATTTTATTTAATTCTTTTTTAGTTTCTTCTAGTTCTATTGTTTTTTCTTCATGCATTTTTGTTTTTTCTTTTAGATTGTCCTTTACAATTTCTAATTCAATTTCTAGTTCTTTATTTAATAATTCTAGCCTTTTTAAATCATTATCCATTCACACTTTCCCCTTATTTAAATTTTCTTTTTGTTAGCATTTTTCCTGGTAAATATGCTATTACAAACAAAAGCTTATTTATATTTACTTTTACTTGTTTTATAGTTTCTATAAATGAATGATTTGTTAATACTGAAAACAAAATGTAATGTTTTATTGCATATATTCGTTTTTTTAATAACACTCCTTTAAAATCGTGTTCAAATATTTCCTTAAAGTATTGATAATATCCAAATGGATTTTTCTTAAATACTTCTATGATATTTTTTGAATATCCTTCTTCCTGATATTCGCATATCATTATAGGTTCATTAAAGCATTTAATTTTATATTGCATGTCCATTTTATGATACATTCTTGCTTCTGTTATAAACTTTTCATTGTTTTCCAATTCATAACTAAATTGTTTTCTTATTTTAGCATTGTATACTAATACTTTTTCTCCATCTTCTCCTTGCTTAAAATACAAATCAAACATAGTAGTTTCTTTTTGTTTAAATAAATTACCAATATTACATTCATTTTGGTCATACTTTAAATAACAAAGCGCATATGTGTTGTCATCCATTTCATTAAAAGTATTTTTTATAGTTAAAAATGCATTATTTTTAAAATAGTCGTCTGAATCACATTCTATTATAAGGTCTCCTGTTGCATATCCTATTAAATTGTTAATTGCCACCATTTTTCCTTTATTTTCTTGGCTATAATATTGAATATCAAATTTATTCTCTTTTATGAACTTTTCTACTTCTTGACTTGTATTATCGTTTGAGCCATCATCCATAATTAGCCATTCTATTTCCACATTGTATTTTGTATTCTCTACTAAACTTTTATACAATCTGTTTAGTAATTTTGCTCTATTATATGTTGGTGTTAATATTGATATTTTCATTGTTATCTCCTTTAGTTTATAAATATAATATTTATTTTTCTATTACATTTATAATTTCTTTAATTATTTCTTTATTATCATATACCTCTATTTTTTTATCGTTTGTGTTTTTTCCATTCATTATTATCTTTTTTAAACCTTCATATATGGCATCTTCATTATTATCTAATATTAGGCTATTTTTATAACCTTTCACAGCTTCTCTTGCTGCAGTATCTGTTATAATTATTGATTTACCTAAAATTTTAGCTTCTTCTAGTACCATTCCATATCCTTCAAAATAAGAAAGCAAGCAAAAATAATCTGCATTTTTTATATATGGATAAGGATTTTCCTTTTTACCTAATAAATTAAATGTTTTTTCTACTTTATTCATTTTTATTTGTTCTTGTAAATCTTCTTTTAGTGTTCCATCTCCAATCACATAAATATTATGTATTAGATTTTTGCCAATTAGTTTTTTATGAACCTTTATTAGTCTATCAATTGCCTTTTGCTTTACTAATCTTGCAACAGTTACAATATTTATACTATTTTTATCAAATTCTTTGTTTTGTGTTTCTTCCGCTTTTTTTATAACTTCTTCTTTGTTTATATAATTATATATAACTTCTTTTTTCATATCTTCTTGTTTTACATTTTTTAAGTTGGGATATGCTTTCTGGAATTTATCTAAATTATCACTACTTACAAATATTAACTTTTCATATTTTCTATAGATATTTTTATCTATATGTTTTTTCAGCTTTGCTTTTATCCCATTTCCAAATACACACAAAATATCGTTATGTATCCATGCAAGCTTTTTGGTTTTATTGTTTTTTGTGCTTAGTAATCTTGTTATTGGTCCTTCTAAAAACGCTATTTCTACATCGTAGTTATCTTTTATAGTTTTATTGTATATTTTGTTTCTTAATAACAATACTTTTAATGGCATAGCAACATACTTTTGAAATTTAGAAAGTTCAGAATAGGAAACCTTAAACAAGCTCTTTAATTTTATATTTCTAGATAATTCCTTTTCAAGTTCTCCTTTAGCATATATAGTAAAGATTGTGATATCGTATTTATCTGCTAATTCATTTACTATATCTACTAAGACCCTTTCTGCTCCTCCAAGTCCCAAGCTAGTTATTCCAAATAATATTTTTTTCAATATTACACCTCTTTTATTTGTCTTATTTTATTTACTAATAATACATTTGCTACTATAATAATCATCATTGTTGATGAATTAAAGAAAGTATATCCAGATAAAAACGCTAAAGCAAAACTAAATAATGCTCCCATAAGTAACATCATAAATTCTGTGTCTAGTTTTCGTCTATTCTTTATTCCAAAATATATACTATAACCAGAAATACTTGCTAATGGTATAAAGTAAAGCACAAATCCAAATATTCCAAAATTAAATAATAATGCTGGTATCTCCATTTCTAAAACTAATTCTCTATAGTTTGCCATATACCCGTTACCAAACAATATTAATAATGGATTTTTTTGATTTTTAACTAAGTATAAATTATATATTAGTTGTTGAGTTCTCATATCATTATTTGTAACATTATACTTGTTTGCAAATTTGTATAAATCTTGTACAGATTGTTTAGATGCTTCACTCATATATCCTTCTTCTAGTTCTTGTCTATCTATCTTTTCTTTAATTTCTAACAACGATCCAGAAATATGAGATTCTGTATTATTTGATTCGTCTACTATATTTGCTTCTATATCTTTTAAATGTTTTCTTCTTTGTAATGTAGTAGATCCGAACAATTCCAACCACAATTGTTACCACTACAATTGCACAAATACTTCCAATTAATATGTTTTTATTCAACTGCACTCTATTTAATATTGCTACTAGTATCTCTACTGCTGCATAGATAAATAATACAAGTATAAATCCAAATAGTCCAACTCTTGTTCCAATTAACATAGTTAAATATATTCCAACAAATACAGTAAGCACAATTACCCAATATTTATACTTTTTGTTCTTTACTAAGTTTAATATTATAAACATCGATAAAATTAATATAGAACTAATACTGTTTCCAGATTCAAACCAACCTTTATAACCCATTTTTTCTATATATGTAGATGATGATGTGTTTGTTAATATTGAAACAAATATAGAAGTAATGTAAATAGTAATTGCTACCACTACACTTTTCTTTAATTTTTTACAATTGTCATTTTTAAATATATGCATGTAAATAAATAAATTTAGTATCATAAATGAATAATTTACAAGGTACTGTAATTCATGTATAAGCCCACTATATGAACTTCCCGTTTTTACTAAATTGAATAGTACTAAATGTATTATTGCATATAACCCATATATCGCAACTGCTATTAGTAGCTTTAATTTTATTGGTTTTTTAATAAATATATATAGTATTGCACATATTGGTATTATAGGTCTTAAAAATGTTGATGGTGAAATACTAGTATTAAACACATTTCTAAATATAAAACTTGCCATATCTAAAATAGGACATATAATAATTAATAAGCACAACATATTTTCTATTGTTATTTTTTCTTTTATTTTTTCCATTTTTACCTCATATTTGTTATTTTAAAATTCCATATAATCCTGAATATATTTTATATGTAAATCTATTTACACTTAACATATATCTTTTCTTATTGTCTAAGTTTGTATTTAAAATTTTATTTTCTTTCCAATTTGGAAAGTTCTTATTTAAGTTAATCCATGTTTCATTTAATAGCTTCTTTCTTATATTCTTATCTTTTATTTTGCACATTCTTTTAAAAGAACTACACAATAACAATCGTGCATAAGTATACTCTATAACTTCTTTATATTCTTCATATAAGTTATTTTCTTTGTAATATTGAATTACATTATCTAAAACTGTAAATATATCCTTTGTTTTCTCGTTTTGAGTATTTACTATAGATTGTTTTCTCTGCACATAATATATAAGTGGTTCTTTTATAAAACTAACTCTTTCCATATAAGGGACTAATTTGTAGAAAAATTCTACATCCTCATATCTTAATCCTTTTGGAAACTGTGTCTTTGCTTTTTCTAATATCTCTTTTTTGTATAATTTATTCCAAGCAACAACTCTTGCTTTTTCAAACATTTGCTTTTTACCTTTATATTTTTGTCCAATGTCTTTTTTGGTTTTATTATCATATACCCAATAAAAATTACACTCTACCATATCACTATCTTCAGCTTTTGCTTTTTCATACATTCTTTTATAAAGATTTACATCAACATAGTCGTCTGAATCTAAAAAAGCAATGTATTTTCCTGTTGCAAATTGTAACCCATAATTTCTTGCATCAGATAGTCCACCATTTTCTTTTTCATATACTTTGATATTATTGTGCTTTTCGGCATATTCTTTTAAAATATCTATAGAAGAATCTTTTGATCCATCATTTACTACAATTATCTCTATATCTTCTAATGTTTGATTAACTAAGGAATCCAAACATTTTCTAATGTATTTTTCTACGTTATATACTGGAACAATTACACTAACTTTTACCATAGTTTAATTCCTTTCTATTATTTTAGTTTTATATATAATTTCATATTAACCATAAGTATAATTTTTTTAATAAGTTGTTTAAAATTATTTACTTGTATGTTTTTAATCATTTTTCTTTCTTTGATTTTTTGTATATATAATTTCAAGTCTTCTTTCTTTAATTCTTTTAATTTTAAAATAATTGCGTTTGTATAATATGTTTTTACATTTTTCTTTGTTTTCTTAGATAAATTACTTAGTTCAACAAACTCCATTGCTATATCATAATGAGACAATGCATCATTAAACTTTTTTAAGGTTCTTGTATAATCTTCATTTCTTGTAATGCTATTCTCGCTTTGAACATAGCAATATCCATAATTTTCAATAGATGTTACAGTTTTAGCCTTTAGTAGCACTAATGGAATTAACCCAAAATCTTCATGCTCTGTTCCAACTTTAAATTTAAAATCATTTTTAGTAAATAGTTCTTTTTTAAATGCATATACACAAGGTGAATCTAATAAAACATCCCAAAATGCTAATAAGTTAAATGCTTCTTCTCCTGTTAAATTACTAAATACTGGTCCATTCACTTGTTCCAATACTTGTCCATCTTCATTTACTCTTTCTAACTTGAACTTAACAATATCAATATCTTTAAGTATGTATTGTCTTAGGTTTTCTAACAAATTTTCTTTAATGTAATCGTCAGAATCTACAAACATTATGTATTTTCCCTCTGCTTTTGAAATTCCATAATTTCTAGTGTCTGCTATGCCTGCATTTTCCTTTTTATAATATTTAATAATTTCAGGATTGTTTTTTTCATATTCTTTTAAAATCTTTTCAGAGTCATCTGTAGAGCCATCATTTATTAGTAATATCTGCATTTCACTATTTGACTGTTTTAATAATGAATCTATGCATCTTTTTAAATATTTGCTCGTGTTATATACTGGTACAATTATTGTTAATCTTCTCATACTTATTTACATTCCTTTTTCAAGCTTTCCACCCTTATCAATATTCATTAAATATTGATTCTAATTTTTTTATAATATCGTTATTATATTCTTCTGGATTAAATTGTTCTTTTATTTCATAACCTTTTGTAATAAATTCTTTCATCGCCATATATATATCATTTTCGTCTTTTTTTACCACTTTACCAAATTTATCATTAATATCATCCACAGCATCTGCTACATCTGTTGTGATAATCGGCTTATTAAGTATTAAAGCTTCTAAAAATACAACCGGATAGCCTTCATAATCTGAAGTTAATATGACAGCATCTGCTAGTTTTATATATGGATATGGATTTTTCTTTACACCTAAAAATTCTACATTATCTCGTAATTCAGATCTATTTGCTATTTTTTTGTATTTGCTTGTGTCTTTTCCTTCTCCTACAAATAGTATTTTGAAATCTAAATTATCTTCTTTTAGCATTTCAGCAGCTTCTATAATCCTTGTTAGCTTTTTTTGTGTTTCATCATGTCTTCCAACATTAATAAATGTATATTTATCTTTTTTATAGTCTGTTTCTTCTTTTGACATGTTTTGAATTTTTTTATAATTTATCAAATTGTTGCAAAAAACAACTTTGTTTTTCATTTGTGGAAATACTTCTATAAATGTATTACATGCTTTTTTCGAAACAAATATAATCGTTTTAAATTCATCATACTTTATTCCTTCAAAAAAATCTTTCATTTCATTTTTATTTTGTCTGAATAATTCGAAGTAATCTGCATGTCCCCATAAAGCACAATTTTTTGATGCAGTTCTTGAGGTAAATGATGCAACTTTAGAATATGTTGCAAAAGAAGCTGAAAAATCAAATTTGTTTTTATATTTAATGATAAATTTTAATCTCTTAATACTATTTATAAATTTTCTTATTGGTAAAAACCTAATGCTTGCTGGTTTATATTCAACTACATTAATTTTTGTGTTTAAATCTTTTAGAAATATGCCTTGTTTTCTTTCTAATACTAGAGTTATTTTATAATCTTTATCTGCTAGGTAATTTAATAAAGTTAAAAGGGCTGTTTCTATCCCTCCTACACTCATATCATATGCTGCAAATAGTAATTTTTTCATAGTTTTCTCCTATTTCATTTTTATGTGGTTATTATATCATACAAGTAGTGTTTATACCATAAAAATGCATAAAAAAATAAAGGTTTTATAACCTTTATTTTTTTATTGAATACCATATTTTTTCTTAAATTTATCTGCTCTACCACCTGTTGTATTTAATTTTAAGCTTCCTGTCCAAAATGGATGACATTTTGAGCAAACATCTACTTTTATATCTTTTTTTGTTGATTTTGTTGTAAGCACATTTCCACATGCACATGTTACTGTTGCTTCTGTAAATTCTGGATGTAAACCTTCTTTCATTTTGTCTTCACCTCTTTCATATTTTAATAAATTTGCTAACTAATATCTTAACATATATTTTGTTCTATTTCAACTAAATTTTTTAATTTTTTATTTTTTTTCGTTATTTTGTTGTAAAATATATTGTGCTGAAGCTTTTAATTCTTCAACAAATGGTATTTTATTAACTATTTTTATTATTATATTAAATAAGCATGCAACAATCAAAATAAAAAGTCCTACTTTTTTCCATATTCTAGCAGCCATATTTTTTCCTCCGTTTTTTATTCTCTTTTATAATTATACTATATTTTATGGTTTTGTCAATATTATTAGCTTTTTTGGTTACACACTTTTTATATATTTTATAATTTGTCTGTTTTTATTGATTATATTTAATAAGAAATGAGTAAGTTTGAAAAATTTAAAGACCCAAAGCAAAATATTGTTTCAGGTCTTATTTTATTATTCATCTTTTACAAATGTTTCTGTAGAAATATTTCCTATAGTAATGCATCCTGTTCCACCTAAACCGCCTTGTGCATAGCCTCCGCCTCTTGGTCCATTATATGTTGTAATATTTCCTTTTTCGATGCTTTCTTTATAAAATATGTTTATACTGCCTCCACCAGATCCGGCCCCCTCCAGCTTCACTTCCATATCCTCCATTAGATCCATTAGAGTTTATTGCTCCTTTATTTATCATTATCTTTGTATCAACTATAAGAAGTCCTCCTGTACCATTTGCTCCTGCACTACCGCTATTATTAGTAGTTCCTCCTGGGTTTCCAGCTCCTCCTCCGTGTTCCCCATTTGTATACTGCTGAGCTCTCTACTCCATTTCCACCTTTTCCACCAATATTACTTCCTGATCCAGCCGTAATATGAGCACTACTGCTTTTAGAAACAGCTCCTCCTCCAGTGCCTCCCGAATATGATGTTCCCTTTCCTCCTGCTCCAGAAGTACAATTTCCATTGCCTGCCTTAGATCCACCAGATCCACCACCACCTGTTCTTCTATTGCTTCCATTCACGCCATTATATCCGCCAACTACTTGATGGCCATGCTTGATAAACTCCTGCTCCACCATTTGCTCCAACTGCTGGTACATATTCATAAGTATTATCTGCATTTTTATATAAATATACGTTTTCTCCTGCTTGGTTTACTGTTCCTTTCGCAGTCATTGTTATTGTTCCATTATTTGTTAATGTTCCAGCACAATAAATTAACATTCCTTTTTTTGTACATAAATATGTTGCTCCATTTATATTTTCATTGGTTCCTGTCGGAGTTATTGTCGCTCCACTATTTATTGTTAAATCCCCATTATATTTTAGTATTAACATCCTTTTTTCTGCACTTAGTTTTCCCATTCCTGTATATGGTTTCCCTGCTATTACATTTGTATTATTTGTTATATAATTTGCATCTTCGTTGTAGTTATATAGTTCTATTGGGTATTCTATTGTTTCTGTTGCTCCTTCACTTGTGGAACCTGTTACCCTAAATATATAATTTCCAGACTCTAAATTATTATTTTCTACACAAGCTAATATACTTTCTCCTTCTACTACTGTATCTTCTTGCTTATATATTGCATTATCATTTATTTCATATTTTACTTTCGTTATAATTTCATATCCCATTTGATCTATTTGTCTTAAATATATATTAGTTTCTTTACTTTCTTGTCCCAATGTCTCTAACATTTGATAATCATCTAATCTTATTGTATTTGTATAATTTGTCCAATTTGTTGCTTCTCCTATTTTATATTGTCTCGTTGTACTTTCTTCTTTATAATTTACTGTTAAAGCTTTTTGCGTTTCTGTCTCAGCTACGATGCTATGGTCGATTAAATCTAAGTAGAATTGGTCATTTATTAGTATTGTTTTTTTTATTTCTTCGCCTTGTGTATTTATTGCTTTGAAGGTTAGGCTTTCTTTTCCTGTTATATCTGTATTATAATCAAACGCAACTTTTGTTTTTCCATTACAAGATAGTGTCATTTCATTTTCTGGATATATTATTTTATCTATTCCATTTTCTGTGTCTTCTACTATTACTAATATTGCTGTTTTTCCATTCACATAAGAATATACTTCACAATTTATTTCTTTTTTTATTTCTTCTTTCTTAATATTATCAGCAATTCTTTTTATTACTCCTGTCTGATTTAATACTATCGTAGATACTGTTAAAACTACTAGTAATATAATTGCAATTATTAAACTTAGTTTTAGTTTCTTCATTATTCCTCCAAATATTTTTAAATTTATCATTTGTCAATCTCATTATGTATACGAATAATATACACATTTATTTTAACCGTATATTAAATTTTAGTCAATAATTTATATTAAAATTTAATATAATTCATATTGAATTTTAGTTTTATTATATTCTTTTTTGGTTATACTATGTGTAAAATATTTGGGAGGATAAAATGAATAAAAAAACTTTATATTTATTTTTTATAATATTGATTTGTTTAGTATTTTTATCTGGTTGCAAAAATGATTCTAGTAACACTTCTGAAGAAAATGTTTCTGCAAATAAAGTAAATACAGAAGCCAGTATTAATAACATTAATGCCAATGGCATTGATAATACTGTTGAAAATGAAATTGGAATTGGTGCGCATGAAGTGGATGAGCAATCAGAAGTTGAGCTTGCATCTTTTTCTACAAAACTCGGAGGAAAAGATACCCCCAGAAGTCATAATATTTCTATAACAAGTTCTACTGTAAATGAAACAATTATAAAAAACGGAGAAACATTTTCTTTCAATGAAATTGTGGGCGAACCGACTGCTGATAAAGGTTACAAAGAAGCTGATTCTTTTGATAAAGAAGGAAAAACTATTCAAACTCTAGGTGGTGGAAATTGTCAGGTTAGTAGCACTATCTATAATGTAGTATTACAAATTCCAGAATTGAAAGTTACTGAAAGGCATGCACATATTAAACCAGTTCACTATGTTGCAAAAGATAAAGACGCAACAGTATCATATGGTAGCACTGATTTTAAGTTTAAAAATAATACAGGAAGTGATATTAAAATTTATGTAAATTCTGATTTAAAAAGTGTTAATGCAAGAATTGTAAAAATATAGCATTTCTTTGAAATTATGTTGCTAGGATGTTTTATCTTATATAAACAGTACCAAAACATTGTTTTTTTTATATAAATATGCTAAAATAATTAGTATGCACTGTAAAAGTAAAAAGTTTAGGAGGTTATTATGACAAACAGAATTATTCAAGAAACATTGGAAAAAGAGCAGAAAATTAAAGAATTAAATTCTGTTCTCGTAAGCGAATTTGGCAAAGCTATCAAAACGAGCAATATTGTTGAAATTAAGCAACGGAATGTAGTTATTAATTTCAGTCTTCAACGCATACCAGAAAGCCTTAGAGATTTATTTAAGGAGAGACTAAACGTTCTCTCTGGAGAGATATCTAATGACGGGCCTATGGAAGATAGAAGATATTTTTATTGTAGGAGAATTGAAGTTGATGGCGATAATGTAACTGCTAAACTCATTAGAAATTGGTAGACTCTAATGTAAACAAAGTAAAAGGCCAACAAAATGTTGGCCTTTTACTTTATTATTTTTTAATTGATAAAATTTTGTATTTTGCTGTTCCTGCAGGAATTTTAAATTCAACTGTTTCTCCCTTTTTTGCTCCAAGAAGTGCAGCTCCAATTGGTGATTCATTTGAAATTTTGTTTTGTGCTAAATCTACTTCTGTTGAACCAACAATTGTATATTCACATTCTTCGTCAAATTCTAAATCTTTTACTTTAACAGTATTTCCTACTTGAACTGTTTTTGTGTCTATTTCAGATTCATCTATAATTTTAGCATATCTTAATTTTGTTTCTAAATTTGCTATTCTAATTTCATTATCTGCTTGTGCATTTTTTGCTTCATCATATTCTGAGTTTTCAGATAGGTCTCCAAATCCTAGTGCTACTTTAATACGTTCAGCAATTTCAGCTCTTTTTTCTGTTCTTAAATATTCTAATTCGCTTTCTAATTTATTATATCCTTCTTGTGTTAATAGTACTTCTTTTTCTTCCATAAAAAAGTCTCCTCTCCATAGTAGAAACAATATGTTTCTTTTTACATTGACACTATATTAAGATAATTATAGCATTTTGTCAAGTATTATTTTAACTTTTTTAATTTCTTTTATATTCCATTTCATTTATAATCCCATTTTTTCCCACTAAATCAACTATTTGCAGATTATCTCTGACTATACTTTCCATTATTTCATCATAATTGTTTTTAATAATCATGCTTTCATATATTAATTTTTGGTCAAAATATTTTAATAGTTCATTATCCAACTTCTTATCATATTCTATATAATAGTCATATACATTTATACCATTAAATAATTTTGTCTTAATTTCTACACTATTATTAATGTTTACTATTATAGCATCCTTATTTATATTAAATTGATTTAGTGTTTCTTCATTAAAGTCTATATTAATAATTATTTTTGCCTTAGCAAGACTCTTTCTTTTGTTGTTTGTTATTGTTATTCCTATCCCCATTTTATTTTCTAAATATGTTGATATTTTATTAAAATTATTAATTTTATTAGTTACAATATTTATTCTCTTTAATTTATTAGCAAGATATATAATGTTTTCTGTATTTAAGCTATTACAATTGTTTACTAATATCGATACTTCTTGTAAATACGTTTCTTCATTTTTTAATTTTGAAATATATTCTACAAAATTATAAATTAGATAGTTTGAAAGTATTTTACCATTATAAATATGCACTTTCCTATTTATTAAGCTTTTTGTTACATATTCTACATTATTCAAATAATTTGATAACACTACGCTTTGTGTATTTTTTGCTATAATCTTAGTGATTACATTTATAATTGCTTTATTTTTTATATTTTTATATGGTAATACACATATGCCATTTTCTTTTATTGTAAGAATACAAAGTACCTGTTTAAAAAATAGAATTATTCTTTTAAACAGATTTGGCAACAAACTATTTTCTTTAAAAATTTCATTTATACTATTTAATTCTTTTACATAGATTGTACTAATCTTATTCACCACCCAAGAATATGTTTTATAAATTATATGAACACAAGCATCAAACTTATGACAAAAAAGAAAGCACACTTGCTTTCTTTTTATCTAATTATAATATTCAATTTTTTCTACCCATTCTTGAACTAATTCATTAGGAATAAATTCATCGTTGATTGCTCTTGCAAATTTCACTTTAGGTTTTGCTTTTCCATGGTAATCACTACCACCAGACATATATAATTTTTGCTTTTTACAAAATCCAATCAAGAATTCACTTTGTTGGTTTGTAAAACTGGAATGACAACATTCAATTCCGTCCAAATCAAATTCCTTTATAATTTTTCTTATTATTGTTTCGTGATTATATAGCGGATATTCATATAAATGTGCTAAAAACGCTAATCCTTTTACTTTATGGATTTCATCTATTACATCTTGCACTTTAGGATAATCTTTTGTTTCATCAATATAAAATATTGATTCTGGATTACTTTGTGCTTCACGATAAAATGGCATTTTCATATTAATACCATGTTTTTTTAAAATCTCCACATTTCTTTCGTCTTTCCAAAGTTCTCTTTCGAAAACAGCAGAAGCAAATTCTAGTTTTTCTAATGGGATGTGTAAATCTTTATCAAAAAACAGTCCTATTTGCTTTCCTTTTTTCTTTATATACTCTAAATAGTTTGATTGAACAATATACAATTTCTGTGGTGTTGTAATATACGGTGTTTCTTTCATTTTTGAGCGTTCAAATCCATACGCTAAAATTTCTACTGGCATATGATTATAAACGCATTTCAGTTCTGTACCTACAATTATTTTCCCTTTATAATAATCTTGTATATAAACATTTTCTAGCTCATCATAGGCACTTATTTGGTTATGGTCTGTGATTGAAATAATATCTAAGTTCTCTTGTTGTGCTTTTTGTAATATTTCTAATGGTGAATAACTTCCATCAGAATGTGTTGTATGAATGTGTAAATCAATCATATAAATACTCCTATTTAAAATTCCTCAACAGATAATTTTGCATAATATTCTGGGTTGAAGTCTTCATCATATGGTACTTCATCAAATATTTCTGGCATTTGTTCTTTAAAGTATTTTAATAATGGAATCATTACTTGACGAATTGCTGGATGAACATGATTATTTGCTCTTAGGCTAAAGATATGTTTCCATTCTCTAATGTTTGCTGTCATAGTATATTCTGCTGCTGTTGAATGTGGTAATAAGTTTCTGCACATATCTGTTGTAGCTCCTAATTCTTTCATTTTCTTGTATCCATTTTCAATTTCTTGCATTGTATTTTTCCAAATATCATACATTTCTTTATCTTCCATGTAAACTGGATTCATGAAAGAAATTTCATTTCCATATTTATCTTTGTCATAACTACAATATCTAGTTGATTCTACTGAAAAACTCGCAAATCTATGTCTTGTTAAATCCTTATATGAACCAATATCATTATAAATTCTAACTGTAATTTTTTCATGTTCTAATACTGATTCATGTCCACGATTAAGACAATTTTTTAATAAGTTTTTGTAACTTTCGTCTGTGATTTTATCTTCTGAGCGATAGCATGTTCTACACGCTCTTTCTATTCTTCTCATTATTTCTTTTCCATCAAATTTTTCTACTTTTATCCATGGTTCTACAATTCTCATTTTTATACCTCCATACTTTATTTTACTTTTCTTACTATATCAAATACTTTTAACTTTTTCAACAAAAAAGAAGAAATAATTTTATATTTCTTCTTTTTATAATTATTATTGTTGTTCTCCTCTTCCTTCTGGAAGTGCTGGCATATCTAATACTATTCTAATTTTAAATATGTAACTTATTGTTCTTGCAATTCTACTATTTTTAATTCTTGACCATAATGATGGTTTTACTTCTATTCTTGTTTCATTTATAAAATCGTTTTGTTCTTCCACTGTTACATCTTGTACTTTTTCTTCTACAGCATTTTGAACTTCTGTTGTTTCTTCTTTATTATAATCAACTGGTGTTGGTATCACTTTTAATGCATCGGCAACTTCAATTCCTATATAACTTAATGCTTTTGATTTATCTTCAATTCTTTCCATATCTATTTCAATATGTAGGTTTGATTCAAGATTACTAATTCTAGCATTTATAAGTTTTACAGCATCTTGATAATTTTGTGATGTTGTAGTCTTTGATCTACCAATAATTCCTAATGTATCAATTATATCCTCTCCAAATTTTTCTTCAGTATTTTTAACTTGAGCTTTCCAATCTTTTTCTTTATTTTGAACAATTTCTAATAAATCTTTTAATTCTCCAGATAGTATAATATTTTTTTCTCTTTGTCTAATTAAATCTTCTATCTGTTTTGTATTTTCCTCAAATTGGTTTGTTGCATATTCAACTAAACCATAAGCTGCTTTATATACATCTTTTGGAAAGTTTTTCTTTTTTGGATATTCTATTAAATATGTTTTAATAGATTCAATTAAGTCTTTGAAGTAAGAATCTTCATCTAATTGAACTATTTGTTTTTTACTATTTGGGTTTATTAATTTTTGCACCTTATCAATGTTAGATAATATTTTTTCTTGCGTAATTACCATTCTTACGTTTACTATGCCACTTTTAGACATTGTAAACCTCCCTCCTTTGTCCTACGTATATTCTAACTATCAAAATTATACAGCTTCTTTCAAGAAAGTACAATAGGATTCATTAAAATTTATTTTTCATTTTCGTTACAATTTTATTACATTTTTAATACAAAAGTCAACATTATTTTACAACTTTTTATTATTTTTTTATAAGACCTTTTAATAACGAATTATCAAACTCTTTGTATAATTTTGGTATATCTATATCTTGCTTTATTTTTAGCTTGTATATCAGACTTGAACATGTTTGTCCAAATATTCCGTGATGCAATAATTTCAGGATCTCCTTCGATAATCTCTCCTTTTTGCATTCCTTCTTTAACTATTTCTTCTACTGTTTTTATGTACTCTATTACTTTGTCTTTGCACATTAGATTTCTTGGTTCATGTCCCCATATTTGACTAAGCACTATAGTCATGAAATCTTCATATTTTGATATTATTTTTATTTGTATTAAAACTATTGCTCTTAATTTGTCAATAGTGTTAGATGCTTTTGCAATTTTAATATCAATACTATTTTTTAATAATTTCATGCCCTCATCTACAAGAAAGTTAAAGATTTCTTCTTTACTAGAGAAATGATAATATAAAGTTCCTTTTGCAACGCCAACTGTTGCTGTTATTTCTTCGATACTTGTTGCATCATATCCTTTTTGTGCAAACAGTTTCATTGAAGTTTCAAATATCTTTCTTTTCGTTTTATTCATAGTCCACCTACTATTTTAGTTTATTTTTCTAACCATTTTAAATATTCTTGCTTTATTAGTTCTTTAGTTTCTTCTAGTGTTAAGTTACTTGTGTCTAATACATAATCATAGTTAGACATATCATCTCTTCTAACACCATATACTTCATAAAATCTTTCATTTTCTATTGAATATCTTTTTTGAATATCTCTTTTTTGCTCTTCTAAATCAGTAAAACTTTCACTATCTTTTCTGTCCATATCATTTAAAGCACGTCTTGCTGAAACTTCAATATCGACACTTAAATATACTTTAAAAGAATGTGGAACAGCATACCATCCAAGTCTTGCATCAATAACTAAATTATCATGTTCACTTGCATATTCTGTTGCACTTTTTTCTATTTGTTGATCTATTTCTGGGTGGTCTTTTACATATATATTAAATTCTGTAATATCCATTCCTTTTTCTTTAGCAAGGCGACGCACATATTCGCCATTTCTATATACAGTGTATCCAAATTCCTCAGCAAGTAATGTACTTACTTTGCTTTTCCCACTTGCCAAATCTCCAGTTATAGTTATTATATGTTTATTTAATCCTCCTTGCATACTGTCACCTTACCTTCAGCTATTTCATCTGCTGCAAGTGTAACTTTAGACTCTTCATCTTTGTCTGTTAGAGCCTTATCTCCATTTGATAATTGTCTTGCTCTTTTTGCTGTAGCTACAACTAATTCAAATCTGTTATCAACTTTCTTTAATAATTCTGTAACGCTTGGTTTTACCATCATTTTAAATCTACCTCTTTCTTATTCTTCTATTTCTTCTTTTTCATCTTTATCAAGTCTGCCTGCTACTGTTTCCGGTTGCACTGCTGATAATATAATATGACCTGAATCCATAATTACAACTGCTCTTGTACGTCTTCCGTATGTTGCATCTATTGCTGTACCATTGTCCTTTGCTTCTTGAACCATTCTTTTTATTGGTGCAGATTCTGGGCTAACAATTGCAATTATACGATTTGCAGATACAATATTTCCAAATCCTATATTAATTAATTGCATATAATCTCTCCTATTCTATATTTTGAATTTGTTCACGAATGTCTTCAATTTCTGTTTTTATTTCTATTACCATATTTGTAATTTCTAAACTTCCAGATTTTGATCCTATTGTGTTTGTTTCTCTATTCATCTCCTGAATTAAGAAATCTATTTTCTTTCCAATTGGATTTTCCATATTGATAAAATTCCTAAATTGAATAATATGGCTATTTAATCTTGTTAATTCTTCTTCAATTGAACACTTATCTGCATAAATTACTATTTCTTGATTTAGACGTTCATGATCTACAACATCCGTTTTAAGAATTTCTTTAACTCTTGTTTCTAATTTTACTACATATTCTTCTACAAGTCTAGTAGAATATTCGGAAATTTTAGAAACTTTTTCCTCAATTTTTTCAATTCTTTTTTCCAAATCTTCTTTTATTTTATTTCCTTCTTGTGTACGCATTACAATAAAATTCTCTAAAGCTTCTTTTAACACCACTTCAAGTTCGTTCCATATGATATCTTCCTCTTCAACGTTTTCTATTACCAGCACATCTGGGAATTTTGATATTTCAGTTACAGGGATATTAGAATTTATGTCGTTTTGGCTTGCTAATTCTTTCAATTCATCAATATAAATTTTAGCAAGTTCTTTGTTTATTTTAATATTTTTTCCTTTTGCACTATTATTTTCAAATGTAATGTATACATCTATTTTTCCTCTTGAAATACTATTTGTGATTTCTTTTTTTACTTTTTCCTCTAAGTAACTTATGCATCTTGGCATTTTTACGCTAACATCACAATATCTATGGTTAACAGATTTAATTTCTACATTATAAGTTCTTCCTTCTTTTTCATAGTTTGCTCTTCCAAATCCTGTCATACTTTTCATGTTCTTCACCTCTTATTTTTTTACTATTTTGTCTATGTCGCTTAGGCTAGCGATATATTTTTTCTTCATTTTTCTATATATAATAATTGATTTTACTGCATAATAAATTGCTGCAATATACGCAAAAATTGATATATACATATAGAATTCTTTCATATACATAGTATACAAATATGTTGAAAATAACATAAATATTGATATTGCTAAACATTCAATTCCATGTATACACAAATTACCATTTTCTTTTTTATAACTTATTTCAAAAATAATTACTGTTAAAACAATTAGTCCTATACTAAACACTTTTAGATCAGTTATAAATATTGGTGTTTCTATATTTAGAGACCCTAAGCTTATAAGATAGAAAAACGCCATTAATATATCAGCAATTATCATATTTTCAAAAATTTTTTTATTTATTTTATTTTCTTCTTCTGGCGGCAATTTCTTTTTATTTACTATCTCTTTTTCTAATTTTTTTAAATTTTCTTCCTCTTGTTTTTTTGTTTTTATATCTTTATCTAGCATATATTTCCATCTTCTTTCTTTATTTTTATTACTTATTCCATCTCGTCAAACTCATACATAATAACACTTGCTAAAACTAATGGCGCTGTTTCTGTTCTTAGAATTCTTTTACCCAAAGTTACTGTTTTTAGATTTGGTAGTTCATTTAGAAGTTCTACTTCCTCTTTTGAAATTCCACCTTCTGGCCCAATAATCACTGCAATTTTAAGTTCTTTTTCATGTGATAAGTTCGTCAAAATCTGTTTTATAGAATTTTCTTTTTCTTCTTCATAAGCCATAATTACTATATCATATTCTTTTAATTTTTCATATATACTTTTTAAATTAATACACGAGTGTACAATTGGTATCTTATCTCGTTTACTTTGCTTTGCTGCAACTTCAGCTATCTTTTGCCATCTTTCTATTTTCTTTGATGCCGTCTTTTCATCTAATTTTACAACACATCTTTCCATTTTTACTGGTGTAATGCCACTTACTCCAATTTCAGTTGCTTTTTGAATAATAATTTCCATTTTTTCTTGCTTTGGTAACCCCTGAAAAATGTGTACCAAAATTTTAGTTTCTGTACTTTCATTACATTCTTCTACAATTTCTACCAAAACATCATCATTGCTCAATTCTACAATTTTAGTAATATATGATTTTGATGTGTCTATATTACACACTTGTATAGCTTCATCTTTTTGTAACCTAAGCACATTTTTTATATGATTAACATCTTTACCAATAATCTGAATCTTATTATCATTAATTTGATCATCTTTAACAAAAAACTTATACATATCTTCTCCTTTTTCTTACAAAATTATATCAAAAAAGATAAAACTTGTCACTAAAATTTTTAATATTATAATAAAAGTAGGGCTGTAATATCAAGCAAGTACAATTACATATTTTCCGTTTCAAAATTCAAAAATGCAACAACTGGTTATAGTTGTTGCATTTCATTTTAATTATTGGTTGTTTTGCTTTGTGGCATCTTGCTTTTTTGTACTTGCCAAGTTAAAATTGGAAATCCGTCATTTACGCTTTCACTACCTTCATAATCTTGTTTAAAGTTTTCTCCAAACTCTGATAGCACTGTACTTATTAAAGTTTCTTTATTAAATATTCCTTGCTTTGTAGCATTTATATAAGAGCTTCCTCCGCCCCAATTGCTATTTGATTGGGTAACTTTTTCGAGTGAATATATATAATCTGCATCCATGTAGTAAAAATATCCATTAATACTTCCTGTTCTGTCAGTTGCTGTAACAGTACCTTTATTGTAACAGTAATATATAAAATTTTCATATATATTACTATTCCAAGGTTGTAAGTGTCCTACAATTCCCCCTGCTGTTTGATAAAAAGCTGTTACCTCTCCTTTATTATAGCAATATCTTATATCTATCATATTTCCTATTCCAACAATTCCGCCTATAGAAGCATACCCTGACACCTCACCTTCATTATAACAATTATTAACCTTTACATTATAAAATCCAGTTCCAGCTATTCCACCTATGCTTCCAACATGATTTTCATCGCCTTTTATAGTTCCAATATTATAGCTTTTAGTTATTTCCGAATTTCTTAAAGTTCCTGCTATTCCACCTACATCAAATCTTTGTACAGTATTGTTCTTACTTGCTGTAACTAAATTTGTATTATAACAGTTTGTCACTTTGGTTTTTATCCCATATCCAATTATTCCTCCTGCAGCACAACTATTCCATGTAGAATTCGCTCCCATTGTATGAATCGAAATAGTATTATATCCTGTACTTGTAACTATTCCCGAATTATTACAATCTATTATTTCAAAGTTGCCTGATAACGATTTTTCATTAGCAAATCCTACAATTCCACCAACATTTGCATTTCCTTCTATATCATTTTCATTTTTACATTCTGTAACTTTTCCTCCTATACAGACTCCAGCAATTCCTCCAGGTCCAAAACCGTGAAGTTTTAATAATACCATTATTTTTGCATTTTTCTATTTGTACATAGTCATAAGTAAGACCAACAATTCCACCTATTGCCCAACCATTTGTTACATTTCCTGCATTTGTGCAATTTAACAATTTAATATTTTCGCCATTCATATATCCAACAATTCCGCCTATTAGCCATCCTGAATTAGTTCCTGCTACATTCACGTCATTATAGCAATTTTGTATATTAGTATTTTTAGCCAAACCACAAATTCCACCTATTGTATTTGCAGAAAAGCTGTTCGTTTGAACTATTATAGTTCCAAAATCATTAAGAGCTGTACCATAATTTTCATAATATGTGCTATTAGCAGTAATATTTGTTTTATTATTTGTTATATTCTCTATAGTAGAATCTTTTGCATATCCTACTGCTCCTCCTAGTTTATTTCCTGCATTTATATTTCCTTCTCCTAATATGATGTTTTTCAATGTCGCATTTTCTATATATCCAAATAATCCTTGGTTTTCTAAGGTTGTACTATTTATTTGTATGTTATTTATTGTTTTTTCTTGTCCATTATATGTTCCTTTAAACGGTGCACTTATTGTTCCTATTGCTGTATGTTCTTTTATCAAGTTTATGTCTGCTATTTGTTTTATTATTTTTGTTTCGAAATTTTCTCCTTCATTTACTGTGCTTGCCAATGTTCTTAAGTCTTTTTCCGTTTTTATTGTATCTTTGTTTTTTAGTTTTAGTTCGTTTGTTTTTGTTTCATTGTTTTTATCTGCTATTATTTTTGCTGTGTATGTTTTTTCTTCATAGAATGGCATATAGTCTGTTTCGTATTCTTCTTCTATTTTGCTTTTTGCTTCTTTATATGCTATTTCTTTTATTTTGTTTTGTCCTTCGTATATTTCCATTTTTGTTATGTTTAGTTTTCCATAATCTCCTGTTATTGTTAGTTGAGCTTTTCCTTCTATTATTTCTCCTGATGCTATTTCTGCACTTCCTATGTTCATTTCGCTTATTTCTATTTCTTTGCTTATTGCTCTTTTTTTGTTTTTTCCTATTACTTTTATTTTATATTTTCCATTTCCTGTGGCACTAAATTCTTCTTTTATGTCTTTTCCTCTTACTTCTTTTTCTTCTATTGCTACTCCGTTTTTCATTAGTATTAGTTTTTCTATTCCTTCACTGTCTTTTGTTTTTGCTTCTATGTTTATTTTTGCTTCTGTATCACTTATAATGTTCTTTGTTATACTTATTATTTCTGGTATTATTCCGTTTGCTTTTCCTTGATATATTACTTCTATTCCTTCTTTTACTAAGAATTTATATCCATCTACTGTTACTGTATATGGTAGACCTACATTCTCGTCTTCTGGTTCTATGCTTTCTAGTCCTTCTATTCGGTCTATTATGCTGTATATAGTCTCTTTTCTTATTTTTGCTTCGTAATCCATCACTGCTAATTCTATTTTCTCTTTTGCTGCTGATATTTTATATTCTTCTCCTGCTTTTTTACCTATTTTTATTAGCCCATTTTCTCCTATGGTTAGATTTAAGACTACTCCAGCAAGTATCAACATTAGGATTATTGTTATTATTAGTGCTATTAATGTGATGCCTTTTTTATTATTTTTTATATTTCGTATTTTCATAAAATTTCCTCCATTTATCTTATGTTTATGTGTGATACTTTCTTTAAACACATTTTATAAAACCTTATCTTTATTGTCAACATTTTAAGGAATTTTATGATTATTATTTGTTTGTTTTTACAAAATTAGTTCTATATATTTTGAACGTTCGTCATTATAGAAATTTAGAATTTTTATATTATATAACAAAAAAGAGCAAATAGCATTTTTCACTATTCGCTCTTAACTATTCACTATTGCATAAGCAATTTATGCTCTTGGGTGAGCATGTTTATATATATTTTTAATACTTTCATCTTGAAATTGCATATATACTTGTGTTGAAGATATATCAGAATGTCCAAGCATTGTTTGAATTGATTTTAGGTCTGCTCCGTTTTGTAAAAGATGAGTTGCAAAAGAATGTCTTAACACATGTGGTGTAATATCTTTTGTAATGTGAGCTTGTTCTTTATAATATTTTACAATTTTCCAAAATCCTTGACGTGTTAATCTCTTTCCATTTGTATTAACAAATAATGCTTTTACTTTTTCATCTTTAATTAATATTGGTCTTGAATTTTCTATGTAATCTGCTAAAGCTTTTAAAGAAAGTGAACCTAAAGGTATATTTCTTTGTCTTGTTCTTGTTTTACATGTTACTAATCCATCTTTTAGATTAATATCATCTATATCTAAAGAAATTATTTCTGTAACTCTCATACCTGTAGCATAAGCAAATTCTAACATTGCTTTATCTCTAATTCCTTTTAAATCAACATTTTTAGGTTGTTCAAGTAATAATTCAATTTCGCTTGATGATAAAATTGTTGGTGCTTTTTTCTCTACTTTTGGTGACTGAATTTTATCAGTAGGATCTTTTTTAACTTTTTTGTTACGTACTAAAAATTGATAAAAAGATCTTATTGATGCAATATTTCTAGATATTGTTGATGTTTTTTTACCAACTTCTTGTAAATGTGAAAAATAGTTTTTCATGTCTTCTTCTGTTACTTTTAAATAATTCAATTTATTTGAATTTACATATTCTTCAAATTGTACTATGTCTCTTCTATATGATTGTAATGTGTTTTCAGATAACTTCTTATCTTCCTTAATAAATTCTAAGAAATTGTCGATTTGTTTTTCCATTTTTCTTCCCCTACCTTAAATTTATTTTATGCAATGATTTTTCACAATTTACATAAACACCTATGTTATATCAAATTAATTTAAAATTGTAAAGAGCTTTTTAATAAAATCACAAAATTTTTGTACAAATTTGTAATAGTCCTGTCGAAATATAAACTTCTATAAGAGTTGATACTCCTAACAGTATTAATATTAACAAACAAAAAAGAGTATGTCTTGTAATTTCTAATTTTATGTTTTCTTTTCTTTTATTTTTCACAATAGATTTATATAATTTCATTCCACTAACTGCTAGTGATAAAATACATGGAATAAATAAAATATTTTGAAATAATATTGATGCTATTGTAAATAGTATTCCGCTTCCGCATTCCTAATGTAGCAATAATGGAAGATATTGTATACCCTAGGCAAAAACCTCTATATGCAATCATTCCATATACAATAGGCAGTCCTATTACCGTAGATCCAACAAACCATAATTCTAATGCCAGTAAAAAATTTGATATTAATGTATCTTTTAATAACTGTGCTTTGTTTATTTCTATATTATTTTTTAAATTCCCTACAAAATCATTTATATAAGATGTTATTTCGTTAATTTGATTCTTTCCTGCATTATTAACAAAAATCACTCCAAAAATTAATCCAATTAAGAAAATAATCATAACAATAGAATATTCTTTTATGTTATTCCTTAAATATGATATAAGCATTTCTTTTATTTTGCTATTTTTCCTTTTTGTATTTTTCAAAAGTACTCCCTCCTCATTAGGTGCTTTTTTCTTATACATAATGTCTATGTAATAAAACAGATTTTAGAACAAAAAAATAAGGACATATTCGTCCTTGTTTTTTAATCTTTACCTATGAATCCGCTTCATCTTGCTGGATGATGGGCATTTTCTTTTTAAGCTTAAAAAGAAAAGCACATCATTCACGTGAAGCTACTTTAGCAATCAAATTCAAACACTACATCAAGAAGGCAAGTTATATTTAAGCATATTCTTATTTTGTTGTTACTTTTCCGTATACTCCGCCACCACCAGCTTGTATTCCTAGTTTTCCTTCTCTTGCCGCAATAATGCTATTTGCAATCTTTTCTCCAACTACTTGCTCTATATCATCTTTTGAAAGTTTATGTAATATATTCATTTCTGTTTCAAACCTATTTAATAATTTATCTATGGTTTTTCCTCCTAAGCCTGGTATAAATGTGAGTGGAACTTGATACACATATGGAGGTCTATTTTCTGGACTTTTACTTTCTTTCTTATCTTTTATTGTTTCAATTCTGTCGAAAACGCCCATTGTAATATTCTTTGAATCGCAATCAGGGCATGTACTTACAGGTGCATTGCCTTGAACGTTTTTTTCACATGTTTCGCAGTATGTTCTATGGTATTTTCCAAGCTTTGGATCTAGCCCATAATTACATAGTATCCTTCTGCCATCTTTATTGTTTATTGCTTTTACAAACTCTTTAAAACTAATATTTTCAACTAGCATTTTATTATATTCTCTTGCAATTTTAGGAAGAGAATGTGCATCAGAATTTGTTAAAAATGTTTTTGTTTCTAATTCCGAAATTTGATCTGCTAAAAATGTATCTGAACTTAATCCTAACTCAATTGCTGGTATATCTTTATATTTTTCTTTAAAAATCTTTTCTAATCTGTCTGTACAATTCCCATAAAAACTCTTATGAGGGGTGAAAGCATGAGCAGGTATTAATATTCCATTATATTTTTGTACAATATCAATTAGTTCATAAGCAGAAATATTTGCTCTTTGTGAGCTTAAGGTTATATTACTAATATGTGTACTCATCTCTTTTGAAAACGCTTTTATATCCTTTAAGGTTGGAAAATAGCACAAATTATGTGCACTTCCTGTTTTTCCTTTTTCATTTATTTCTGAGGTTTCAATTTCACTTCCTAAAATAATACACACCTTGTCTTTATATACAATTCCACCATCTTGTATTTCATATGCATCTCCATTTTTTAAAAATTCTTCTATATCCTCAATAACATATGGTGATGCACAATCAATTATTCCAACTACACTAATTCCTTTTCTTTCTACACATTCTTTTGCAATATTTTCAAAATTAAGACTTCGTGCAGCAGTAATTTTTATTGGTTTGTTACTTTTACTTCTTCCTATATGAACATGTAAATCTGCAAATATTTCGTACATATTAATCCTCCTCCAAAAGCAAAGGGTCGACGAGGGCGTCGCCCCCCCCTACATTTTTCACTTTTAATTTCTTCGCTAGGTGAAACGAGCAATGCTTGCCCCCCTACAATTTTAACATCATATTTTCTATTATATAGCAATAGAGGATTAGAAATAATCCTCTACACTTTTTATTCACACTTTTAAAATTCTATTTCATTATTGTCTATTTGTTCTTCAATAACATACTCAATTGGTTCTTTTGATCTAGCATTTACTGGTATGTCCACTCCAATCTCTTTAAAGTATTGTTGTTCAAGTACTTTTATACCATCTTCTGTATTGTTTGCTGCATTAATTTTTTCTTGAATATCTGTAATTTTATATCCGTTTTGTCTTACATGTTTTTCATAATATCCCTCGTTTACATTAAATCCCATTTTTATTCCTCCTATCTATACAGCAATTCCTTCTGTTACACAAACAAATTCTTTAAACTTCTCAAGATATCTATTGTCTTTATTTTTCATGTTTCTATATTCTAACAGTACTAATGCTTCATCTACTGGAAAACCTCGTCTTTCTGGTCTATTTAAAAGCATTCCTCCAAAATTGTCTACTAATTCTAATATGTCACTTTCCTTTTCTCTTGGCTTACTTCCACTATATCTATTTAATTCTTCACAAATTTTGCAAAATCTATCATTAAACCCTAATGTTGCCAAATATTCTGCTCCTTCTTTTGCATAAGATTTTACTTTAGATAAATCTTGAGGATTAGATGATTTTTTACAAAAGCATAATAAACAAGCTGTAAGTACTATATTTCTATCTACATCTGTAATCATCATATCATCTATAAACATTCTGGCAAGTTCTGTTTTAAATATAACAGAATTATCAAAGAAAATATTAGCTCTTTTCTTTAGATAATATACAATTTCCATTTTTTTGATATAGTCTTGTTCTGACAAAATATAATCAGCAAATGTTTCCATAGTTTCGCCCCTTTACTTTTTAGTCATTTGTGCATACTATAATTCATTTTTATTATATGATAAAACATGACACAATTCAAGCATGTTACGAAAATGTCATATTCCTGTAATATACTTGAATTATTTATTTTTCACTTTTATTTTTTATTTTCTATTGCATAAACATGTGTTTGTGTGTTATATTAATATAAGAATATTCGTTTGGGTGATTTTATGGATATAATTGATAAATTGAAAATATTGTCAGATGCTGCAAAATATGATGTTTCTTGTAGTTCTAGTGGCAGTAAAAGAGTAAATAGCAAAAATGGTATTGGTAATGGTAAGGTCTCTGGTATTTGCCATAGTTGGGCAAGTGATGGCAGATGTATTTCTTTATTAAAAATTTTAATGACAAATGTATGTATTTATGATTGTAAATATTGTATTAATCGTTCTTCTAATAGTGTTCCTAGAGCAGCATTCACACCAAGAGAAATTGCAGATCTTACAATAGAATTTTATAAACGTAATTATATTGAAGGGCTTTTTTTAAGTTCATCTGTTATAAAGTCACCCAACTTTACAATGGAGCAATTATACAAAGCAATTTATATTTTACGAAATGAATACCATTTCAATGGTTATATTCATGTAAAAGCAATTCCTGGAGCAAGCTCTGAATTAATCAGCCAAGTAGGAAATCTTGCCGACCGTATGAGTATTAATATAGAGCTTCCCTCTAATGATAGTTTAAAACTATTAGCACCTCAAAAGGAAAAAGCAGGAATTTTTACCCCTATGAATCATATTTCTACTAATATTGCAATCTCTAGAGAAGAAAAATCAAATTATAAGAATCGCTTTGTTCCTGCGCGGTCAAACAACTCAAATGATGGTAGGAGCAAGTCCAGAATCTGATTTAAAAATACTAAAGCTATCTGAAAGTTTGTATAAAAAATTCTCTTTAAAAAGAGTTTACTATTCAGCTTATGTTTCTATAAACAATGATAAAAATCTTCCTAGCTTAGAAGCACCTCCTCTACTTCGTGAAAACAGGCTTTATCAAGCTGATTGGCTACTACGTTTCTATGGTTTTAAAGCAGAAGAACTATTAGATGAAACACATCCTAATTTTAATAATTTGTTAGACCCAAAATGTGAATGGGCATTAAGACATTTAGAGTGTTTTCCAATTGATATAAATAAAGCTGATTTTTACACTCTGCTTCGTGTCCCTGGAATTGGTGTTACTTCAGCAAAACGTATTATACGTGCAAGAAGAAATTTTAATTTGAATTTTGATAATTTAAAAGGTTTGGGAGTTGTTTTGAAACGTGCCATTTATTTTATTACCTGTGATGGAAAATATTTTAACCATGCAAATTATTTAAATCATTCTTTTATTGAAACAAACTTATTATATCAAGAGCGAAAATCAGTACCTATTTTTAATACCTCAAAACAATTATCGCTTTTTGATAATTTGAATCCAACAAAGGAGGATACTATAAAATGTTTAACTGGAAATTTATAGATACTGCATATATTTATGATGGTACTTTTGATGGATTACTTACTATTGTTTTTAATAGTTACATTTCAAAAATTATTCCTAACAGGATTGTTACTTCTGAATTTGAAATTGATTTATTTTGTAATTATGAATTATTAGAAACAGATTTTGAAAAATCCAAACGAATTTATAATGGAATAGTAAAAAATATTTCCTTCCATGCTTTATCTACTGCTTATAATGTTTTTTTATCAAACATTCCAAATAAAGAAATTACTATTGTAAAATATCTACTTTTAGGTTTTGAAATAGGTAATAAAATTGACCATCTATTAACAAATGATATTGTTTTAAATATGGAAAAAACAAAAAAACGTGTTTTTGGAGAATATCATAGATTGTGTGGATTAGTTAGATTTATGAAATTACAAAATGGAATGTTTTATGCAAAAATCCATCCAGATAATAATGTATTAGAATTATTAGGTCACCATTTTATATCTCGCTTGCCAAACGAAAACTTTATAATTCATGACAAAAATAGAAACATTGCACTTTTATATAATACAAAAGAATATTTAATTACAGAGGCTAGCAATATAAAAATCTCCTCCTTGCCAGAAGAAGAATTGTATTATCAAAATTTATGGAATTGTTTTTATCACTCTATTGGAATTAAAGAAAGAAAAAATTCTAGATTGAGAATGCAATTTATGCCTAAAAAATACTGGCAAGATCTAGTTGAAAATGTAGAATGTAATTAGGAGGTTTATGATTCGTTTTAGAATAAATGTCCAAAATTTAAGAGATACTCATTTGTAGGGGCGATTTTAATCGCCCAAACTTCAGCAAAAATACTTAAACGAATACTATTTAGTATGCCTCCCTGAAGTTTTTGGGGCGTTCAAGAATTCCCCTACATATCTTTAATTTCAATTATTCTTCCTTAAGTTGTGGGCATTTATCGACCATGCACATAAAATTCATTATTTTTTTATTTATAATTCTTTTATCGCTTCTCTTGCCATTTCATCGCAACGATTATTGTACTCATTGTCGCTATGTCCTTTTACTTTAATAAAGGTAACATTATGTACCTTTGTTAATTCATATAATTCTTGCCATAACTCTTTGTTTTTCACAGGCTCCTTGCTTGCATTTTTCCAACCATTTTTCATCCATCCATAAATCCATTTTTGGTTAAATGCATTAACAACATATGCACTATCACTATATAAGTTTACTTTACATTTGAACTTTAATAGTTTTAATGCTTCTATAACTGCTGTTAATTCCATTACATTATTAGTTGTATCTTTTTTACCACCTGATATTTCTTTAGTATTTCCTTTACACATTAATATGCTTCCCCAACCTCCAGGTCCAGGATTTCCAGAGCATGCACCATCTGTATATATTATAACTTCTTCCATTTTTCCTCCAATTTTTACATTATTTTATATAAAAATGCTAAATTTCTCATAATTTTAAATAAATATTTGAAAAATATTCTTATTTATGATATTATATCAGTAATTGGTTTAATATTGCAATATAGGAGGTAAATTTTATGAATAAAGTACTTGGCATCATAGCTGAATATAATCCATTTCATAATGGTCATTTGTACCATATTAATGAATCAAAAAAAGCTGTAAATGCAGATTATGTAGTTGCTATTATTAGTGGTAACTTTGTTCAACGTGGTGATACTTCTTTAGTTGATAAATGGTCTAAAGCTGAAATGGCTATTAAAAATGGTGCAGATTTAGTAATTGAATTACCTCTATTATATAGTATTTCTAGCGCAGAGAACTTTGCAGAAGGTGGAATCAAAATGTTAAACTCTTTTAACATTGTAGATTATATTTCTTTTGGCAGTGAACTTTGTGATGTAAATACTCTTAATGAATTTGCGGACGTACTATTTCATGAACCTAAAGAATTTGTATCTGTATTAAATCATGAATTAAGTAAAGGTTTTTCATATCCTAAAGCAAGAGAAAATGCTCTACTTATGTATTTAAATGATATAAGAAAATATGCAAATATCTTATCTAGTCCTAATAATATTTTAGCAATAGAATATCTAAAAGCATTAAAAAAATATAAAAGTTCTATTGTGCCAGTTAGTATAAACAGAAATAAAGTTGATTATAATAGCACAGAAATCGTAGATGGCTTTGCTAGTGCAACTGCTATTAGAAAAATTGCAATGACAAATGACGTTTGGAGTTTAAGACAAGCAATGCCAAAATCATCTTTTGATATAATGTATGATTGCTTAAGGTCTGGAAAAACAGTATCAAGCTTATCTAAATTTGAAAAAGAAATAATTTATAACTTAAGAAAAATGTCAGTTTCAGAAATTGCTAATTTACCAGATGTATCTGAGGGATTAGAATATTCAATTAAAAATGCTGCTAATTCTTGTAATACAATTGATGAATTAATCAGTATAGTAAAGAGCAAACGTTATACTACAACAAGATTAAGAAGAATTTTAGTATACTGCTTGCTAGGAATAACAAAAAAAGATATACAAGATTCTAGAAAAGTAATCCCATATGCACGTGTACTTGGCTTTAATGATAAAGGTAAAGAATTGCTTTCTGGAATTAGCCATGCAAATCCAAAATTGGATATTGTAACTTCTGTAAAAAGATATATGGAAACTTCAAACAATAGAATTTTAAAAAACATGTTAGCAAAAGATATTTTTGCTACAGATATATATACTCTAGGCTATGATTATGATTCTTCAAGTAACTTAGATTATACTCATCCAATTGTAAATCTATAAAATTAAATAAGCACCTTTACAAGGTGCTTATTTAATTTCTATTTTATCATTTTTAGAACTTTATATTTAGAATAATGATTCATTACATAAATTCTACTTAAGCCATATAAGTTTAAAGTATCAGAATTGTTTATTTCGTCATTTGTTAGATTTTGAACAAATCCTGCATTTTTTAAAATTTCTAGATGTTCATCAGTATATGCTCCATATGGATATGTGAAGACTTTTGTTACTTGTTTTTGCAAGTTTTCTTCTATCTTGGCATGTGCATACTCTATATGTTCTTTTAAAGTTTCTGGTGTTTCTTTATTATAAAAAATATGTGTTTTTCCATGAGTATTTATACTTACAAGCCCTGTATCGCTCATTTCTTTTGCCTGTTCCCAATTAAAATATCCTGGTGTTCCAACTAAATCATCTACTACATATATACTTACAGGAATATTATATTTTTTTATAACTTCAAATGCATTTTGGTAATTTCCAATATATCCATCATCAAAATCTATTAGCACAACTTTTTCTGGTAATGCTTTTTCTCCATTATTATATGCAATTAAGTCATTATAAGAAATAACTGTATATCCATATTCTAATATTCCAGAAACCTGTTTTTCAAAATTATCTTTTGTCGTTTGCATATATGCTAATTTTCTTTCTGGTTGTTTTGTAGTTATTTCATGGTACAATAAAATTGGTATTCTTAAATTTTTCTCATTCTTATAATATGTTTTTGTCTTATCTACTGGCTTGTACTCGCTAGACAAATTAACTTCTAGCGCTTGTTTTACATATTTTATTCCATCATAAATATTATATAAAACATTTTTGTTAAAAAAGTACAAATATGTTCCAATTAAAATTAAAACTAATATTATTATGCTACTTATTATTAGAATTTTCTTTTTCATTTCTAATTATCCCCTTTACTATTTCATCTTAATTTTTAATAATTATTCTTAACCTAAAATATTCTATCACAAATATTTTCAAAATCAATCCATAAATTATTAAGATTTTATTGTTTTTATAATTTAAACATGAATAGGACGCCCTGATAAACAGAGCGTCCTTTGTTAGCACATCATATTCACTTCCAGATCCTGTTTGCAAATAAGAATCTTGCCATCTCATCGCAGCAGTCTCTTAACTGCTGATAGCAGCATTTGTGTTCGAGGATAGAAATTGCTGTATCCAACTCAATCACAACTGCTGATCCCGCTTTTCTTGCGCTCATATCTTCCTGATAAACAGAAATCACCGTTTCTTCACCATTGTCGTGGATATAGAACCGATAGTTCTGCTCATGGTAGGACCACGCCGTGCAGCTTGCGAAGAATTCTGCTTCATCTTCTTTCGGCAGCTCTGCAACGATTTCTACACGAAGCTTCTTTCCAATCCGTTGCTGCTGCATAGCATTCCACATTGTTTTGTCAAATCCACATGCCAAATCGATATTCCAGTTGCTTTTGCTTTCTGTTGTCATACTTTCTTCCTCCTTAACATTTGCTATTGTTTACTAACATTTACATAACACCTAATTATATTTTAACATAAGTTTTCAAAAAAGTCCATTTTGTCTTTTATTTTATGTATTTAAACAAATAGAGAGATTTCTTTTAATGAAATCTCTCTATTAATTATTTATTACAATTGCATAAGCTATCGCAAACATTATAATTGTTTACACTATTAAATTCGTTTAAACAGTTGCAATTATTGTTGTTCATATTTTTACAACCATTCATATAGAACTTTTTCTCTGCAAGTTTATCTTGCACTCCACGTAATGCTTCTCCAAATCTTTGGAAGTGAACTACTTCTCTTTGACGTAAGAAACGAAGTGGATCTACTACATCTGGATCATCCTTACAAAGATCTATTAATTTTTCATAAGTTGCTCTTGCTTTTTGTTCTGCTGCTAAATCTTCTTGTAAGTTTGCAATTGGATCGCCCTTAGCTGCAATATATGCTGCTGTAAAAGGTACTCCTGCAGCAGATTGAGGATATACATCTACACCATGATCTGTATAATATGCTCCAAGTCCAGCTTTTGCAAGTTCTTCTGGGCATACTCCATCTGTTAGTTGGTGTACTATACTTCCTACCATCTCTAAATGGGCTAATTCGTAAGTCCCGTTTTGTTATCAATTAAAAATTTTTAAAAAATTTATGGCTTTAAAAGCCATTTTATATGAAAGTATTAATATGTTTTTCTATTCTTATTTATCTTATCCTACTTTTGGATATATATCTAATTCAAAGTTTGTTGGATCAGAATTTTTCTTTATTGATTTCTCTGTTTTTAAATATTTAATTTCTTTTACTACTGTTTTTAATAGTAAATTCTTTTCCTCTGGTGTTTCTAGAGTATCATATAAATCTATTACATTTTCGACTTGTGGTATTATCTTCTTTTTATTTTCTGTTCTTATATTTTCCTCTGAAATCTCTTTTTCTTGTTTTTCAATATTAGTTTTTATATTAGTAATTTGTTCTGAAATGCACCTACTTCTTTCTACAAACATTTCTTTTGTATAAGTACCATCTTCAAAAAAGTCATATACATTTGAAAGTTTTTTATTTTGTATCTCTAGCTCTTTTTCTAATTCTTTAATAGCTTTTTCGCTCATCATTATTTTTTGATTTTCTATTGCATTGATATTTTCTTGAAAATCTATTTTATACTCTTTCAACCATTCTCTTAGTGATGAAATAATTTTATTTTCTACAATATAAAGTTTTGAACTAACATTATCGCATTCGTTATTTTGGCATATTAGTGTATCATCCCATCCTTTTGCGTTATATGGTCTTCTTTGCATGATTGAGCCACATTTAGAACAGCGAACTAATCCTGCTAATGGATTTTTTACAACATTGTTCTCTTGTACAGGTGCTTTATGAGTATTCAATTTTTGCTGTACCATGTCCCAAACTTCTTTTTTTATAATTGCAGAATGTAATCCTTTCACTAAGATATGATTTTTGTTTCGAGGTCTTGTTTTTTTAACTGTTCCATTCTTGTATTCTTTTTTTTCTTCTCTAGCCTTCCATTTTATCATACCAATATGTACTGGATTTCTTAACATGTCCCTTATTGTAGATACTTTCCATTTTTTTGTCTTTCTTGGCTTTAGCCCTCTACTATCTAACTGTTTTGCAAGATCTCCCAATGAGATATCATTATATGCATATAAATCAAACGCGATTTGTACAGTCTTGGTTTCAGAATTAACTCCTAGTGTATATCCGCTATCATTTTTTATTTTTACTTTATCCCACCCAAAAGGTGCAACACTTCCAACATATTTACCTTCGTTTACAGATGCAAGTCTTCCTCTTTGTAGTCTCCTATTAATTACTTTATATTCCCTTCTTGACATGAACAATCCAAACTCAAAGTATTCTTCATCATATTCATTATCTGGATCATAAACTTTAATAGGAGTTACTATTTTTGTACTAGATATACTAAAAGCTTCTGCCACAATTCCTTGATCCTTTGTATTACCACGAGCTAATCTTTCTACTTCTACTACAAGAACGCCCTTCCATCTTGTTAGTTTTACATCCTCTAATAATTCTTGTATTTGTGGTCTATCTGCTATGCTTTCTCCACTTACAATCTCATAGTAAATTTTCCCTATTCTTATTTTTGTTTTTCTGGCTAATTCTAATAATATTTTTAAATGTCTTGCTAATGTTTCTCCTTCGCCTCTAGCTTCCGCTTCTACATCAGCTCTAGATTTTCTTAAATAGATTGCATGATCACCATTGCTAAAGTCTACTACATCACTGTAGCTTATAATTATGTCTTCCAATATTCCCCCTTCCTATCTATCTATTTTTCTTTATATTATAATGTCTTGTGTGTGAGTTTAGCATTACTTTTTATTGTTTGCAAATCTTTTCAGAACTTTTATTAATATTTTTTATAAATAGACTTATAATAATTTCTTTCACTTCATTTTCTTTTTCTTTAGTTGAACAGAAATCATCGTGAATCCTTATTTTAGTCTTTTCGTCTATATATTCTTTTACTATCATAATACTATAATCCTTTCCAATTTATGCTTTTAGGAACATCATATGTAACATTAATTCCACTTTTTAATTTATATGTTTTAGTTTTAGGATTATATCTATAAATCGATGAATTACATTTTTTAAATGCACGATTGCTAATTTGCATATTACTAGATAATTCTCGACTAGCTTGAACATGCTGTAATCTTATTATTATATTTTCAATTTGCTGATTAGCTCTTTTTTGATATATAAGCTTTTTAGTTTCTTTTTTGTGTTTATTATAATTCGTTCTTTTTCTATCTTCTTTTTCTTTTTGGTAATCAATATGTTTTGAAACAGTTCTTGATACTTTATATTTTGAAATTTTCAAAATATTAGCTATATCTTTCTGTTTCATTTTTTCATTAAAATATAAATCAAGTATTTCTTCCTTAATATCCAAAACATAAACCTTTCTAGCTTTGCATATTTATTATGCAACTTTTTGCTAACACTTTTTTTGCATGAAGAAATTAATAGAGCTAAAAAACTCTACTTAATTTCTAAATTTTTCATTGCTTGTTTAAAATCTTGTTTATTTAAAGGTTTGATTTTTTTATATCTTTTCTTCTTTTCTAATAATTCTATAATCTCTTTTGCAAAAATACCAAGCAGAAAAGAGATCACAGAAAAAATAATATACTTTAACATTTTACTTTTTCTCCCTCTTTTCTTTCATGATAATATTGGCTAATCTCTTTACTTCTTTATTTCCAAATTTATCATAAAACATTTTTATTTCCGCCTTTATTGATTTGGGTGTAATTTCTGTTTCACTATTTTTCAAAGTAAAGAATACCATTTGAGCATAAGCAGTTATAAGATCTAACTCAGATGTATCTTTATTTTCGTTTTTCATTTCCATAAATTTGTACCTCCATTTCTTTATTTATTAATAGAAGTCCAAATTTTTTTAATAATGTTGCAACTTTTTAAAATTTTCTCATCTTTTTCTATTTTTTGTTAAAACTCTGAAAATTTCTAATTCTATTTCTTGCATTAAATCTTCATCAATTCCTTCGTTAAGTGTACTTTCTTTTAATATTAATGGTTTATAATCATTAATTATTTTTATTACTTCTTTATCTTTTAACTTAAATTCATTAAACACTTTGATTACCTCCTAACAATCCCTTTACAATTTTGTCTAATGCCTTTGTTTTTATCCTCCAAGCTGTTGTTCTTTCTATTTTCATTTCTAATGCTGTTTGATTTATACTTTTATGTTCCTTATATAACGAAAAAAGCACTATCTTTTCTTTTAAAGATAATGTTTTTATAATATTATACAATTTTTCATTAGATATTATTTTTTCAAATTCCATAGCAGATTTTATTTCATTTTCACATTTATTGATAACAACATCTAGTACAGATTCACTTTCTAAATTAATGCAACCATATAAATCTACATATTGATTATTCAAGCTTTCGTAATTATCTCTTATATATTTTTTCCTAACATTTATTACTAATGATTTTAAATATGATTTTTCCTCCTTTGATAACTCTTTTAGTAAATAGTCTTTTCTTTCCATTTTACATTCTCCAATCTTTTCAAATTGAACAAATGTCTACAAGTCAAAGAAAGCTATTAACTTATATTTATTATCTGATTCTATTTAATTTGTTTAAATCATATCTTTTCCTCCAATACAAAAATAGTCTATAAAACAAAGTCATTTTGTAACTAATTATTCTTTAGTAAGTTAATTATTTTTTCTTGTGTTAATTAATATACTTTCTTTAATCTTATAGACTATTGTCCTAGAAAAAATCATATAATGTTTTAATTTGGTTGTCATAAAATACGCATTAATAAGCATAAATACGCAAAAATACGCATATTTTGTCGAATTTTCTGTTTTCTCTAATTGGTTGTCATGGTCTATAATTTATGATAAGATAATTTTATTAAATTCATTATAGGAGGGAATTATTATGATTAAAGTAATAATTGCTAATGATAATGATATTTTATATGATAGCTTATTAAATGTGGCATTAGAAAAAGGACTAGATATCGAAGTAACAAACGTATCATCAGATAAATTGAACTCTTTAATTTATCAAATAAAAACAGAAGAAAAAGTAATAATATTAGATTCAATTACTTCCATTACATTTTGTATAAATGTTTTGAAGAATGCAATTAATCGAATAGGTAAAGAAAATATCATTATCTTAGTAGTTGATTCAAATAATTTGAACGATGTTATTTATTCCAAAAAACATCATCACTTATTAAGAAAGAAACATTCTGATTTTTCATTATTGGATATTGTTACTGTAGTTTCAGATAGTGTAAAAAATACTATGGAACTTGAAAAATTTATTGACAATATTCTATGGAAACTTGGTTTCACTTCTTATTTTAAGGGAACTATTTATTTAAAGGATGCTATTTTGTTAGCATATAATGACCACAATTTTTTAAAAGATTCTAATTTGCTTATAAAAAAAGTTGCTGAAAAAAATGGCGTTTTAAATGATAAAGTTGTACGATCTAATATAGATCGAGCTTTAAATCATATGTTAGATTATACTGATAAAGAAATTATTTATAGTATTTTTCAGAGTGACTATGATGGCAGAAAAATTAGTTTGAAATACTTTGTTGATTTATGTGTTCATTATTTAGAAAAACAAAGGTATTGCTATTTAAATTACTAAAAATAGGAACTCCTCTTATACAAAGTCGTTCCTATCTATAATTTGTATAAGAATTTCAAATTTCACCTTAGTTCTTATACAATATATATTATTAGGCATTTCTGCTTTAATACACATTTTTGTTTTTGCTAATTGTTTAATTACAATTAGCATTTTCATTTATACAAAATAGTAATTCGTTTTTCTAATTATCAAGTTTCTCTATTATTTCGTTTAAAATTAGATTCCAATAGTCATTGGTCCTGTATACTTTTCCACTTTGATTCCTAATAGTTCATATGTGTACTTTTCAATGTCTTGCAACGGAAAACATAAACTAATTTTATTATCTTTTGTTATAACATATCTATTTCCTATTGTTCGGATTCCAGGTATTAAGAATTCATTATCGTTTATATCTATTTTTATTCCTTTATTATATTCTTCAGTTATATTATAATTTTCAATCCAATCAGGTCTATAAATTTTTGAATAAATTAATGGCGTTACTATTTTTTCAATTGTATCTTTATTTGTTATTTCTATTGATTTGTTTGGAGATTTTATTGTTACTTTATCTCCAGTAAACATCTGCTTTTTTGTTTCTAAATTATCAAAAGTATTTTCTAAAATTGTGTCAAATGAATTTAATCCATATGCCCTTAATAAAAATCCATCTTTAATCATAAAACCTTTTTGATTTTCCTTATAAATTAGTAGCTTTAAATTATTATTAAAATCTAATTCATAATCTGGACTTACAATACTCAATTCATAGTTAATATCTTCTGTATAAATATTTTTACATTGTTCTAATATATAATCTATTGCTGTTTTCTCTTCAATGTCTACTTTATATTCATTTAGTACAGATGCTTTATTTTCTTGCATTATTCTTTTGGTAACTGTAATTTTATCTGTTTTAAATATTTGTATATTTTCTGTCAATTTAACATCTACTATTTCTATAATCCTTTTTAATATTTCTGGGTTTATTTTGGTTAGAAAATGTTTATCTTTATCATTTATCATAACGAAACCATCATCATCATAAGAATCAAATTCAAAACTTATATCATTTCCTAACTTTACATTATATTCTCCCATAATTGCTAATCCGATTTGAGAAGAATAATTGTCTAATTTTTTATTTGAAATATTATTCTCTATCAGTTTTATAAGTTCTGTATCTGTTACATCTATACTAAAATTTTCTTCTTGCCATCTATATGTATAAGTCACTTTAATATGTTCTTGTTTATCTAATGAAGTTATTTCCTGTGGCGTATGTATTTTATAGTATATAAATGATCTTATTTCTCCACCTATACCTGTAAACATTAACACGCCTATAACTGCTAATATTATAACAGATATTATTAAAATTATTATTCCTACTTTTTTCTTCATTTAAATCACCCTTTAACCTTTCTTATTATTTAGACACTTTTTTCTTTGCTTTTTGTTGGTTTTTACAAAAATTAATGGAAAAGTCATTGCATAATCGCAAACTCTTTTATATATAATTTCTATGATTATTTTTATCTTATTTATTATCATAATAGCACAAAGGCAGATAATTCACAACTATTTATCTGCCTTTAACCTTTTTCTATTCTCCTCCAACAACTTCGCCAGTTGTAGTATCTATAAAATATGTAAAGCTGTTCTCTCTATTATATTTAGAATTATTTGCTTGTTCAAATTCCAACTTAACTCTCCAAACTTGTCTAATATTATCTTCTACACGATAATATTGTAGCTTTTCTATTGGATAATTAGGTGTCGTCCTTGATTTGTAATAATGTTCATAATCATTTTTTCTTAAATATGCATAGCCATTCATTTTTATTATGTCTAGTTCTATATCAATATTTTTAACATTATGTTCTACATTTAGTTCTTTTTCTTTTGCTAATGCTATTTCTTTTGCTTTTTCTTTATCTACTACTATATCTGTATTTTGAGGAGATTTATCTGTATATATAAAATAATATAATTCGTTTATTTCTGGTACTATGCCTACAGTTATTTCTTCATATTTATTAATAATTCCATTATGCTCTTTATTATACTTAATTTCCCATATAGTAGCATTTTCTGGGCTATCTTCTATATAAACATTATTTAGTAACGCTTCTTCATAAACTTTTTGCGATATATTAAATTTGATTTCTTTATGATTATATGTAGATAAATCATATCCTTGTTTTTTACATATTTCTTCAACTACCCTTTGTACTTCTTCTTGAGTTCCTCTATAATTTTCTATATCTTTGTATGCAACATTTGTAAATATCTTGAAATTTCTAGTATCTTTTGCATCTAAATCTAACATAAATTTATTTTCTGTTGTTGCTCTATACAACAGGCTATCATCTGAAGGATTATCAGCTAATTCTATTGAAATAATCTTTTCATTTTCATATCCAAATTTTTTCAATATAGCCTCAAACTTTATCTTTGCTTTATCTTTTGTAATAACATTTTTTTCATTTATCTCAATATCTTTTGTATGTCCTATTCCATATAGTTCATTTCCATCATATTCATAATTATCTCCATAGAAGCTATCAATTTTTTGAGGTTCTTTCCATACATTTTCATATATTTTTGCAGAAGCAAATACTATTCCTGATGTTAGAAATATTATTCCACAAGCTTTTGCTACTATTAAAGTAATATTTCTTATTGTATTTTTATTCTTTCTACTTTTTAATGCATTTTTTATAATATATTCACATCTAATTGGAATCTCTACTTGTTCTGATAAATCATTAAATAATTTTCTATCTAATTCATCCATATCTATATCCTCCAATATTCTTCATAAATTTTCTTTAATTTTTCCTTTGCTCTTGTTCTTTTTGTTCTAGCTGTGCTTTCTTTCATATTCATTATTTGTCCTATTTCTTTGTCTGTATATTTTTCCATATAATATAAAAGAATAATTGTGCCGTCTTCTGTATTCAATTTGTTACAAATAAAAGTAAAGTTCATTTTTTCTTCTGTATCATCTAGACTAATTATTTTATTGCTCAATATGTCATACGAATCTTCTGCTCTACTATTCTTAGATTTATAAAATTTGTTACATTCATTAATTAAAATTTTTATAATCCAAGTTTTAAAATATTGATCATGTTTTAGCTTTTTTAGAGATTTATATGCCACTATCATTGTTTCTTGAATTACATCAAATACATCGTCATCATTTTTCACTCGTAATTTAGCAATTTTATAAAGCTGTTCTTTTATTTGTAATATTAATTCTGTAAACGCTACTTTATCACCATTTTTAGCCTTTAAAATTAATTCTTCCATTTGCTTCTCCTTTTATATTTCAAGCTTGATATACTTATTAGATACTTTAAAATCGAAAATCATTTCACTTTTTAAAATTTTATCATACTTTTTGTAAAAAAAGATGGTCTCCAAAACGGAAACCATCCAAAACCAGGAAATGTTAATTATGCTATTGATTACTAATTATAGAATATCGCTTTGTTTTAAGGTGTAACCATATTTGGCATCAACCTTTTACAGAATATAGGCTTATTTCAGAGTGTATCCATATCCGACATCAACCTTGCGGGAGCCTTCATTCGTTTTGAAATATATCTGCACTTTCTGTCCCGCAGTAACATTGGTAGATACCGCAAAACCTCTGCTCTCCTGATTGTTCGCAACAGTAGAAGCCAACACCTTTCCTGTATATGCTTCTTTAATCTGTACAGTTAATGTTACGGGACCTGTTTCGCCGATGAACTCACTGTAGAATCCAAAAATGGATAGCGTACCTGAATTCCCCATGGTTTTTACAGGTGTGGTATTCCGGCCTGTCATGGTGAATTCACCAACCATAGCACTTCCAGTATACCATGTTTCCGCTCCTGCTCTCATGATAACGGAATCCTCAGTTTCAGCCTCTACTGCACTTGCGTTTTCCGGCTCAGCTGCAAAAGCCGTAGTCGAGAACATAGAACAAACCAACATCATTGTTGCCAACAAAAAACTCATTTTTCTTTTCATAGATTATCCTCCTTGTTGTCATTTCCCAGTTTTTAATATCTAAAACCATAATTCTTATATGGTATAGATATTTAAAATGTATACCAATAATCTAATGATTATTAGTATACATTTTATCATAAAAAGTAAAAATATGGTAAATAAGGTAAAAAAGGTAAAATCTATTTTCTTGATAATTTTATTATAGTCTCTTTTCCTTTAAACACAAAATGTAATTCGAGTTCATCAGTCATTGTATATTTGTTAATATCAAATGTTTGTGAATGAGTTACTTCTCCTGAAAAAGCATAATGAGTAAATTCATTCTCAGAATTACTTTTGGATGGATAAAATTTTTGTCCATTACTATTAATTACATATTCATCATGAACATGATAATCTAACTCCTCAGAAACATTGCCTTTTCCATTAATAAAACTTTCTTGATATTTTTTTACATATTCATCTATTTTTTGTTTTCTTACAACTTCCGAATCATCTTCGTCATAAACAGAATTTATTTTTGTATAAAACGAAAACTGCATTCCAGTGTTATAAACAGTAGCTTCTGTTACTTTAATAGATGGATTATTCGATTCTTTTACATTATATATTACATTTTTTCTATTATAAAACTTCTCAGGAATATCTACTTCTATTTGCCAGTTTCCAACCAATGTAAGATTTTCATCATTACTTGTTCTTATTACTATATTCTTAAGATTAATGTTTAGCAATTTACTTTTTGGAAATTTATCAGTAGATAAATTATATATAATAGAAATTTCATTATTTGGATTATCTATTGATTTAATATAATCATTAATTCCAGCATTTATATAATTATTGTTGAATGCTAAAAACTCATATTTTAAATTATTTTTATTACAATAATCTTCAAAACTATTCTTATTATTACAATATAATATTCGATTATTTTCATCTGATATAATAACATCTTCAAAATTGATATCTAAAATTTTATTAACTTTTATAGTATCATTTAATTTTATTTTTGAGTTGAAATTAAGATTATAATCATCCATAAGAAGATTTTCAATTTTTACATTTGTTCCATTAGAATTTATATATTGCATATTTACATTTTCAATGTATCCATTATTTATAGCATTATCAATACCATTATTATTGTTAAAAAAATTTTTAACATAATGTGAAATGTCTTTTGCAAATACAATACCTGTTGTTACTATTATCATTGTAAAAATTGCTGTTATATATTTTACTATAGAAATATTTTTTATTATATCCATAGTTTTGGCATCTTTTAAATTATGTAGTGTGTTTTCTATTGTGTATGTATAATTTGATGACTCCATAATTTTTTGCTTTACTATTGATTGTATTTTTTTATCTAAGTTATCCATCAGACTACCTCCTTATATAATATTTTTATTTTTTCTTTGGCTCTAGATAATCTAGCCTTGATTGTATTTTCACTTACTTTTAGTATTTTGCTTATATCTTTAGTAGTATAATCTTCCATATAATATAAAATTAAGGCAATTCTTTCATTATAATTTAAGTTTTTAATTAAAAAATAAAAATCCATATTACTTTCTGTTATATTATGATCATTGTTTACTAATATATTGTCATATTCAATATTCAAGTTCAGTTGATTAAATTTCTGATTTTTCTTGTACATTTTATTACATTTATTAATTAATATTTTGATTATCCATGTTTTAAAATACTGATCATGTTTCAATTTTTTTATCGATTTATATGCTTCAATAATTGTTTCTTGTACCGCTTCTTGAATATCATCTTCACAAGATAATCGCATTTTTGCAATTTTAAGTAAATCATTTTGTATATTTCTTATTAAATCTGAAAATGCTTCTTGATTTCCGTTTTTTGCTTTTTTTATTAATTCTTCCATTATCAATCCTCTTTTCATCTAAAATACGTATTTTTGATTCTATTATTAGAGTCTTCCTGTTTTTAAAAAAGTTGCATTACTATTCAATTTAGAATTCACTTTTTGAAATACAATAAATATTATCTGTTTTACAGTTGGATTATTGTTTAAAAAATACTTTTCTAATTTTTCAGTATTACAATTTATTTTCATTATTTGTGTTGAATTTGTAATGTTGCATTTTATATTATTTACAGTTTTACTATATTTCTTAGCAATAATAGGATATATTTCTCGATTTAAATTTTCATTATAAGTATTATTGGAATCGAATAATTCTAGTATTGCTTCTGCTATATACATAGTACCTTTATATGATAAATTATAATTTAAGAACTTTAGCTCTGACCAAATACTCTCCTTCAAAATATCAAAGTTATATTTATGTCCTTTTGTTGATACTAGTATATTATTATTATTGTCTATTATTTGCAAGTTAACATTAGAATAATTTATAAGAACATATTGTTTAAAATGTCTTATTTTTAAATTTGGTATAGAATATCTAATTTTAGAAAAAGTATAAATTTTTGAATTTACTAGTATCATATCTATTTCTTTATCACTTAACATTTCTAAAGATTCTTTTATTGATGTGGCTATTTTATATATTTTTATATCTTGATGTTTTTCAGTAATTAAATTAACTATATTTTTACATCTTGTAAAATCATCTTCTACTAGTAACAAATTAATCATATATTAATCCTCCTATATTATATAGAGTATTGAAATGATATAAATAGTTGCAATGTTTTAAAATTATTGTAAAACAAAAGAGGTGTAGTTGCCTACATCTCTTAATCTTAAATATGTTAAAGATATTAAACTGCACTCTTCATTATTATATTGATTTATTATTTCGACATTTTATTACATTTAGTTCATTATTTATTTCACTTTTAATTTTTCTTAGTTCATGTTCAACAATCTCATAACTGAATGGAATTTGAATATATCCTGCTACTTCTAATCCATCTTTTATTACATCTTTCTTATCATCTGCTGAAATAACCAAAAACTTTGGAGAATCGTCTCTCGTAGAATATTCCTTTATAATTTCTAATCCCGTATACATATGATTTCGCATTAAGTCAGTTATTACAATATCAGGCTTTAATTCTTCTATCATTTGTATTTCGTCTTCATCTGTGTTTGCAATACCTAATATTTTTATTTCACTATATTGTTTTAGATAGTCTACTATAAATTTACATATTGTCTTATTATCGTCTGCTATTATTATTCTAATTTCTTCTTTCATTATAAATTCACCTCCATTTATTAAAAATTTACAATTATAGTGCATATTTTTTCTATTTATATTCAAAATATATATCTATTTTATTTTCTATTTATCTCTAATATATAGACCATATTTATGGTCTATATGAATAAAAAAAATTGCTATACTTTATTCAAAATTATTGAAAGGAGTTTGCTATGCAATTAAATGATGCTGTTAGAAACAGAATTGAATACTTTTTAAAAAGAAAAAGTTTAACTTCTTTATGGGATTTATATAAAACAAGTGGTGTTCCTAAATCAACTATTAATGCATTGTTAGGTTCTGAAACCAATAAATTGCCACGTTTACCTACTCTTCTTCATATATGTGAAGGTCTTGATACAAATTTAATGGAATTCTTTAATGATCCTATGTTTTTAGATATTGAAGATTCTTCTGAAGATAAAACAGATGATATATAATTATAAAGATGTATTTTTACATCTTTTTATTTTGCTCTTACTCCTATTTTATACAATTCCGTCTGTCCTTAAATTGTAACATACTTATAATGGTAAAATCAAGAAAAACTTGATTTAAAATTAAGGTGGTGTTTCAATTTTGAATAACAGAAAATATATTGATAATTTAGGTGGGAAATTAAATAGTGTTGGAAATAATATAAAAATTGCTAGAGAAAAAAACAATTTATCAAGACAAGATATATCCAATCAGCTTATGATTCTTGGTATAGATATCTCAAGTCAATCTATATTCGATATTGAAACTGGCTCTCGTACAGTTATAGATTATGAATTATGTGCTTTTGCTAAAATACTTCATACCACTACTGATGCACTTTTAAAAGATTTTAGAAATTATTTAGATAAAGTTTAAAAGATTAGATTTTTAGAATTCTAATCTTTTTTTGTTGAGTATTCTAATTATAATAAACATTGTAACAATAGTTTTAATATGTCTTTAACACCCTCTTTATAATATTGTTCATAATATAAACCATGTTCGTTATTATATTCATCTTCATATTGATCAAATAACGATATTATTTTACTTACTTGTTCATTGTTACTTACTTGTTTTTTTAACTCTTCCTCAAATCTATTGTATCTGTATCTTTTAGCTTTTTGTGCCACTCTTAATTCTTCTTTAAATTCAGGTGTTATGATATCATCCTGGTTTTCTCTATATTCATAAAGTGCTTGTAAAATATCATCCTTATCACTTTTAAATAATGAATTTAATATATTTTTATCCATCTTTACACCTCCTTTTGTTTGGGTTTGTGTGATGTTAACTCTGTTCAAAACCTTTGTCAACTCGTTTAAAATTATTTCTTAACATATTAAACCCTGAAATCCTTGAGCCCAAAAATGATGTATTATTCCCATTGTTCCAAAAAATAATACATCATAATCTTAAACCCCTCATCCCATCGCTTTATTATGATAGTCTAGTATGTAGATCTATTTTATCTACTGCAGGTGCTATTTTTTAAAATATTGTGCATACTTGCCCACACTTTTACACCTACATATCCTTATTACAAGCTTTGCCTCCTGAAACTCTTTAATTTTATTGTGAGTATATGTTACAAAATCTCACTTACGCACTTTGTATAAATAGACTGTTTATACGAATACGAATGATTTTTTTGCATCGGCTCATTACACCTATCACTTTTATCGAGTTTACGGCATCTCTCGTTTTATGAACAAAAAACGCCTATAAACGTTTTATTGTTATATAGGTGTTTTTGTTGTTTAATTTTCTTCGCACAAGAATCGATTTTGTGCCATTTTTATTTTAATATAAGATAATTTAACCTTTAAAATTATTCAAATTCATCTTCTGACATATTTTTCTTCTTGCATCATTTTTTCCTCTCTTTAGCATTCTAGTGCTAAAATATATTTTTCTGTATCCTGTATTTCCCTTTCTTGTTATTTTTGTTATTATCGTCATATGTAAGCCTCCAAAATAAAGCTAGAGAGAGTATTTCTACTCTCTCATTCTAGTATCCTGTTCTTGGTAATTTCTTAACCTTTATTTCTTTTTTATAGATTTGGGTTGTGTGATCATCTTCATCCCATACTAAATAACCATCGTGATTTCCTTCAATTCTTGTTCTGTTTGTAAATGTAGTATTATCGTCTAAACCATCATTTGTAATTACAAATATATATGGATTTATTACTGATTCAAATCCCACATCTACTGTTCCAAAATCCATTCTAAATTCTGTAATTATTTCTCCCTCTTCTAATTGTATTTTAGAAAAATCAATATAGTTATTAGTTTTTGTATTTAAGTTTTCTGCTAATAATTTATAATCATTTAAGTTCGTTTTGTAATATATATTATAATTCAAATCTTGATTATATGTTCCTGTAACAAGTTTACTCATTTTTACATATTCTGATGGTAAATAATCAAACCATGTAAAGTTATTTAGGTTAGTATTTCCTGTGTTTTTTATATGGAAATCATAACGAATCTCTTGATTTGATGTAGTTTGAATTAGTCCTGTTTTTTCTACCTCCACTGATGGTTTGTCTGATTCATTAGTAATATCCACTTCTACAATTTCCTCGTTGTTACTTATCTTTGCTGCAAATTCTTCTTCGTTTAATAAATACCATCTTCCTGATTCAACTTCTTTTATAATGTATTCACCTTTATCAAGTTTTTTAGTAATAGCAATTCCTTCTTCATCTGTTGTGATTTCATCCACTTTATTCCTATCAGAGTCATATATCTCAAATTTAACATTTGAGATTGGTGCTCCTGCTTTTTCTCCATTAATAAAATTGTCATCTTCACTTGTTTTTACAATTTTAATTTGTCCTTTTATTCTTTCGTTTGTAATTTCTAATTTTGATATTATATCTGTTGTTACATCTACTTTTACAACTTCAGTATTTAAAATATGCATATCATCAGTTTTTACCTCTTTTAGTTTATATTCTCCTATTGGAATTTTAGAAGTTATTGCATATCCATCTTTATTTGTTCTTATAGTTTCAACTAATTCATCTTTAGAATTAATTACCTGAAATTCAACCCCTTCTAGTTTTATTTCTTTATTCTCTGAATCTAGTTTATATACTTCAATTTGACCTTTCTTTTTTTCATTTTCTACCACAATATCTGTAATACCATTTTCAGTTACTTGAATATTAGTAACATTTGCCATATTTAACACATATAATTCATCTGTTGTGATTTCAATTGCAGTATATGTGTCAAACATATTTAAATCTTTTGTTATAGCTATTCCCTTATCATTCGTTATTATTGTATCAACAACTTTTCCTGTTCTTTCATTTAAAATGTCAAATTTTACTCCACTTAACTTTATGTCATTATTATCTTTATCTACTTTTGTAATTTGAATTTTCCCTGATTTTACTTTGTTTTCAATTGTAATTTCTTCTGTTTTGTCGACTGTAAGCCCAATCGCAAACTCTTGATCTAATAATTCATAACATTTATTTGCCTCTATTTCTCTAATATAGTATTTTCTATTGTAGCTTGGTAATTTAGATGAAATTGCCTCGCCATTTTCATTTGTACAAATAGTTTCAATGTATTTCTTATTTTCATCCAATATTTCAAATTTAGTATCTGGAATATGTATTGTATTATCATCTTTATCAACCTTTATTACTTTGATTTGCCCCTTCTCTAATTCATTTTCTATAGTTACAGATGTTGTTTCATTCCATTTTATTGTTATATTAGTATCTTTTGCTAAATAATATCCATTCTTCTTCGTTGTTTCCTTTAATATATAATCACCTGTTCGTAGATTTTTTACACTAATTTCCCCATTTAAGTCAGTTGTGTAAATTCCTACTAATTTATTAAATTCTTTACTCCAAAGTTCAAAAGTAATTCCCCCTATTGTGATTTTGTTATCATCAGCATCAACTTTGTATACTTTTAAATTGCCTTCTTTGTGTTTATTTTCAACGACAAGACTAGTTACTTTATCTTTAACCAATTTGACTTCACGGTGTGTTTCATCTAGTATATAGTTTTCATCAGTAGCTTTTTCATGTACAAAATAAATTTTATTGTGGCTTGGAAGTCTTGATGTAGTAGCAATTCCTTCTCCATTAGTTTTTATTGTTTCTATTACTTCCTTATTTTCATTTAAAATTTCGAACTCAACATTAGGAATTGCAATTTCATTATGATCTGCATCAATTTTTATAATTTGTAACTGTCCTTTTTCTTTTTCATTGCCAACTTCTATTGTTGTTGTTTGATTATGATTTACGATAATTTCCTTATCTGATGTAACATAATATCCTTGCAAACCTTTCGTTTCTTTTAAAGTGTATTTACCAATATCTAAGTTTTTAATATTAACTTCTCCATTTTCATCTGTAGTATATGTTCCGAATTTTCTTTTCTGATTCATTAAATAAAGTAAATTCTACTCCTTTAAGTTTAACATTCTTATTATCTTGATCATATTTTACAATTTTAATTTGCCCTTTTTTTCTAGCGTTTGTTAATTCTAAATTACTTGTTTCATTATAATTTAAGATAATATTTTTACTTTTTGTATCTACTATATACTTACTTGGTGCTGAAATTTCTGTAACAATTATATTACCTGGTTTCAAATTATTTATATTTATTTTTCCTGTCTTATCAGTAGTATAATTGCCAATATTAGTTCCATCAGCATATTTAACGTTATAGGTAACCCCTTGAATTCCTTCGTTAGACTCTGCATCTTTTTTTATTATTTTAAGAGTAGATTTATACGAATTTATTTCTAATGTTGCTCTAGATGTAGTAACCTCAGTTGGATCTGTAATAATATAATTTTGTGTATCTGCATTTTTTGAATCAGCATAAAAGACAGGGAAAGTTTTAACTTTCGCCTCTGTAATATTGATATATCCTTTTATATTTTGATTAATTGTAGAAATTGGAATTGCTATTTTAAATGTAGAATCTGTAGTATTACTCACATCATTGTTTAATAAATTTAAAATTCTTGTTCCATTTGGAAATCCAAACGAAGATATATTATATGACTGTAATTCTTTATTTGCTGTTACAGTATAATATTGTACTAAATACTTTGTATTTCCAATATTTTCTTCTTTTTGACTTCCTTTTGATACTGATACAGATGCTTTTATATAGTTTTCATTACTTGTCATAGCATAATTATAGATAGAACGAGCCACATCTAAAACTTTTGCACCTCTACGTTGCACATCTTCTAAAGTAATTTCTTGACCCCATCCAACACGATGAGGTAGTTCGTATTTTTCATCTGGTGTTACTCCTTCAGCAAAGCAATGTACAGCAACTTTTGTTGCATAATAAAGATCATCGTCACATTCTAACCCCCAAGACTGATATGTAGATCCACAATATCCTTTATAGAGTATTCTCCACAAAACAGGATTATTAACTTCTGATAAGGTTACATCATATGAATCACCTGCTCCTGTTCCAATTCCATCTTTGTTTGGCTCTACGCAAAATGCTGGGTATTTAATCCCTGTTTCTGGATCTTTATAGCATACATATGCTACTAGTTTTAATGTGTCTTTTCCTTTTATTTTTAGTAGTGACTTACACATATGATCACGTACCAAATTAACTTTTTCACTTTCTGATATTGATTTTGCTGATACTATAATTGGCATCAGCATATTAAATAACATACTCAATATAACGAGTATTATTGCTATTCTATTTGTTTTATTCATAAATACCTCCTTGTTAAAAAAATAAAAAGCCCTATTAGGCTTTTTACATAAATTAAAATTTTATATATATCCATACAAGCGTTTGTGACCATCTTGGTTTTAAACCTTTACTGTCATAAACATATTCATCTTCTGCATAAACACAATAAGTACCAAAAGCACCTACGTTGTTTCTTACTCGTTGTGCAAATGTCACATAATTTCCAGGAATTTTTCCCTTTTCAATATCTTTAACAAATAGATAAGTAAATCCATGCGTATTTTTGTATGCTTCTGACTTATTTCCTGCCATCGCTTTTGTTCCATACTCTACTAGTTCGGGATGTTTCCTTATTTCGTCTTCTAATATTTTTATAATTTCAGGCACAACTTGAGTATTAACCTTCGTATATGTTGTGTTTGCTAATTTTTCATTTCCCTTATTTGATTCTGTCTTTACATTTTCAGTGTTTTGCGTTTTATTTTCTTGAACATCTTTTTGAGTGGATTGATTATTATTGTTTTTTATTTCTTGAGTTTTATTGTTGTTTCCTTGTTGTTCTTGTTTTTTTGTTTCTTGTTTAGTATTACTGCCCTTTTCTTCTTTTGCATTACCATTATCTTGTTTCTTCTCTTCAATGTATTTTTCTGTTTCTACTACTGTGTTCGTATCTTTTATAATATTTTCCTCTTCTACTGTGTTTTGCATTTCTACTGATGTGATTGAATTTTTATCAATCACGTTTGTGTCTTCTGATACTGTAGGTATATCTTTTTTAAGATTCTTGTATATTAATACTAGCAATGTAGATATTATTACTATTAAGAAAATAATAACTATTATCAACCATATTTTACTGCTTTTATTTAATTCCATATTTGTTCACATCCTCTTTTTGTTATATTGTAACTCTATTTTTATAGTTTTACAAGTCTTGTTCCAATATCTCCGTTGCTTGAACACATAGTCTTTGATTCTTTTTATTTGCAATGCAAGTTATTAATGTGATTTTATTATCCTCCGTATTTTCTAATAACTTCCATTCAGTTTCAAATATCGTTTGAATATTGTCTACTTTATAATTTCTAGTATAGAATTTTGTTTGATATGTTATAATATCGCCCTTTTGTAATTCATTTATCCTAGCAAAATAGGAATATTTATTTCCACGATTATGTGCTGCTAATCCAATATTTCCATCATACAATGAAGTTTCTTCAATATGTCCAATATAATTTTTTAGAGTTTTATTGTCACTACCTTCTTTTACATTAGCTTTTAACCCAATTTTCTCAATAGTTAATATACCTAATATATCTTCATTTACTATATCATCAACATTATTGTATGTAACATGCACATAACCAGGATCTGTTTTTATATCATTTATATCTACTAGTTTTGAATCATAATTACTAAAATAATAAATACAAGTTCCCAATAAAATCAGTAAAATTATAGCTATTATTACAATTAATTTTCTTTTCATTTTGTCCTCCTACTTTATACATATATTTCAAATTCTTTTTCTTTGATTTCATAAATGTATTGTTTGTCAAAATATTTTATCGTCATGTTTTTATTTAGTAATTCATTATATAGTTTATTACTTAAAACAATTTTATATTTCCCCGACATTACAATACTTGGCGTTATATTAATTAAACTATCATTTTTAGAAATATGTAATTTTTTTACTAGTTTCCATTTCCCATTATTGATATTATAAATAAAAATGTTTTTTCTTCTAAGAATAATTAAGCCACTAAAAAATATAATTCCCGCAGTAATTGTTATTATTGCAGGTGTATAATTATTTTCTTGTGTTCCAATTTCTTCGTAGATAATATTAAATGTTATAGAATCCGCTTCTTTCTTTTTTAATGTTCCTTTATAAATCACAGTAGCTATATAGTTTTTTATAATTGTTCTTCTTTTAACTCCTTCATAATTCATTACTCCCTTATATGAAGTTGGAATTTCTTGTCCATCAACATTTTGTGTTTCTGCAATATTCCATACTGGATCAACTAAATAGTAAGTAGTTCCATTTTCTTGAATTGTTTTAGGTATTTCATTTAGTTCATTTTGTGGAACATTGTTGTATTCTCTTTTTAAATCCACCTTATATTCCTCTATATAGCTTTCATTAGCTCTTAATCTTATTGAATTTTGTTGTAAATCTACAATTCCAATATAACCATCTTCTTCTATTTTCTTTTCTTTTTCGAATAATTTTAATGCACTATGTTTATTAGATGTATTAACTATTTTTTCTTCTGTTATTTCTTTGTCTTTTACCAATATAGTTTTGTTTTCTTGTTCTTTTACATCTTTTAGTTTGTATATAATTCCTTCTAATGTAATTTCATTTTCTATACTGTTTTTATATTCTGCTTTATTTTCTATTGGAACTATTTTGTTTTCTTCATATGTTTTCAATTTTTCTGTATTTGCAAAACAGCCTGTAGAAAATGTTAATATTAATAATAAACTTAGCCCAGCAATTCTTATCTTATTCAAATTCTTCTTCCTCCTTTTTATAAATAACAATTTACTAGTGATTAAAAATTTGAAATATCATATTTCTTAATTCTTCATTAAAAAGAAATGTTAATCCAATTGAAGTTAATATAAAAACTGCTATATAACACAATAATCTTACTAGACTTTTAATTGCATCTATAAGAACTGCAAAAAAATAAACACTCGAATTTATTTGATTCTGTGTTTCTGTATTTTTATTTGGCTTTTCTCTTGATTTGAACTTTCCTTTTAGTTTTAAAATGAAATCATGATATTTGAATTTTTTATCAATTTTTTCTATTTCAATTTTCTTAAATCTTCTAGCATTTTTTTCCTGTAATCCATTTTGTGATAAACACTTTCTTATTTCTTCTTTTACTTGTATTTCATCTAATGCATTAATAATGTTATAAATACTATTTTCATATAAATTAGTTAATATCACATTTTGATCATCATAACCTTTTGCAATAATAATAATCCTAGTATTTACATACATTTCTTTGAAATATTTTATACTATTTATCACTTCATCATCTGTATTTTTCAACTGACTTAAATCTATAATTAGATATTTAATCAGATTAAAATTTACTTTTGTTTGTTTTATATATTTTAAAAAATCTATTTCTTCTACTTCTTGATTTAATATTGTGATGCTATCTTCTTTGCAGACAGCATTTATTAAATTAGCAGTAGAATTACTGGCAATGTAACTTAACATATATTTCCCTCCTTAATCCAGTGCCCTCTCCTCATAAGGCACATTATAAGTTACATTGTTAGATTCCAAGTAAACAATATTATTTTGTTTGCTATTATCTTCTTTTCCTAGTTTCCAAAATACATTATTTAATATTACAATTATTACTAAAACTATAAAAATAGCTAAATAACAAAACATTTCTTTTTTATTTTTTTCCATTTCTACCCTTCTTTCTCCGTAAAAATATACGGTGCAGGATCAACTTTTTCTTTATTTTCTGTCCTGATTTCAAAATGTAAATGATCTCCTGTAGAATTTCCTGTACTACCTTGTGTTCCTACTACTTGCCCTGTTATTACATTTTGTCCGTTTTGAACACAAAGTGAATTATCTCTCATGTGACCATAAAAGCTGTAAAATATGTTTCCTTGCTCATCTATATGTTTTATTTCTACACAATTTCCATAACCATTTTGCCATCCTGCATAGGTTACTTCTCCATCCTTTACTGCCATTATTCTACTTCCTAAACTACCACATAAGTCTAATCCTGAGTGCAGTTTTCCTCCTGAAATTTGAACACCATCTTTATATATTGGATCTCTATATCCAAATTTACTTGTTGTTGTAATAAAATTCTCAATTGGCATTGCTAATTTTCCTTTATATATAATTTCAGCTTGTTCTATTGTATTTGCTTTTTTATCACTACTTTTAAATGAAAAGATTTGATCTGTATAAGTACAACTAAGAATTAATATAAATATGATAATTCCTATAATAACACTTAGTTTTCTACGCATAGTTTTTATCCTTTACAAACTTTGAATCTATCATTTCTAGTTCATACTCGAACAATCTAAACATTATATATAATTTTCTAATTCCTGCCATAAACAAACATTCACCAACATTTGCATTTAGTATCATTTTTTCCTCTTGTTCTGTTAATTTAAATGTTGTTACAATATCTTTTAAATCTTTTCCATCTGTTTTAAAAAATAGCTTATATGTACTATTTGTTAATAAACTTTGACCATATAATCGAATTTTTTCATTTAAGAAATCTTCTATACTTTGTGTTACAACAACAATACTACTATTATGTTTTCTGGCCATCTTACTTATATATCTTACATATTCCAAAGTCTGTGGAATATTTGGATCAACTAATATATGGCACTCATCTGCTATTAACATTGTTCTTTCTTTTGAATCTTTACTTAATATGTCCCAAGCATATGAAAGAATATTATAATACTGAGCTCTTTTATATTGAATTTGAAATTTTTGCATTGTGGATGTATTAAATACTGTCAGTTTTGTATCAACTTCAACATTGGTATATCCATTCCATATTCCACTTGCTTGTCCAATACAAATTGGTCTAATTAATGCAAGTAATTTTTCCAATATCTCATCTTGACTTTTTTTATTTTTCTTTTCCATTAAAAAATACAAATCCTCCAGTATTGGAAAATCTGTATTTTTTAGTTTACTTATATCTGTATTTTGATCTATCTTAAATTTTTTATATAATTCTTCCAAAACTAAATCTAATTTTGAAAATTCTATTTCTGTTAATGATGGATATAATATTTGGAAAAATGTCTGTAAAAATTGAAAATGTAATGATAAAGCATTTTTTCCAGTTTCGTCATCTTGATTATTACGAACTTGCAAAGGATTTAGTATACCTTCTTTACTTCCATCACAAGCTATTATCTTTCCTTTTAAACTTTTACAAAGATGTGCATATTCATTTTCAGGATCTATAATTAGTAATTTTGTTGTTGGTAGTTCATTTATAATCATGTGCTTTACTGACATACTCTTGCCTGATCCTGATGAGCCAACAACAATCATATTGCTATTTGTTCTTCCTAAGTCCTGTTTCCATATATTAAAGATAATAATACCACCATTTTGGCTTATTCCCCAATAATATCCTTTTTCATCAATGAATGTTTCTGTATTAAATAAGAAACCTCCTGTGAATGTACTTGTTAATATGTTTCTTTTAAAGTTTTTACTAAGCTCTGTCTGTATTGTAAAAAATGGTGCAACTGCCTTAAATCCCTCCATTAACATATAATTTGTTAGATGTCTAATTTTTATTTTTTGTCGCTGCATTTCCATCTCAACTTCTTTACATTTTCTTTGTAGCTCCACTTCTTCCTCAGCAGATACAAGAATATAAATAGTTAAGTAAGAAACAACTTCATTATTTTCTATCATTCTACTTATAATTTCACTTGCCTCTTCTATTTCCTTTTCTTTTAATTGTCTACTTGATTCATTCTTTGCAATTTTTGCAAGTCCTGTTGCATCTCTAATCCTTGAATCTAAATTATCAATCATTTCGGTATTATCTGTTGGCTCAATATTAATGCTAAAAATAGCACCTATATTATTAACTAAATTACCAAGCCATTTCATCTCGACATTAGATGGGTAATGAGCTATTGTATATACTTTGCAAAATCGATTTCCAAAATATACTTTATTTCTCTCAAATTCTAATCCTCCAACTGGTGTAATTAAATCTATTAGTTCGTAATTTGTTTCTTTTTTTTTCAATTTTCTTCACCTGCCTTTTGATCTAATGCTTCTTTTATTCTTTTTTCTGCAATATCGAAATATTTCTTATTAATTTCAAAACCTATAAATCTTCTTCCTTTGTTTATTGCTCCAACAAGTGTTGTTCCTGATCCTGCAAAGCAATCCAAAACTACATCTCCAGATTTACTTGAATTTTCTATATGATTTTCTATGAATGGTATTGGTTTTATTGTTGGATGTTTATATTTTTTCTTATCTACTTGATTTACTCCTGAAATATAATATTTATGTTTTGTATGATAATTTCCATATAATCTAACACCTCGTTCTCTTGCAAAAATAACATATTCTGTATCAGGCAAATATATATTATTTGTAAGTGGACTTGGATTTTGTTTATGCCAAGTTAATACTTCATAATTACATCCCTTATTTGAAAAATATTCTAAAAGTTCTTGTATCTGTCTTTTAGAGCAATAAATATAAATATTTATTTTCTTCATTTTTTTAATTAATAAATCTAATACTTTTAAATCAAAACCATCTTTTAAGTCTAATAGTTCATTAGCATAACTATTAAATGTATTAGTATTTTTTACTTTGTTTAAATCTAACTTGTATGGTGGATCAATGACAACTAAATCAATACTATTGTCATCTAATAATTTAATTCCCTCCATACAATCCATGTTGTATATTTTATTGTATTCTAGCAAATTTTTCTCCTTATTGTTACGATATTATCACTATAATCCGTATCCTCTTTTCTAGCAAACTCTGGAATTGTAAAACTTTTAATCATTAAAATGATTTCTGTTTTTATTAATACTTCTGTATCAAAATCACAATTTCTAAATCTCTGTTTCCAATTGTTTGATCTTTTTATTAAATTTTCTTCTGCATTTTCTCCTTCTTTACACCATATACACAAATAAAATTCATTTTCTATAATGTTTTTATCTGCTACTAATTCATGTGTATTAATTATTCTTTTTTCTACTATTTGAATACTTGCATCGTCTTGCAATCTTTTCTTTAATTCTTGTTGCTCATTTATAAAGTCAGCAATATCAACTTTTCGTGGAATTACAAAAATAGTATATGGATTTTGTTCATTACTAAATTCAATACTCATACTATCCATCTTGTTTATTAATTCTTCTTCTGAAAATAAATCTGTATTAATAGGAAATATCTTCATAAATAGCATTACATGTCCATCTAATGTATACAAATAGCTATCTTTTATATTCTTTATATTTAAAAATTCATTTAATGTTTTTGTTTGTTGTTTCAGTTTTATTAAAATTACCTCTTTCGTACTTATACCTCTTTTGCATAAGTTCATATTTTATAATATTTATGATATTGTCTGCCATTGAAAAATTGTTTGTATTCTTAGTTAAGAATACAACAGCAATAACAACAGAGCCAATAACAAATAGAGTAGATACTAATGCCACCTTTGTAAAAAGATATATAATATATGCAACTATACTAGATATCCCTAAAACGATTATCGTTTTTATTAGTTCTTCTACTCCATACCCCTCAAAAAATTCTGTTTTTAATCTAATTTGTGATGGTATATTAATCATTCTTTTATCTTGCACCTACACTACCTCCTCCGACCACCAAAGCTACCTCCTTGACTTTTTATAAATTGATACTCTGAATATGTAGAATTTGCAGGAAATATTATTCCATCTGAATCCCTATAATACTCAATATCAGCATAATATCCTTTGAAGATTCCTTGACATTCATTAAATGCTCTCAAGTAACTTACGTTTTCTACGAATTTGCCTCCTATGTATATACCAACTGCTTCTGTCAAAGTCTCATCGTCTGTAGCTGATGCAAGTTTCTTATTTATATCTGTAACAACATATCTTTTCCCATCAATATTTATAACTTCTCTGTTTTGGCAATCCTTATCTTCAATTTTTGCAAAGGTCACTTCTCCAACATCTTCATCTGCTATGCCAATAGGACTTCCAAAATAGTCTTTTGGTATTTCTAGTAAGGTTAATGAAAGTGTAATTAATATACTTGCTATAACTGTATTTTTAGCAAGTTTTAGATATCTTGCTTTACCATCAGGATCAACTCCCATTTTTATTATAAAAATAAGAAATGTAATTCCACCAATTGTGATTCCTACATTTCTTAATACTCGTATAATTTCTTGTAATGTTTCTATTTTTTATCTCCTCCTTCTTGGAAGTAATGCTCTTATATTTCTTGCTGTATTACCTGCTGAATTTATAATACTTCCGTTTGGTTTTATCATATATTTTGCTAATATTGTTGGTGTATTAACAGATATAATTGCAATTGCTATGCCATAAATTAAATGACCATTTATTGTTACTAATATTGATAAATTCATCATACATAGCTGTGTTACTAATGTAAAAGCTGTCATTAAAAAACCTCTAATATATTCAGGAAATACACCCTCATCTGAATTAAGTAATCCGAATTGTAGCAAAAGGAATTCCCATTCGCATAAGTAATATTTCTATGCCTTTCATAATAAATTGACATATTAATATTAGCCATGTTATCAATAACACTAAACATGCAATAGCTGTAAAAATACCTCCTGCTATATTATTACTTAAAACTTCTGCTAAACTAACTGTTTCAACAGGCATTGCACCTAAAATGCTACTTAGCAAATTAGATGTAATACCTACAAAAATGTCATATACTTCTTTGAAACATATCATTACAATAACTGCTTTTAACATGCCAATTACTAAATGAATAGGATTTTTTTCTGGATCACCATTATCATGTAAAAAGTATGTCTTTATTAGCTTACTTATAAAGACAACTACTAATATAAAACAAGCATAAGTAAAGATTACTTGATAAATTCCATTAAAATCTATTTTAGTACCTCCTTGTACTTGTATTGCATTTAATTCTCTTTCTATAAAAAATACTAGATTTACCATCGACTTGAAAAGTGAATTTAATGTTGCCTCTGATCCATCAATAAATTTTTGTATTAATTCTACAAGCATGTCTGCCATTTAGTTTATCACCTACCTAAAAGAAAGAATCACTATTCTTCCTTACTTGTAGAATCCAAGAATTACATCAATAAGTGCTAACCCACAAGTTATTAATACCATACTTATTAACGTAGTTTTAATATTTTGAATATTTCTTCTTCTTTCACCCTCATCATTTGTTTTTAAACAATAAACATAGTATATGAAATAGCCACCACAAATTGTAATGCCTATACCAGTTAGCCAACTTATAATTGCATCTACTAAATTCTTTGTTCCTGTTACTAATTTTGTACTTTCAAAACTACTTGCATGAACTACTTGTTGAAATGTAAATAATAGAATAACACACAATATAACTTTTACACTTATTTTAACTATCTTCTTCATCATTTTTCTTTTCAATTTCTATATTCTCCCTTCTTGATCTTGCTTTCCACCTTTTTCTAATTGTTTCTATTTCTTCCTCTTCTTCGTTTAAATCTTTAACTTCATCCCAAATGTTCCATATTTTTGATTTAGATATTTTTCTTATAGTCCTTGCATTTTCTCTTTCTATCCTTAACCTTTGGTTTTCTTCTTTTGTTCCCATTCCATTTAGTTTATTAAAATGCATTTTGCTAATATCTGGCACATTTAAAAGAGCAGGTGGCTTACCTGCTATCATAACTAAAATATATGGACTTTCTATTTTTAACACTTCATCAGGTGTTAAAAGCTTTCGTGAAATTAAACTCATACTGCTATTTGAATTGTTGTATTTTATATTTGTATTACTACTTTCTCCATAACTTTGACACGTATAAGTTCCGTAATTTATCTGAAATCTTAGTTGCTGTATCAATATTGCTTGACTTTAGGTATATCCATGCACAGTTATCTAAGATATTTTGTGTCCCTTCTTTTCCGATACTTTTCTTCTAATTGCCCAAAACTTTGAAGTGCAATCACAAATCTACAATTTCTACTTCTAGAAACTGTGAGCATACTTTGGAATGTTTCTATTTTTGTAAAGTTTGCAAACTCATCTAAAATAAAGTTCATTCTAATAGGTAACTCTCCACCTTCTTCTCTACTAATATCTACAATAGCAGTATATAGCTGTTGTACTAAAAGACTTCCGAAGTTTATGATAAGTTAATTTATCATCACTTAAAAGAATGTAAATTGCAGTCTTTTTCTTTGCAAAATCCCTTAAATCAAAATCAGATTTTTGTATGGTGTCTGCAACATATTCACTAACAAACATTTGCAATGTAGAAAGTGCTGCAGCGACAAAACTACCTCTAGTTTTTGATGGAGCTGTTCCTGCTACTGCAAAAAACTTTTTTATTGGATCATTTGCATCTTTATTTTTCATATACTTATCAATTAGCATTTCGCCATCTTCATCAGTTTTGAACATTTCTGCTACAAAGTAATATGCATTAGTTAATGTCTGATATTCTCTTTTTCCTTTATTTTCTAATACCACAGCCATTATTGCTGTCTTAATTACGCTCATTTCACCATTAACCCAAATAGGCTCTGTCTTATCGTTCTTTTCAACTAATACATTAACAATATCATTAACTAAGCTTTCAGCAAGTGGAATGTCATCCTTTTCTACTGCATTAATTACTAGATCCAAATAATTATAATGATTACTTTTTAAAAAGTTAATAAAATCTAATGCAATAACATTGTATCCAAGTTCTTTTAATTTTTCTGCAGTATATAAATATAACTCACCTTTAACATCGCTAATAAATAAGTTTTCTTCTGCTAGACCTAGCATTGTGATACTTGGGATTAATATTGATCTACTCTTTCCTGATCCTGAACTTCCTATTAATAATACATGTAAGTTATCATCTATAAAATGAATCTTTTCTATTTCGTTTGTTCTTTCGAAATTTGTTATAATTCCACCTGAATCAAATGCTATTTTATTATATTGATTATTCCTATTTATAATATTGTATTTAAATACTTTATCATAGTCATTTTTCTGCAACCACCAAGATGTACCATGTTGTCCGATCTCCGAATTGGTGTTGGTATTTCTAATTTATCTGTTAGTTTTACTTTCTTGCTATGGTATATATTTTTTGTACCATTAGTAAATAAAATTAAAAAAGATACTACCATCAATTCTAATACACAAAATATTGCTAATACTTTCTTCTCAGTAACTAATGTATTAATAATTGATACAGCATCCATACTTAATAAACTTTCAAAATTTTTACTTAGTATAAAGTGTAGACTTACTGAAAAATAAGAACACACAAATATACTAAATATAATTGCTATTATAATTAATATTCTTCTATTAATTCTTCTTCTCCTTATTGGAACTCTCTATATTCCTCCTTTACTTATAAATTAAAAGAACATCTACTTATTTGTAAAGGTTCTTTATATATTTTTTATGCTATGTAATTTTACAGTTGATTTATATCGTTGTTATTATCTTTCCAAAAATTATAAATCATATTTGCAAGTTCTTTAGGATTATCTATATTTACTTCATGTCCTGCATTTTCTATAATGCTAAACTTACTATTTTGTATAACCTTATTTAATTGTTTTGCACTTTTCATATTTATATTATCTTTTTCCTTTTCTCCACATATAATCAGTGTATTGCATTTTATATCTTGTGCTTTGTCTGGAATAGATAAATTTTTCATTGAATCTAATAATCTAATTATATCTTTTTTTGAACAACCCATTTTCTCGAATATTCTTTTAGGCATAAACTTATAAATAATATTTTGTATAGTAAATATAGGCTTTGGTATTTCGTATGGTGTTCCTATAAGTATTACTGAATTTACTTTTTTAGGAAATTCAGCTATATAATCAATAGCAAGTACACCACCAAGTGAAAGTCCTACTAAATTGATTTTATCATTAAAACTATTACAATAATCAGCAAATGTTCTATACATATTCTCATAATTTACTTGATAATTTTTTACAACAGAAAACAAATTAGGTGTCTCTACATTTATTCCATTATTATTTAATTGATTTTTAACTTCATTCCAACTTGTTTCGTCTTGTCCTAGTCCATGAACTAAAATATTTGTCATTTTCTGAATCTCCTTTATAATTCATAGTTTTCATTTAATATAATATATATCACACATATTTAATCTTTGCAAATAGGTTACATTGTATAAATTGATAGACTTTTGTATTACTTCTAATATCTTTTCATTATCTTGCCAATCATTTATAAATATCAGTAGACCATTAGAAATATCTTTACTTTCTATTATTTCTTTAATATTTTCTTCATTACATTCAATATCTTTAGCAATATATGATTCTTCAATATTTGCAAACAATAATATATCATCTAAAAATCTATTATTATTAGAATCAAATAAGTATAACGCAGGAACTCCTTTTAACTCTCCCTCTATCTTTTTCATAATATCTAGTTTATTAGAATACATTACTTGTGGCTCTATTTTAAAATCTTTTATAAAAAGCAAGACATTGTCTAATGGTATTCCATCAATTTTTGGTATATAACCTAATGATAAATTGCATTCATTATTTAAATTTTCTACTAATTCAGTCTTACTCGAATATGAAGCTTCTTGTTCACTCCTAAAATTTTTTCCTATAACTAAATCAATAACTTCATTTGATACAAATACCATTATAAACATTGCTAAAAATATACTTATCATTATTCTATTTCTAGTTTTTTCTTTGCATATATTGTTTAACATATTAAACACAAAATAGATTACTAAAATAAATATCATTTGCGATATAGGTAATATGTATCTTAATTCTATATATGGTGAACATATAGAAACTATTATAAAATTAAACAATGTTGGTATTGTTATATACTTTACATATCTATTTTTTATTGCAAATATTTTTTTATGACTCATTAGTTTATATACACATATAATTCCAATTCCTAGTAGTAGTATAATTAGAAAATTGTTACATACATAAACATTAGTTATAACAATGTATAAAATAATATTTACAATATATTTATGAATATTACTTAAATTGTTAAGTACTCCTTGTCCTCTATATCTAAAAAACATATGCTGTATTGAATATGGAAATATTATTAGAGATAGTATTCCTGCGATTGTCATTGTTAATATATATTTACCTAATTGTTTATATTGCTTTTCTTTAATGTACTTTGTAACAAACATTATAAACAATGCTATCAAATAAAATAAGTAATAATAGTGCGTAAGAGATCCTATCAGAGCTGATATACCTATTCCCACTAAAAGCATATTATTTTTACTTTCTTTTTCTAGTAATTTTAAGTGTAAATAAGTTGTTATAACTATATTTAAAGTAGAAAGTGCATACATTCTTATAAAAAGTACATTTGTTAATGATGACAAGGTTATACTTGATATAAATGCTAATATTATAGATTTTTCTTTGTATTTGTTTTGTCCCTTTAAAAGTTTACTGATAATTAAATACATAAATATTGTAATAAAAGCATAAATAATTATATTTAATATAATTCCAGTCCATTTAGAATATTGGTTAATGTTAAAACCCATCGCTATTCTTAATATTAAGTAATACAGTGGTGGATGACTATCGTTTTTCTGATTCTCATATACTTGTGAAAACATAAATTTTTCATTTTTATTTACAGTTAAATAATCTTCATAATATTCTTTACTATGCCACACATTGTAAAAATCATTATTATCTTGTATTTCAGTTTTGTTGTAACTTGCAAGTCCGAAACGAATATGCTTCGTCCATATGAAGATACGATTTATTACATCCTGCAATTATAAATATTATTGTTTGAATTACTATACATATTCCGATGATTATTGTTATTCTTTTGTTTTTTTGCTTCATACTTTTTCCTCCTATAAGATAGAGAAAAAAGTTAAAAAAAAGTTACAAAAATTGCAACTTTTTTAATTTTATTTTAGATTTCAGTTATTTTTGCATTATAATCTTTAGAACTGTTTATTATTTTTTCCTTTGTTTTTCCTACATAAGTATTGTCATTCATATACAATTTTCCATTTTCTATTTTTTCATTAGATGTGACATTACTTTTCCACGCATTTACATACCATTCATATACATTCTGTAATTCTTCTTCATCATATCCACTAATAATTTGTCTAGCATTAACACATATATCTTCATTATTAAAAGTTAATACAACGCAATGGTCTACTGTTTCTGGTTTTTCTGTATTTTCTCCATTTTCTGTTAAATTGTTTTTATTTACTTCAGCTTTATATGCTTTATATTCCATTATAATATGTGTATATTCCATTCCTTGCTTAATATTTCCAGTATTAAAATTATATAATATCCATTTACCATCTTCATCTTGTATAAATCTATAAGTATTCCAAAGGTTTAGTGCTATAACAAATAAGATACAAGTAATGACTACACTAAATATTATTTTTAAAGTTGTCCTTCTTTTTATATTCTTTATACATTTGATTTCTTTTGCTTTCATTTCTTCATCTGTATATTCTTGTATTGTTTTGTTTAAATCAACAACTTCATTTTCTTTAATTTCATTTAATATTTTTGAACATTTATTACAATTCTTTACATGGTTTTCTATTTCATTTTTGGTATCTTCACTAATTAATCCTTCTACATATAATGGCAATAAGTCTTCAATCATACTACAATATCTGTTATTTTCTATCTCTCTCATTTTGTCCTCCTTTTATATATCTGCTTAAATCTTTTTTTCCTCTATGAAAAACTACTTTAGCCCAAGTTTCATTTTTTCCTATAATTTCGGAAATTTCTTTAAATGAAAGCCCTAGTAATCTTAAATATACTACATTTCTTTCGCTTTCTGAAATTTTTTGTAAACTTTTATATAAATCCAATCTATCTTGACTTAAAATATACGTATCTTCAATAGATACACTAGATATATCATTTATATCATCAATATTTTCATATATACTTTTTTTAGAATATTGATAATACAAATGCTTTGCGATAATACAAAGCCAAGTGATAATTTCACAATTTCCTTTAAATTTGTTAATTTCTTTTATTGCCCTACAAAATGTTTCTTGAGTTAATTCTTCTGCTATATTAGGATTATGAGATAAACTCATTAGATATTTATAGACATTTTTATAATACTTATTGCAAATATCTTCAATATCGTACATTGCTAATTCCTTTCTTATATCCTAGTGACTACTTACTATCTTGTGTTCCAATTATATCATAAAGGACAAGTAATGTTCAACTTAGTTACCTGTCCTAAATGTGATTTGTTATTGCCATTCCCATTTTGAATAATATTTATTGTTGGAAAATAAAATGTATTCTTTTTTACTGCCATTGCTATATACCAACATTCCACCCATTTGTTCTTCAGGTACAAAATGAAACCCTCTACTTTCCATGTATTCATCTAAGTATTGACCACTACTTTTGTTGGATGTATCTGCTGTTTTACTAAATACTACTCTATTAGGAATATTTTGCACTATTGTATATTTTGTATCTGTAAATAAAATCTCTAGCATTCCAAAGCAAGAAGAAATTGGATTCCAAACATTGAATTTAATTATTGAAAATATTGTAGCACTAAATAAAACTATAATGCACATTACAATTGTAATAATAATTCCTTTTCTTTTCATCGTTATTCTCCTCTCGCTTACCAATAATTAAATAGATTATATCATATTTCTTGTTAGTTATCTACTGCTTATTTCAACAGTTCTTAATTATAATCATCCTTCCAATAAAAAGAAGAACTATTTGCTTTCTTTATTGCTAGATCTTTTTTTGCCTGTTTTGATAATTGTTTTTTATAATTAACTTCATATCTTTTGACATACTTTTCTTCTTGTTTAGTGGAAAAATAGACACAATCAAAAACTCTCCAAATTAAATTTCTACTATAATTAATATATCTAATATTGGAATATTCGTCTTGCTCATTTAATAATACTCTTTCAAAATTTAATATTTGATTACCTATCAATTTCAATATTTCTTCTTCTGCTTTTTCTTTTTCTGTTTCTTGTGCTTTTACTATTTTTTCTTGATCCTGATATTTAAATGATACTATTTTTTGCTTTGCTAAAATGTATTTATCTATTTCTTTTTGTGTTTCTAATGACATATCTATAATTGTCCTAGATATTGAATCAACTTGTTTTATAATATCAGGATACCTCTTTAAATATTGATATTTAATACTTCCTTTTGTAGTTTTTAATTGTTGCTTTAATACTAACAACTCATCTACTAACTTTTGTAGCTCTTTATCTTTGAAAGTCTCTTTCATAATTTTTTTATTTGCAAAATCTTTTTCATATTGCATTATTTCTTTTATAAATTTAGGATTTGAATCTACCTTTTTTAATTTTTGTAAAAAATCATTTTCCTTAATTATCCCTTTTTTAGCAATGTCTTTTTCATTATATAACTGGATCAAATCTTCTCTAAATATTGCATTTGTAAATTCATCTCGCATTTTATTTATTCTTCCATAGTCAATATAATAATTCATTTTGTATTTTTGTTTACTCCAAATCATAACCTGCAGATGTGGATGTCCGCTTTCTAAATGAACTGCCCCTGTATATTGTAAATCTTCATATTTTATATTCATTTTTTCAGCAAAACTTACTAACTTACTTTCAAATAATTCCTTCCACTTTTCTTGTTTATCATATCCAAGTCGAATAGCATCATATTCATCAAGAGAAATAGTAACTCGATATATTGGAACTTTCTTTTCAGCTAAGCTAATTATATGTTTATTTATTGGATCTATATCTTTCATACATTGTATATTGGGAAATTCATTTATTTTTCCAAATAATCCATGTTCAGTATTTCGATTTCTTATTGCGTATTCACTATAAGCAAGATAATTTGTATAATTTTTATGCTTAAAAAACGTAGTTTTTTTGTTAGGATTAAATGACTCAAATAGAAATACTACATTATTCATTGCGATACAGTTCTCCTATTGTATAGAAATCATATAAATCCCTTTTGTTCATTCCTTCAGTATCATGACTGATATAATAATTTGCTTTTTTACGAGCATTAGTAAGCATCTGTTTAAAATTCTCATGCATATCATCTCCAAGTAATCGATATAAAACTTCACCTTGCAAATATGTATTAATAGCACTTGTTCTCAAATATTTTGCATTTATTTTCCTTTGTGATTTTATAAATGGCTCCAACTTTAAATCAATCATTTTATCTAATTCCTTAATGATAAAATCCAAATTATCTCTATACATTTGCAGATTTAACTCCTTATCAATTCCTGCTCGAACTAATTCTGAAATACTATTATAAGAACTTTTTTCTACTATTTTTATAAGCATTTTTTTCTTACTTTTAGGAAGTCTTATTGTTACTTTAGTTAACTCTTCCTTGCTTTTTTTCTCTTCCATTTTTTCCTCCTGTGCAATTCAAAATTGCCTTTAGACAATTTTGCAGGATCAGGGCGACCTTCCCTCGCCCACAAACTGCCTAAAAGCGTAGCTTTTAGCTGGGTGCTATAAAAAAACAGAGTAGTCATTTAGACGTCTCTGTCTTTACATGATTTTATTCATATTCTTCTGTTGCTTCATTTTTTGATTTGTTTTTAATTCCATGTGCATTATAAATATTATTTCCTTGTTTATCATAAACAGAAACTCCTAGATGATTATTTAATGAATCATTTATATATTCATTTTTGTATTGTTCAGCATACTTTTTTGCATCAGCAAGTTCTACTGTACCTGCTAATAATCCTCCATTGCTGTTTCTTACATAATATTGTACCTTAGGATACATTTTTAATATTTGTTCTTGAGTAAAACTCATATTGTTGTTCTCTCCTTTTTGCTTTTCCTCTGCAATTATTCCTTTCAATAATTCGACTTTTTCATGTTCTCTTTTCCATTCTTTAATATACTGTGGTTTTGGCTTTGTCATTAAATAATCTTTTGAATAGCAAAGTAGATTATGAGTAGACATTTCATACATTTCTTTAAATAGTTGTAGTCTATTCAAATTCTTCACCTTCTTCATCTTGTTTTGTATCTTCATTATTCAATACATCTTTTATCAAAGAATTAGTTACATATATAGTTCTTTTATTAAATTCTCTTTGCCAAGCACTTTCATTCCTAGACCAACGAAATCCATTATGCTTTAATTGATTTCTAATTTCTGCATCAGGTTTTCCATCAAATATTAATTGAATTCTATTTATTTCTTTATTATGAATTGCTTTACCACCTTTGAATTTTATGTCTGGAAATACTAATTGTTCTTGTTCTTCCAATCTTTTTATTCGTAATTTTGTTTCTCTAATATTTGCTCCAATATTAGTAAGTTCCCATGTTTCATGTGGTCTTGCCTTTATACAATTTCTTTGATTTTCTAGCTTTTCTAATTTTTCTTTTAATTTTTCAATAGCATTAGGATCATCATTATAAATAGCATTACTATTTTTTACATGTGTTGCTTTTCTTTCATAATATTTACTTTTATCTGAAAGTTCTATTGATTTCCTGATATCATTATTAGCTTGTTCATGTAATCTTCTTGCTTTTCTTTCTGAATGATGCCCCAGAATTATTGGCTGACCAGGTGTCATCATTAAAATTCTATTAGCATTGGAATTACTTCTTGCATCTGCCTCTTTTCTTGCTTTTTGTGATACTGTTTTATATCTTTCTATTCTTCTTTGTTTTCTTTCTTCATAGTCTGCTCTTCCACCCAAATTTTATCACTTTCCTTTCCTATTATTAAGCAACAATGTAAGAATAATGTTAACAATGAACTAATCATTGCTACAATAATTAAAATTACAATATACATTTTTTCTCCTTTCCAAAGAAAAAAGACTGTGTATAGTTTGTGTTGCATATTAACTATTACACAAACCTTATACAAGTCTTATTCTAATTCTTCTTCATTTTCTAATGATTTCTTATATTCTTCTATTCCCTTAGGATCATATTCTTTTAATTTTTCCATATCAAAAACAGCCAAATCATATTTTCCCATATTATAGTTAACTGTACTAGTTATTTCTTTAATAATCCCTTCTTCAATTAACTTTTCTTCAAGTCCTGAATCCTTTGTTAGTCCATCAATAAAACCTTCATCTTCATCAACCCAATGTTCTGATAAATTAGTTGTTATATCTCCATATGGCTCTTCTTCTGTATAAGCCAATATTGCTAAATTTCCATTATTTATATATTGAGTAACTTGTAAAAATAATTTTTCTTTCCCAAATTTTAACGTTTTTTTCTTTTCATCCATTTTGTTCTTCTCCCTTTTTATATTTGTACAATATTCTCCCAGTTAAATCCATCTCTTCCAAAATGTCCATAATTTGTTGTTTTTGAATAAATTGGCTCTTTAAGTTTTAAATATTCTATAATTCCTTTTGGTGTTAAATCAAATCTTTCCTTTATTGCTTTTATAATAAGATGTTCAGGTATACGATTTGTTCCAAAACATTCTATAAATAAAGATATAGGTTGTTTCATACCTATACCATAACTTAATTGTATTTCGCATCTTCTTGCCATACCATTAGCTACAACATTTTTAGCAATATGCCTTGCCATATAACATGCACTTCTATCTACTTTACTTGGATCTTTTCCAGAAAAAGCTCCTCCTCCATGTCTTGCAATTCCACCATATGTATCACAAATAATTTTTCTGCCAGTTAATCCAGTGTCCCCAATTGCTCCTCCTATTACAAATCTTCCTGTAGGATTTATAAAAAATTTAGTTTCAAAATCTAACATATCAGGATCAAGAACTGGTAAAATTACTTTTTCTATTAAATCTTTTTGCATTATATGTATATCAACATTCTCTAGATGTTGTGCAGAAATTAAAATACTATCTACCCTAATTGGAAAATCATTTACATACTCTACCGTTACTTGTGCTTTTCCATCTGTTTTTAGGTAGTCTATTTCTCCGTTTTTTCTTACTTTTGCTAATTGCTTTGTAATTTTATGTGCAAGAGAAATTGGATATGGCATATATTCTTCTGTTTCATCTGTTGCATAACCAAACATAATGCCTTGATCTCCTGCTCCTCCTTTATCTACTCCAATTGCTATATCATTGCTCTGCTTCTTAACATATTGTTCTACATTGCAAGTTCTATAATCCATTGTAGTCTTCTCGTCATCATATCCAACTTTTTTCAATGTTTCTCTTACTAGTCTTTCAATATCTAGTGTAGCATTAGTTGTTATTTCCCCTGCTACTATAACCTTATTTCCTGTAATTAGAGTTTCTACTGCAACTCTTGATTCTTTATCTTGTTTTAAACATTCATCTAAAATAGAATCTGAAATTAAATCAGCTACTTTGTCTGGATGTCCTTCTGTAACACTTTCACTTGTTAAAAAATATCTTTTATATTTCAATTTAAAATTCCTCCGTTTCTTTTTTATTTATATATTTTTATTTGCTTGTCTTTTTATTTTTATTTATTACATAAACATCTCCTCACGTCCTTTCTTCATTCGCACGAAAATCGATTTTGTGGCTTTTTTATTTTTATTTAGACAAGTTACTCGAACTCTTCTTCCTCTTTTTCTGAAGTCTTTTCATATTTTTGCAATTTTCTATTTAAATTTTTTACTTTTTGCTTTAACGCTAAATTTTCTTCAGTTAAAATTGCATTATCTATTAATTTGGTCTTATCATCTTTGTAATCTCTATCAATAGCTTTTATATTTTCCATACTTAAGTAATTTTTTCTACCAACTATTATGTGATCTAATAATTTTATGTTATATCCTTTTAATAATTTGTTTATAATATTAGACATATTTTTATCATGGATACTCGGATTAAGTTCATTTGATGGATGATTATGAACTAAAATAACTTTATCACATGCATTAATTAATGCAATCCTTACAATGTACCTAATGTCAACTTTTATTTCAGTACTTGTTCCAATTCCAATTAAACTAATATTTCTTACATTATTTTTATTATCTAATCCTATAAATAAAAGATGCTCTTGAATAGCATCTTTTATCTCTTGTACTTCTTCTAATTGAAATACATCTTCTGAGGTAGATATCTTTACTTCTTTTTCTATTTCAGGTTTCTTTTGTATATCTATTGTTAATCCCATTTATTATTCACCTCCAAATATAAAAAGAATTATACGTGTTACTGTATAATTCTTTTCAGTTTTCTCGACGCACGAGAATCGATTTTAAGACACTGTTCACTCTTGAACTGATTCTTATAGCATAGTATTTTAAAATACTAAATATGGACATTTTGTGAGTTTGATAACCTTTTGGTGCATACGAATAATCCCGTTTTGTTATCAATACTTAATATATTCTATAATAGATAGATACTAATTGATAACATTATGGTGCATATTCTTCAGTACCTATATCATTTAATATAGCTTTTGCTTTTTGATCTGGCATTCCAAATCTTTGAGATAAATATCTAAGAGATGCAGCAAGTTCACCATCTGGTCCACCATATTGCGAAATAATAAATTTAGCAAGTCTAGGGTTAGCACATTTTATTTTTATAGGATATTGTAGTGTTTTATTATAAGTCCACATTAAAAATTCCCCCTTTCCCATGGCCATGGTTCTTCAAGCCATCTCCATTTTTTGCATGGATAATATATAGTTAATGGTCCAAACATTTTTTGATATTTATCTTCTAATTCTTTTAGTTTATTTGTATATTCTCTATGCAAGCATAAAGCTTTTTCATCATCAGGATGAGTGTCCAAATATAATCCAAGTTCAACTATAGAAAAGCTATATGATTTTATTTTCATCATCATTTCTTCTCTTACATTATTTCTGCATTCGCAATTTTCCATATTATCATTGTCTTTGCATTCGCACTCACAATGTCTATTTTCTGTATTGTTGTCTTCTAACATTTGTTACACCCCTCTCCAATTTTATTTGTTTTTTTAATATATTCAATTTCTTCTATTGATTGACAAGGTACATATGGGCTTACAAGTTCTGGAAAGATTGTACCCATTTTTAAGCCAATACATGGTTTAAAAGTTTTATCCATTGTTTGCCAAGGCACATAGCTTTGTGCAAGCATTGGATTTTCTGGAAACACTGAATCTTCTTCATCAAATCCACAACCGCATCCACATTTTGTATCATTGTTGCAACATTCAGAAACTGGCATTACGTTATTACATGATTCTTCCATTAAATCGTCTTTGTAATTAGAATAATTACTTAAACAACATTTATGGCAATTACATCTTCTACGCATGATTATTCCTCCTTATTCTTTGGTTATAGTATAATATATGACAAAATGTGCTAAGAAGTTACAATACGATTAAAATAGCTCTGAATTGTTAGGTAAAATCCTAACAATTCAGAGCCACTTTACATATCTTAGTTTTTCTTTATAATTAAAAAACAATTTTTAAAAAATCAGACCACATTTAGGTTTACTATATGTTATTTTTCCATTTTCATCTATACTAAAATCTATAAATATATTTATATAGTGATCTGATGTTGATGTTTTAAATTGATATTCTCCACTGTCTAATTTTCCATATATATTTTCCCAATTATAAGTATTTCTTATAGTACCTTTATTGTCTATTACAGAATTTATAGTTGTTTTTATGTTAGTATTTTTCTCTAATTCATTGTATGAGCCATTACTTTCTTTTTTTGATACTATATATGCATTAGAATGTTCATACTCACGTTTAAATTCATTTGTATCGTTAATCGTAATTGATATTCCTGTTAGCGAAAGTTCATCTATTGTAATTAACACTTTTTCATCTGTACTATAAACTCTTTCTAATTTTTTACGAGGTATTTCAACATTACTTTTTTCTTTTAATATTCTAATCTTTTCAATATCTTCTGTTCCAATAATAGCTGGATTAGTTTGTTCTATAATTGCATAATCGTTGAAATAAACTAATATTTCTTGGCCTTGTTTAAATTGTAATTTGTTATTTTCTGGTATAAAAACATAATATAGTCCCTCATCTCTTACATCCATTATAGTTAGGGATTTTTCTTCTGCTTTTATTACTACTCCTCTCATATTTGAATTATCAATTCGTATGAAAATATATCCTAAAGCACAAATAGTAATAAGTAAAATAATAATTAAAATTTTCCTCTTATTTTTCATTTAAATTCCTCCTATATTTCATCTAAAATATTAAATCAATTCCTCTCTTTCATCTAAAGTTATTGTATCATATTGGGATACCTTTGTATATATTATTTTTACGACACCATTCGACATTTTATTGCATTTATTTTACTTTTAATTTTCTTTGTACATGTTCAACAGTCTCATAACTAAATAGAACCCAAATATATATTGCTACTTCTAATCAATCTTTTATTACATCTATTGTTTTAATTAAAAAAATGTCTTTAAAACATTAACCCGCATTCAGCTTTACTATATGTTATTTTTCCATTTTCATCTATAGTAAAGTATATAAATATATTCATGTACCCGTCTGATGTTGATACTACAAATTTATATTCTCCACTTTCTAATTCTCCATATATATCTTTCCAATTATAAGTATTCTTTATAGTATTATTTGGGTTTACTATTATAGAATTTGCGTCTCTTTTTTTATTAGTCTTTTCTACTAATTTACTATATGTACCTCTAATTCCTTTCTTAAGTATTTGATAAGGATCAAAATCTTTATATTCATGTTTAATTTCGTTTGTATCTTTAATCGTTATTGACATTCCTTTGTTTGAAATTTCTTCTATTGAAATCAACACTTTTTCGCCCGAATTATAAACCCTTTCTAATTTTTCAGTAGGTATTTGAATATTGCTTTTTTCTTTTAATATTGTAATCTTTTTAATATCTTCTGTTCTAATGTGAGCTGGAAGTGTTTGTTCAATTATCGAACCATACTTATAATAAACTAATATTTCTTGACCTTGTTTAAATTCTAGTTTGTTATTTTCTGGTATGGCAACATAATATAGCCCTTCATCTCTTACATCCATTATAGTTAAGTTTTTTTCTCTAGTCTTTATCACTACTCCTCTTATAGTTGGATTAACAATTCGTATGAAAACATATCCTAAAGTACAAATAGTAATAAGTAAAATAATAATTAAAATTTTCCTCTTATTTTTCATTTATAATTTCCCTTCTATATAATTTAACTTTATAGTAATAATAAATAAAAAAATTGTCAATATATTAATTAAATATATTGGCAATTTTTTCCAAACTTTAATAAGCAAGAAGGATTGCATTTATATAATCCTTCTTATTTTACTACTTCACTAATTACTTTTGATAAGTATTTCATACTGACTAAACACTGTTCCATTGTGTTTCCTGTTGCTCCAACTTCAATTATAACTGCTGCTTTGGTTAAATGCTGATTATATCTTGAATTACGTACAATAATTGGTCTAAATAATCCGTGGATATAATTCATTTGCTTTTTCTTGAAGTTTTACTGCAAATTTCAAGTTTTGTTGCCAATTTAAATGTTGTAACCCACCTCCATCTGTTCCAATAACAAACATCATTTGTGCTGCTGTTTCATCACCAATTTTAACACTTGGTGCGTAGTTTGAGTTACTACCAACTGCATCTCTATGTAAATCTATAACCATTTGTGCACTAGAACCATTTTGTAATATATTTTGAACTGTTGTAAGAGACCTTCCATATGAGCCACTATATGCGGGATAATCGTGATATGTTTTGTTGTGTGTTACATTATAGCCATAACTTGATAAGTGTTTTTCTAATTCATCCCCAACTCTAGATACTGTATAATTCAAGTCCGTTGTTCTATAACTTCCAGTCATTTCATAATTAAACTTCTCACTGGGGGTATAACTTTCACATGTATGAGTATGAAAAATAACTATGTCTTTATTGTTTTCTAATGTTATATTTGGCATTAATGTTTCTTCTGTAATTTCTTTATCTGATTCATTTTTTACTTTTACACTTCCAAATGTTAGGTTGTATTTTGGTGTTATGTTGTTTTCTTCTATTGTTTGAGTATTTACATCAGTTTTTGCTACTTCTACCTTTTCCTCTATACTTTCGTTTTCCTTTGTTTTAATATTTTCATTTTCTTCTCCATCTACAATTAAGTTGTTCATTATAGGAAGTTCAATCCCTAACATTCTTTTTAAATTAGATCCTCTAGAAGTAACTTCATCTTCAAACCTTTTAATATCACTATTTCCTTTTATGGCTGGCAATGTTGCATCTAAACATTTTACTAGATTTACATCTGCAATTTTAAAAGATATATTATTTTTTGATTTACTATAAAAAAATCTAGTACAGCTAATACCAATAACTAAAATTAATATTCCTGCTAGATATTTCATTAAACTCTTAATATTTATTACAGTTACATTTATCATTATTTTCTCCTTAGTTACAATTATGCTTTATATAATATATATTCAGTTTGTCTTGATTTTATGCTTATTAGTAAAATAAAACGGTCGACGCTCGCGTCGACCATTTTTATGTTTTTTACTGTTTTATAAGTTGATCGACGTCTTCGTCGACCAAAGAGGATTAATCTTTTTGTAGGGGCGATTTTAATCGCCCGCTCTTCATTGAAACTAATAAAATAAATATTTTTTAGTATGCCTTTGGAGCTTTTCGGGCGTTCAAGAACGCCCCTACATATCTTTATTTTCAACCATTATACATTAAGTCAACATGTGAATTGTTCCCTACACCTTATTTTAACTTACTAATAATCTCATCTATATTTAATTCTACCTCTTTTTCTTCTCCAGTTGCCATATTCTTAATTTTAGCATTTTTATTATTTACTTCATCTTCTCCAATTACTATTAAAAATTTGCTACCTGTCTTATCTGCGTATTTTAAGCTTGCTTTCATGCTTCTTTCACATATGTCAGCTTCAACATAAATTCCGTTTTTACGTAATTTTAGTGCCAAATCTTGCGCATATTCTTCTGCAAGTTTACCAATTGATGCTATGTATAAATCTGGAACACGCATTTTTACATCATTTGTTTCATTATATTTTTCAAAGATGTCAATTAATCTATCTTCTCCCATAGCGAATCCAATAGCTTCTGTTTTTTGTCCTCCTAATTCTTCTACTAATCCATCATATCTTCCACCTGCAAGAACAGTATATCCTTCTGTTTCTGATACAAATTCAAAAACGGTTTTTGTATAATAATCTAATCCACGTACAATTCCAGAATCAACAACATAATTTATGCCTAATTTTTCTAATGCCTTTTTTACATTTTCAAAATGTGTACTACATTCTTCGCACAAGTAATCTAATATAACTGGTGCTCCTTGGTTTAATTCTTTACATTTCTTTTCTTTGCAATCTAGTATTCTCATTGGATTTTTCTCAAATCTTGTTTTGCAAGTATCACAATATTTTTCAATATTGCTTCCAATAAATGCTTTTAAGGCTTCTTGGTATTTCTTTCTACATACAGGGCATCCAATACTATTGATATTTAATGTAACACCTGGTATATTAAATTTTTTAATGATTTGGTCTGCCATGCAAATTAATTCTACATCCGCTTTGTAAGATGCTGTTCCAATAATTTCTGCACCAATTTGTCTGAATTCTCTATATCTTCCTTTTTGAACATTTTCATAACGATACATTGGCATCATATACCACATTTTAATTGGTGATGGAAGTGATGCCATTCCATTTTCTATGTATGCTCTTACTGCACCTGCTGTACCCTCTGGTCTTAAAGTAATACTTCTGTTCCCTTTATCTAAAAATGTATACATTTCTTTTTGTACAACATCTGTAGTATCACCTACTCCTCTTTCAAAAAGCTCTGTATTTTCAAATACTGGTACACGTATTTCTTTAAATCCATAGTTTTCTAGTATTTCTTTTGCTTTTTCTTCTACATATGCCCATTTATATGAATCACTTGGTAATATGTCTTTTGTTCCTTTTGGTTTTTGTATCATGTTTCTTGCTCCTTTCATTTTATAGTTATCTATTCATGTAGAGTAATGGCCCCTTTACTTAAGGGGGCTGCGTCTGAAAGACGACTGGGGGTTCTAAAATTCTTGTTGTCTTAATTCTAAATATATTGATTTTTCTTCTCTTATCATAGTTGATTTTCCATGTCCTGGATAAACAATTGTATCATCTGGTAAAACTAATAATTTATTTGTAATAGAATCTATAATATCTACTAAACTTCCTGTTGGTAAATCAGTTCTTCCCCATGTTCTTCTAAACATTGTGTCTCCACTAAATAACATTTTTTCTTTTTCACAATAAAGTGACGTACTTCCATTTGTATGTCCTGGTGTATGAATTACTCTAAATTCTAAGTTTCCTAAATGAATTAAATCATTTTCATCAATTCTAGAATCTTCTTCTAACTTAATATCTGGTATCCCTATATAATAATTTAAGGTTACCTCAGGATTTCTTAAATTTTCACTTTCTTTTCTTTCTATTAATACTTTTGCTCCATATTTGTTTTGCAAATCTACAACGGATCCCGTGTGGTCTCCATGGCAATGCGTTAAATAAATATATTTTGGCTTTGCTTCTAAAATATCTAGCATTTCGCAAATTTCTTCTGAATGACTTGCTGGGTCTATTACCATTGTTTCTTTAGTTTTTTCATCTACTATAATATAGCAATTAGTTGGGTCTGCTAATGCAGTTTCTAATTGTAACCTTTTTAGTATCATTTGTAACACCCTCATTATTTTATTTTTTTCTTTGTACTTCAAATACACTATCTACTTTTCTTATTGCTTTTAATGTTTTATTAAGATCTTCTAAATTTTCTACTTCCACTGTAATTTCTGTAATAACAATTCTTTCTTTATTTATCTTACTATTAACAGCAATAAGTTTTGTTTTAGAATCGTAAATTGCTTTAATAATATCTGCAAGTAGTCCTGTTCTATCATTTGAATATGCTTCAATATCAACATTATAGCTTGATGTTTTTTCGTTATACCATTCAACATCAATAATTCTATCTTCTTCTTGTAGTAAATCTTTTATATTAACACACTCTGTTGTATGTATTGATACTCCTCTTCCTTTTGTAATATAACCTATTATATTATCTCCTGGAACTGGGTTACAACATTTAGATAGTTTTACTAAACAATTGTCTATTCCTTTTACAACAATACCACTTTTTGGAATATTATTTCTAGGCTTTCTTTGGGTCGCAAGCTCTTCTATTTTTTTCTCTATTTGTTCATCTTTATTAACCTTTTTGTATTCTTCTAGTATTCTTGCAATAATTTTCCCTGCTGATATTGCGCCAAATCCAACAGATGCATACATATCATCTAAACTATTATACTTATATCTATCAAGTGCTGCTTGTACATATTCTTGTTTATGAAGTTCTGATGAAGACATTCCAATTCTTTTAATTTCTTTTTCTATTAATTCTTTACCTTTAACAATGTTTTCATCTCTTTGTTCTTTTTTAAACCAAGCCTGAATTTTATTTCTTGCAGAAGTACTTTTAACGAATTTTAACCAATCTCTACTTGGTCCTTTAGCATTATCAGAAGTAATTATTTCTACAATATCACCGTTTTTTAGTTTTGTTATAATTGGCATCATTTTAGAATTAATTTTACATCCAGTCATTTTGTGTCCTACTTGAGCATGTATGTTATATGCAAAATCTATTGGTGTTGCACCAGTTGGTAATACTTTAATATCTCCTTTTGGTGTAAACACATATACTTCATCTTCAAATAATTCTGTTTTTAATGTGTTTAAAAATTCCTCTGGGTCTTGTAATTCTTTTTGCCATTCTAGTGTTTCTCTAAGCCATGCAAGTTTATCTTCTTCAACTTTTACATTTGTCTTTTTACCTTTTGCAAAGTTCGCCTCTTTATATGCCCAATGTGCGGCAATACCATATTCTGCAATTCTGTGCATATCCCATGTACGAATTTGTACTTCAAATGGTGTTCCTTTATCGCCAATTAACGTTGTATGTAAAGATTGATACATGTTTGGTTTTGGAACAGCTATATAATCTTTAAATCTTCCAGGCATTGGATTATATAGCTCGTGAACTACACCAAGTGCTGCATAACAATCTTTAACAGAATTAACAATAATTCTAAGTGCAAATAAATCGTATATTTGATCTAATGTGCAATTATCTCTTTTCATTTTTCTATAAATACTATATAAATGTTTTGCTCTTCCTTTTATTTCCGCTTCTATATGTTGTACTTTTAATTCCTTCTTAATTTCTTCTAATATCTTTTCAATAAAAGATAATCTTTCTTCTCTTTTTTTATCTAATCCTTCAACAATTTCTCTATAATCTTCTGGATACAAATATTTAAAAGATAAATCTTCTAACTCCCATTTTAAAGAATACATACCCAAACGATTTGCAAGTGGAGCATATAATTCCATTGTTTCACTAGCATTTGCAATTTGTCTATCACGAGAAAGATATTTTAGAGTTCTCATATTATGAAGTCTATCTGCTAGTTTTATTAGAATAACTCTTATATCTTTTCCCATTGCTAAAAACATTTTCCTATAGTCTTCTACTTGTTGTTCTTTAAGTGACGCATAATTTAATTTTCCAAGTTTGGTAACACCATCTACCATTCCAGCAATTTCTTCACCAAATTCTTGTATTAAATCTTCATGTGTTATTGTAGTATCTTCTACTACATCATGTAATAATGCTGCACAAACAGTTGCATCATCCATTTCCATATTAGCTAAAGTATATGCTACTTGTAATGGATGAATAATGTATGGCTCGCCAGATTTCCTTTTTTGATCTCCATGGTTTGAAATGGCATAGTTATATGCCTTTGTTATTAGCTTTGTATTTGTACGCCAATTATTCTTTTTCATTTTAGATATAATATCATTTATTGTAGCTTTTGGCTCTTCTTGCATTATTACACCACCTTCATTTTCATTTATATAGATTTCATAATATCTTTTAAATTTATTTGTATGTTTTCCATGCCATTAAAATTATTTACTTCTAGAACACCAACAATATCTACTTTATCTCCTATTAAGTATTCATTTACTAAATTTCCCATATTAAATCCTATAGCATCTATTATAATATTATCATCTTTTAGTGTCAATTTTAAATGTTTTCCTTCTGTTAATGCACGTATAGAATTAATTTTTAAACCTTTATATGCAAATAATGGCATTTTGTTTCCTTCTCCAAATGGCTCAAGCTTGTGTAATTCTTTTACAAAATCCATTTTCATGTCTTCTTGTTTTACCGTACCATCTATATAAATTACTGGCAAAATTTCGTCTACTTTACTTTCTTTTGCAATTTTAACTAATTCTTGTTTAAAACTTTCAAAATTTTCTTCTTTTAAACTAAGCCCAACTGCCATTTCATGTCCACCGTATTTTTCTAAGAAGTTACTACATTTGCATAATGCTTCGTGTAAATCAAAACCTGGTATACTTCTTCCAGAGCCTTTTGCCGCTCCATCTTCAAAAGATACTAAGATACTTGGTTTAAAATAAGTTTCTGTTATTTTAGAAGAAACTATACCTATAACTCCATGATGCCATCCATTATGCCCTAATACTATTGCACTTTTTTCATTTTCTTTATTTGTTTCAATTAGTTGTAGTGCTTCTTTTACAATATTTTTTTCGGTTTCTTGTCTTGTTCTATTATATTCATTTAGTTTTTCTGTTAAATTTCTTACTTCATTAATATCATCTGATAAAAATATATCTAAAGCTTCTGTTTCATGTCCCATTCTACCACACGCATTTACTCTTGGCGCAATTCCAAATGATACTGTATTTGAATCTATTGTTTTATAACCTGCTGCTTCTAATAAACATCTTAGACCTAAATTTTTAGTTACATTTACTAGCTTTAAACCTAATTTTGCAATTACACGATTTTCATCCACTAATGGAACAATATCTGATATCGTTCCTACACAAACTAGGTCTAAGTATTTTAGATATTCCTTTTCATCTAGTCCTAATTTAATTCCAAGTGCTTGAATTACTTTAAATACAACACCTACACCTGCTAACTGGTTAAATGGGTATTTATTATCTTTTCTTTTTGCATCTATTACTGCTAATGCTTTTGGCAATTCTTCTAATGGCTCATGATGGTCTGTAATGATTGTGGTTATCCCTAATGAATTTGCATATTCTATTTCTTCTATTGCAGAAATTCCACAATCTACTGTTATCATTAATCTATAGCCTTTATCATAAATTCCTTTAATTGCCTCTTTATTTAGTCCATATCCTTCTTCTAATCTATTAGGAATATAGCTTGATACTTCTACTTCTCTTTCTTTTAGAAACTTTTGTAGAACTGAAATACTTGTAATTCCATCTACATCGTAATCACCATAAATCATAATTTTTTCGTTTTTATTTATTGCTTCTATTATACGATTTATAGCAACTTCCATATCCGGCATTAAAAATGGGTCATAAAAATCTTCTCTTGTCGGTTCTAAAAATTTTCTAACTTTTTCATCTTCAATTATTCCACGATTGGCTAAAATAGTAGCAAGTAATTTGCTAATGTTAAATTTTTCTTGTAACTCTTCTACTATTTTTTCATCACTATTATAATATTCCCATTTCTTATTCATCCTTTATTCTCCTAGTAATACAATTTGTATATAATTGTACACTATTTATTAAGATTTTAAAAGGGATTTGGCTATTTTTATGGAAAAATTTATATTTTTAAAATAATACTCTTTTTAATTATACTATTAATAGCGGTCTGTATCTTCACGCCATTACTTTTGCTTTATTTAGTTGTTTTTATTTTATTTGATTTTATTTAGATTTAAAAAATTTAGAATTTAACTTTCTTTGATAATCACTTTTTGAATGAAAAATATGTAAAATGTAAACTGTCTTTTTCTTTTCATTTACTGTATATATAATAATATATTTCTTTACTAATACTTTACGATACTGTGTGTTTTCTATTCGTTCATGAGATTTAGGAAATATAGAAATTTGTATTAAAACATCATCTATTTTGTTCATTAAATACTTAGTAAAATGAATAAAATACAATTCTTCTGCTAAATACTTATAAACTTTTTCCAATTCTCTTATAAAGCGTTTGGTAAATATTATCTTATAAGAATTATTAATAACCATATTGTTCTCTTAACTCCTTTAGTACTTCTATTCCATCATAAACTCTTCCGTTTCTAATATCATCTTCTGATGCTCTAATTGCTCTTACTATACTTAAAATATCTTCTTCTAGCATCATGTTAGGTCTTACAAATGTTTTCTTTCTTAATCCATATATTGGTTGTAAATTTGTTACTTTTATCATTTTATCGCCTCCTTGACAATAGTATTGTACCAAAATTCTGTTTTCTATGCAAGGTATTTTTCGAAAAAATTATTTATATTCTTTTCTCAAAACGCAAAACGGGAAGCATACGCTTCCCATCTCGCTCATTATTCAGTTTTGGAAAAATCACATTACTCTTCGCTGTCAGTTTCACTACAACGGAAGGTGACATATATCGGATTCCGTTTGCAATCAGGCATTTCTGCATACAGTGCGGGGATACGGTCGATAGCCTCTTTAATATCTGCAAGGGTTATATCCTTTATTTTTTGGATTTTCTTATCGTTTTTTTCACTTCCGCACTTTATGTATAGTACTCCAGCATGAATCTTGACCTGCACTGCACTATATTTTTTTACATTATCAATAATAGCTTTAATAATGCTCCGAATCTCTTCATCTTTTTTGCAGTGCTTTTCTTTTTGTCCTTCCTCGAACTCATTCCTTGCCTCGCTTGCATAGTTGATAAGTTCCACAAATGTCATTACTTTTCCTTCCATAGAATAATCCTCCTGTCTTTTGCTTGATTGCTTTTAATACATCATATATTATATATCATTTTACATAATGTGTCAATTGTTGCTACGTTTCAACACAAGATATTTACTGTATTTAGCTATTTTTATGAAAAAATATATCATTTTTTATTGACAGTACTGCTAATATCAGATATTATAAGTTCAATTATTTTATCTTTATAAAACTATATTCTTAGTTTTAAATTTCCAATAAATAATTGATAATTAACATCTTTACTGTTATAATAATGGATGATACTTTTTGCCAACTATTTCACAATTTTATGGTATTGCTATTAGCATGTTTTTTAACGACAACGAGCAACACCATTTACCTCATATTCATGTAGAGTATTCTGGTAATAACTCTACCTTTGATTTAGAAGGTAATCTTATAATTGGTAACATACCAATTAAACAAAGAAAACTAGTAGAAGCTTGGATAGAAATACATAAAGAAGAATTATATAAGTTGTGGTATCTTGTTCAAGATGGAAAAGATACATTTAAAATAGAACCACTAAAATAAAACTAATTGGGGGTATGAAAATATGACTAAACAAATAGAACCGATGCCAGAAGAAGTTAAAGCACTTGAAGGATTTTTGTTATATATTAAGTTTAAAAATGGGGAAGAAAAAATTTATGATATGAATGAGATGTTAAAATTTGATTATTATAAAAATTTAAGAAAAAAGGAAATATTTAAAACAGTCAAACCTTTTGGTATTACATTAAAATGGGAAACTGGTGAGGATATTGCACCAGAAAAAATATATTTTAATAGTATACCTATAAATGAATATAAGTTTGAGATTAAAGAAATGAAATAATTTTATAAAATAAGAATAGAACGGAACCTATATTAAAATTATAGATTCCGTTCTATTCTTATTTTATTCTATTTTATGTTTTTCACTGCATTTACTACTGTTAAGAATGTTACTCCTGTATCTGCTAAAATTGCAAGCCATATTGGTGCAATTCCTATTGCTCCTAAGATTAGTACAATTAATTTAACAATTAATGAAAATACTATATTAAATTTTACAACTTGCATAGCTCGTTTTGCAGTTTTTATTATACTTGGTAAACTACTTAAGTTGTTTGAGATTAAAATTCCATCCGCTGTTATGCTTGCAATATTTGTCCCTGCACCCATTGCAATTCCAAAATTACTACTTGCTAAGACTGGGCTATCATTAATTCCATCTCCAACAAAAATTACTTTTTGCCCTTCTTTCTTTAATTCTTCTATTACTGCAAGCTTATCTTGTGGTAATAAAGATGCTTTTACTTCATCTAATTTCAGCTTATCTCCTATATTTTTAGCACTCTTTTCATTATCTCCTGTAAGCATCATAATCTTTTTAATTCCTGTAATTTTCAAGCTTGCTACAAGTCCTTTTACTTCTTTTCTAACCTCTTCTACAAGTGTAATAAAGCCTGCAATTTGTTTATCTACTACAATAATAATTGCATTTTGTGGTATATCTTCGTTTTTTACAATATTATACTGTTCTAATAATTTGCTATTTCCAAATAGTATCTCTTTTTCTTCTATCTTCCCATATAAACCATGTCCTGCAATTTCCTTATAATCTTCTACGTGTTTTTCTTCTATTTCTTCATCATAGTTCTTAATCGCTGTTCCAATTGGGTGGTTAGATAATAATTCTAAGCTATACATATAAGAAAGAATTGTATTTTTATCGTATGGTTCAAATGCTTTTATTTCTTCTATTTTCATGTCACCTGTAGTTAGTGTTCCTGTTTTATCAAAGGCAATTACGTCTGCTTTTGCTAAATTTTCAATATGTTTTGTTCCTTTTATAATCATTCCTTTTTTAGATATCTTACCTAATGACGTAAAGAATGATAATGGTACAGATATTACCAAACTACATGGACAAGATGCAACCAAAAATATAAGTGCTCTCATAATCCATTCTTTTACATCTAGTTTAAATATAAATGGAACTATTGCAATTAATATAGAAATTACAATAACAATTGGTGTATATATTTTAGAAAATCTTGTGATAAATTTTTCTGTTTTTCCTTTATTGTTAGTTGCTTCATAAACCAAATCCACAATTTGAGAAGCTGCAGAATTTTCTACATCTCTTAAAACTTTACAGGTAATTGCCCCTGTTAGATTAACTCCTCCTGATAAAAGCTCTTCTCCTTTTTTTACATACACTGGATTACTTTCTCCTGTTAAGCTAGAGGTATCAATTTCAGATTCGCCATAAACTATTTTACAATCTACTGGAACTTTTTCTCCTGGTTTAATTAAAATAGTATCTCCTACTTTTATTTCTTTTACATCTACAGTTTCAATTGTATTTTCTATTACGCGATTTGCTGTATCTGCTTTAATTTTAACAATTTCTTTAATACTTTCTTCAGATTTATCGCTTGCTCTTTCTTCTAAAAATTCTCCTAAACGATATAATAAAATAACTAAACAACTTTCTGTATATTCTCCAAGAATAAATGCTGCAATAACTGCAATTGTCATAAGAGTTTCTTCTTCAAAATTAAAATGAAATATGTTTTTTATTCCATTCCAAAGTAATTCATAACCAGAAAATAGAATTGCTAAAAATACTAACTCTAGTCTAAATTCTGCAAGCATTGGAATAAATGATAGCACTAAAAATAAAATTCCAATGCAGTATAAATATATTGATGATTTCTCTTCTTTTTCATTGTGTTCTTCTTCTACTCCACAATGTTCATGGTGACAATGATGACAAGCCATATTATTTTCCCTCCTCTTCTAAAATGTGAGCTAAGCTTGTTGAAATGATTTGTTCAATATGTTCATCTTGTAAACTATAATAAATTTGTTTTCCCTCACGTCTATATTTTACAAGTTTTGCGTTTCTTAATATTTGTAATTGATGTGACACTGTAGATTGGTTTAAATCTAATAATTCGCACAAGTCACAAACACATAATTCTGTATTTAAAATACTACAAATAATGCGAAGTCTTGTGTTGTCTGCAAATAACTTAAACATATTTGATAAGCTCTCTATTTCCTCATTATTTGGTTCTTCTAGTTTTACTTTATTTATTTTTTGATAATGTGGGCATTTCTCACCACATACTAGATCTTTTTCTTCCATATTTTCCCCTTTCATATGCACGTATGTTCATATGTTAATATATAATATATGATATGCTTTGTCAATATATTTTGTGAAAATTCTAAATTTTAGAACAAAAGAGGCTTCGCCTCTCGGACGAGCAATGCTCGCCCCTACGTTTAATGTAATTTGCCGTAATTTCCCAGTATACTAAAAAGGAATCATATCTCTATGATTCCTCTTTTAGTACATATTTAATCCTCTTCTGAAAATAAATCTTCTAATACTGTATAGTTTTCCTCTTCTTTTGAAACTTTGTCTGCCTCTAATATCATTTGTTCTATTGCTTCTTTAAGTTTTGATTTTCTTTTTTGATATTCCTTTATTATATTATATACTTCATCCCATGTATTTACTTTTATAATGTTCTTTCCATTAAATTTTTTATTATGTATTGCTTCAAATACAATTACTGGTATAAATTTAGATACTGATTCTATATTTTGTGGTTCATCATCTATTAAAACATCTATATTGTTATCAATACAAAATTGCTTTTTATCTTTTTGCACTACTAATTCATCATATTGAAAATCATTCTTTTTTAAAAATTTTTGTGTTGCTTCATATGGACTTCTATCTCCAATCTGTTTTCTGGCTGTTATTATATATATTGTATTTCCTTCTTGTTTTAATTTTTGAATAATCTCTTGTGCATTTTTCTTTATTGGGGCTTGTTCTCTTACTTCATCTATGTATTTTATTAAAAAATCTGTTTTTTCTTCTTGTGTCCATTCATATAAATTAGCAACTGCAAATCCTTCTTCATTCATTTTCAAATTTCTTTTTATAACTTTTTCATTATACTCTCTACAATATTTCTTTAAAACTGGTAATGTATCTATTATTGTATTATCTACATCAATTCCTATCTTCATTTTTTCATCCTTTCTAGATTTTATATTAGCATAAATCAGCTATTTTCGCAACCAATAACAAGCAAAGAATTCTCAGTGTAAATACTTAGAATTCTTTGCTTGTTTCTCATATTATTTTTTCTCTTTCTTTTTCTTTGTTTCTTTATCTCTATTCATCATCATATATAATGCTGGTACAAGATACAAGGTTAATATTGTCGCATATACAAGTCCACCTATTGTCACTATTCCTAAAGGTTGGAGCATTTCTGCTCCTTGCCCCATTCCTAATGCCATTGTAGATAATCCTAAAACAGTTGTAAGTGCTGTCATTAAAATTGGTTTTAATCTTGTTTTACCAGTTTCAAGTAGTGCTTCTTTTACTTTCATGCCTTTATCATTACGTAATTGATTTGCATAGTCTATAAATACAATACCGTTGTTTACAACAATTCCTGCAAGCATCAAGAAACCTAACATTGCAATTAAACTAATTTCACATCCACAAATCCATAATGCAAGTAATCCTCCTGTAAAAGCAAGTGGTATAGTAAACATTACAATGAATGGTGATTTTAAAGATTGAAATTGTGCTACCATAATTAAATAGATAAATATAACTGCAACCAAAATCATAAGTCCTAAGTCTCTTAATGATTCGTTAATTGTTTCGCTTTCTCCTTGTAATTCAACATTATATCCTGTTGGTGTTTGATAATCTTTTAATTTGTTTTCTACTTCTCTTCCAACAATTCCTATATTACTATCCGCTGTAATACTTGCAGATACTGTAATATATCTTTCTTGGTTATCACGTGAAATTGATGCTAACCCATCTGTTTCTTCAATTTCCGCAATTTCAGATAATTTTACTTCTACATCTTCATTATTCTTTTTACCGCTTAACTTAATATCTGCTAAATTATCAGTTGTTATTTTCTTTTCTTCTTGTTTTACAACAACAACTGGGTAATCTTTATTATCAATTGTAACTTCTGTTGCTTCTTTCTCATTCGAAACTGTTCCTGCTATTTTTTGATAAACCTGCGCAACTGTTAGTCCATATTCCATTGCTTTATTTTTATTAACAATAACTCTTTGTTCTTTTTGCATCTCACTAATTCCTGAATCCACTTTTTCTATTCCAGTAATTCCTTCTAGAAGGCTTGCTACTTCTTGTGAAATCTCTTTTAGTTTATCTATTTCTTTTCCTTTTACTACAACTTGAATTCCAGAAGACATCATAGAGGACATATCCATATTAGAAGTACTTACAGAAATTTCATAGCCTAAGTCCTTTGTTAATTCATAAATTTTTGTTTCAATTTCTTTATTTGATAATTCTTTTTTCTCTTTTAGTATTGCATACATATTAATTGAAGTTCCACTGCCACTTGACATTGACATACTTCCCATCACACTAGAATCGACTACACCAATAGTTTCAATGTCTTTTATATTTTCAAGTAGACTATCTATTATTTCATTTGCCTTAGCTTTTGCTTCGTTTGAAGTCACTTCCTTTGGTGGTATAATTGTAATAGACATTTGTGTTCCATCTACTTCTGGAATAAATGCTGTTCCCATACTTCCTGCTAATGCAATACTTGTTACTAATAGGACTACTGTTATAATAACAACAATTACTTTATGGTCTAAAGCTATTTTTAATGATTTTTCATAAACATTTGCAAATTTATCAAATAGTTTTGTTTCTTTTGGTTTTGCATTTTTAAACATCTTAGAAGCCATCGCTGGAACTAGTGTAAGCGCTACAATTAAACTTGCAAGTAGAGAATAACCAATTGTTAACCCCATATCTGTAAATAATTGTTTTGATATCCCTTGTATAAATACAATTGGTAAAAACACACATACTGTTGTTAACGTAGATGCTGCAATTGCTCCTGCAACACGTGATGCACCGTTAATACATGCATCTTTAAGGCTATTACCATCTTTTAATAATCTATATATATTTTCAATAACAACAATAGAGTTATCTACTAACATTCCTACGCCAAGTGCTAATCCTGATAATGAAATTATATTTATTGTTACACCTGTAAAGTACATTAATGCAATTGCAAATGTTAAACTAATTGGAATAGATAATGCAATAATTATTGTTGGTCTATAATCTTTTAAAAAGATAAATAGAATAATAACTGCTAAAATTGCTCCGTAAAATAAGTTTTCTAATACAGTTCCAATAATTAAATCAATATAAATTCCTTGGTTCATTAATGTTGTAAATCGAACCTCTTGATTATCATTTTCTATGCTCTTCATTGTTTGTTCAATATCTTTACATACTTCTGCAGTAGATGCTGTACTTTGTTTTTGAAAACTTAAAATAATTGCATTATTTCCATTTACTTTAGCATATATTTCGTCTGAATTATCAGTATTGCCGATATCCGATAAATCACCAAGTGTAATATTTTCTAACCCTGCTATGTCGAAAGATAGAATTGTTAAGTTCTTCATTTCATCAATGTTTCCAAACTTTTCTCCCACTTTAATTAGCATTTTATCTTCTTCATTTTCTATGTAACCTGCTGGCATAGAGAAGTTATTTGCCATTAGAATATTAGAAACCATATCGCTTGTAATAATTCCATCAATAGATGCATTTTTTAAAGCTTGGTCACGAGCTGTTTCAAATTCTTTAATTCCTTTATTTAGTTCTTCTTCTCCTTGCTCTAATTTACTACTAGCTTTACTTAGTTCTATTGTTAAGGTTGATTTTGCAATTTCTAGTTGTTTTTCTTGTGCTTGTAAATTTGTTTTTTGTTTTGTAAGTTCTGTTTTTCCAACTGTAATTTGATTTAAGCCTGTATTTACTTCGTCTAATTTTGAAGTTGTTTCACTTTTTAATTTTTCTGTGTTTTTAATAGAATGGTTTAATGTTTCTAGTTTTAATTTTTGTGCATCTGTTAAATCTTCTCCTAATTTAACAAGTTCTGCTTTTTCTCCATTCATTTTGTTAAGTAATACATCCATTCCATCTATTGTTTTCACTAAAGTTGTTTTAGTAAAATTCAAGGTTTGTTCTTTTGATGTTAATTCTTTTTCAGTAGCTGAAATAGTATCTTTTCCAGTTTTAACAGCATTTATGCCATCTATTATTTTCCCCATTTGCTCATTTGATTGTTTACTTAGTTCTTTCTTGCCTTGTTCTATTTGTGTTTTTGCTGTGTTTAATTGTCCTTGTGCTTTAGATAATTTGCTATTAACACTATCCATTAATTTTGTGTTAATGTTATCAATCTTTTCTTGATTTAATTTAACTTCAATTTGCTCTTCTATAATCCCTGTTGTACTTACAGACGCAACTCCTGAAATTCTTTCTAAGCTTGGTAATATATTATTATTTACAAAACTTTTAATTTCTGCATGATTCTTATCTCCAACATCTACTGCTGTTAGCATAACAGGTAGCATATTCGGATTAATTTTACTAACAATTGGAGCGCCGATACCATCATCATTCCAATTAGCTTTAATTAAGTCTAATTTTCCGTTTAGTTCAATTAAGGCAGAATCCATATTAACATCATTTGAAAATTCTAGAATAACCATAGAAGAATTCTCAGATGAAACTGATGAAATATTTTTAACATCGCTAACTGTTGCCATAGATTGCTCAATCGGTTTTGTAACTACTGTTTCTACTTTTTCTGGACTCGCTCCTATATATGTTGTAATAATTAATGCATATGGTAAATCCATTTTAGGAAGTAAATCTGTTGTCATATTTGTAAAAGAAATAAATCCTAATATAATTACTAAAATAACTGCCACAAACACTGTAAATGGCTTTTTCACACTATAATTTGAAATCATTTATAATTCAACGTCCTTTCTTTTGGTTTGTAGGGTCTATGAAATCCTACAAGTTTTTATTATTTTGCATGAATTGGTGTAAACACTCTTATATAATAAGGTCTGATATCTTTCAAAATATCACACATCCATATTACATTTCCATCTTTTCCTGTTAATTTTATATTTGGAAAAGTTTTTAACATTTTTTCATCTGAAAAGTATTTTAATGTAAAGTTTTTAATATCTTCATTTTTATACAACTCTGCACATTCAAATATATATTCATCATATGATGCAAGTTCAATATTATGCTTTACTACAATTCTTGTAAAAAACATTTTTAGTGCAAAACTGCTAATTAAAAAATCAATAAATAGAAATAAAATCATGCATACACATGCTGTTTTTAATGCTTTTAATGATATTTTTTCTTTTATCTTATCTATTAGTTTATCAATTATTGGATTAAAATGGCTCATAAGGTAAATTGCTAAAATTCCCCAAAAGAAAGAAAAAGCTATACAAATCCTTCCTCCAATATTAAATGCCATGCTTGAATAGTCCCACCATTTAATATGAAATATAACTTCACCAATTAAACTAATTAGATATTCTACAATTGATCCAATTACAAATCCACCCAAAAATAATGTATAATTGTTCTTCTTAAAACGCTGTAATAATGGAATCATAATTACAGCGCCAACTCCATATATTGCACAAAATGGACCATATAAAAAGCTTTGTCTACTTTCTATAACTCCTTTTGTAATAAGTCCAAATGCAGTTTCAATTATAAAACCTACCACACTATATATAATAAAGTAGGCAAGCATTCTCCAAATGCTAATTCCCGCAATTGCAAATATCTTTTTGTTCTTTTCTTCTCTTTTTATCTCTTTTACTTGTTCATCTTTTTCTTCGGTATTTTCTAGTATTTCTTCTTTTTCTATTGTTTTCTCCATTTAATTTCTCCTTATATTTTCCATATCTTCCATTATACCAATTTTTTCACAATATGTAAACCAGTTCCATGGCGGTTTTTGTGAATTTTTCGTGAATTTTGTAATTTATCACATCGGTTATGTGGTATTCTTAATAATTTGATTGACTAATTATGTAAAACAGTTTATAATAATTGCATAGCTGTTTTTAACAGCCCGCGTAACCTTTTGTATGAACCTATGGTCAGGGGGATTAATTCATACAATTTAACTATCGATTCAATATGAAAGGATATGTCAATGAAAATGAAACCTTTTAAACCTATTGAGTTACATACTTACAATAGTGATTCAGAAAAAAACCAGCTCATACTAACTGGTACAGTATCTTTAAATCCTTATGATATCTCATCAGTAGAGACTCATGACCTTAATAAAGGTGAAAATTGGGAAAAATTTTTCCCAGAGAGTGAAAGATGTAAAATTTCTGTTGTTGGCGATGCTGCCAGTATTGTCACTATGAAAACTGGCAAAAAATATTCAATAGCAGAGCCTTTATCGTATATTTCCAAAACTTGGGAAGATTCTATGAAGTAAGTAGCTTTTCACATTACCTGACCAAAAGCGGCATCCTAACAGATGCCGCTTTTTACTATTTTTATTTACGATTTATATAATTCCAACTATCTCTGCACATTTCATCAATTCCTAGGTTTGCTTCCCAGCCTAGTTCTTCTTTTGCCTTTTTAGGGTCTGCATAACATGTTGCAATATCACCTGCTCTTCTTTGTACAATTTTGTATTTTACTTCTTTTTTCGTTGCTTTTTCAAATGCCTTTACCATGTCTAATACGCTATATCCATTTCCTGTACCTAAGTTATAGATATATAATCCTTTTTGCTCTTTTTCTAATTTTTGTAATGCTTTTATATGTCCTTTTGCTAAATCTACTACATGAATATAATCTCTTACTCCTGTTCCATCAGGTGTATCATAATCGTTTCCAAAAACAGATAATTCTTCTAGTGTTCCTGCAGCAACTCTTGCTACATATGGCATTAAATTATTTGGTATTCCTTGTGGTTCTTCTCCAATCAAACCGCTTTCATGTGCCCCTACTGGGTTAAAGTATCTTAATATACATATATTCCAAGTTGGATCTGATGTATAAATATCTTTTAAAATTTGTTCTATAAATAATTTTGAAGTTCCATATGGATTTGTTGTTCCACCTGTTTTACAATCTTCTGTAATTGGAATCCTTTCAGGTTCTCCATATACTGTTGCAGATGAACTAAATACAAATGTTTTTATACCATATTTTCTCATAGTATCTAGTAATACTAATGCTCCTGAAATGTTATTAGTATAATATTCAATTGGTTTTGCAACCGATTCTCCTACTGCTTTAAATCCTGCAAAATTTAAAACTGCTTCAATTTCATTTTCTTCAAATACCTTTTCTAGTCTTGGTCTGTCTAAATAATCAATTTCATAAAACTTAAAATCTTTACCTGTAATTTTTCTAATTGCGTCTAAAACCTCTGGTTTACTATTTGAAAAGTTATCTATAATAACAACTTCTTTTCCTTCATTTAATAATTCTACTACTGTGTGACTTCCAATAAATCCTGCTCCACCTGTAACTAATACTGCCATAATATTCCCTCCTTTGTTTTTGTTATTATATATCATAACTTTTAGTTTGTAAACCTATTCTATTTCTAATTCTTTTAGTAATGTTTCTTTTATTTTCATTATATCTGGAAATATTACTTTCTTACACTTTTTAGCTATTTCCAATACAAGATTCGCTTTTTCCTTTATTTGTCTCTCCAGTGTATATGTAATGGTTACATCTTCACTCTTTCTTACATATATTTCTTCAATATACTTTTCTATTGTTGGAAACATATTCTGAATTAAAAAGACTCTTTCTTCGCCATTTAATTTTCCAAATACTAATGTATCCACTCTTTTATATTTCTTTAGTTTTTCCTCATAAATTTTCTTGTACTTATTAACTTTAGAGCTAATTGGCATAAACCAAATTAATTCATCTTCCTTCTTATCTCTAAAGCAATAATAACATGGTCTCTTATTTCCATTATCCTTATTTTGAGCCAAATTACTATCTTTCATTTTTTCAAAAAATGAATCTTTTAAAAAATAAAATTTTCCTTCTTCAATTTTAATCATTATTATACCTCCTACTTGCATAAAAAATAAGGAGTCACTAATATCCCCTATTAGTAACCCCCTATTCAATTTGTTCACCTACGCATTTGTTCTTCGCAAGTAGGGTTGCGAAACCTATTTGTTCACCTACGCATTTGTTCTTCGCAAGTAGGGTTGCGAAACCTATTTGTTAATAGTATGATAACATATGCTTCGTCATATGTCAATTTTATTTTATGCATTTTTCGTGTATTTATGTTTACTTTTTGTAAAGTTCTTGGTATATTTTATAGTCTCTTACAATTTTCCTTACATAATTGTTTGTTTCTTTATAAGGAATATTTTCAATGTCTGTTCCATCTTCTTTAATTGTTCCTTGTTCTATCCATCTTTTTAAAGTACCTTTCCCTGCATTATAAGCTGTTAGTGCAAGTAATTTGTTTCCATTATATTGTTTTAATAAATCTGAAAAGTATTTTGTTCCTAATCTTATATTTAAATCCGGATTATATAAAGATGCATTTTTCATAAATGTTACATCAAGTTTTCTTGCAAGTTCTTCTGCTGTTGTATCCATAAGTTGCATAAGTCCTATTGCATTGCTTGAAGAAACAACGTTTGGATTAAAGTTACTTTCTGCTTTAATAATTGCGAATATGAGTAATGGATCCACTTCATATTCTTCTGCATATTTATAAACATATTCTGAATATTTTATTGGGTAAATTTTTCTTAATACAATGTTTTGCACTTTAAAAACGCCAAGAAGTAAAATCAATATAATTGCAATTATTATTGTAATAAACAATATTTTTTTTATTCTTTTTTGCACTGTTGTCCTCCATTTATTTTCTTTTCTATTTTGTTGAGATTTTTTTAATTATAGATTTTGTTATTTTGCAGAGTACTGGCCCCTTTATCTAAGGGGGCTGTCGTTCAAAGAACGACTGGGGGTTCTTACATTTTTCAATTATTTCGCGTCATACCAGTCGTTTGCTTCTGATAGTTCTACTTTTAATGGAACCTTTAATTTCGTTGCATTTTCCATTGAAGTTTTTAGAATTTCTTTTACTTGCTCTTTTTCTTCTACTAAAGTATCAATAATCAATTCATCATGCACTTGTAAAACAAGTTTTGATTTAAGTCCTGCATTATTTAATCTGTTAAACACATCTATCATTGCAATTTTCATAATATCTGCTGCTGTACCTTGTATTGGTGTGTTCATTGCTGCTCTTGCTCCAAACTGTCTTACCATATAGTTTGAAGATTTTAACTCTGGGATTTGTCTTCTTCTATGGAACAGTGTTTCTACATAGCCTTTTTCTTTAGCATCTTCTACTATATCATCCATAAATTTCTTAATTCCGCTATATTTTTCTAAGTATTGTTCAATATATTCCTTTGCTTGTTTTCTGGATACTCCTAGTTGTCCTGCAAGTCCAAAATCGCTAATTCCATAAACAATTCCAAAGTTAACAGCCTTTGCACTTGACCTTTGTTCATGTGTTACTTCTTCTATTGGTATATTTAACACCTTAGAAGCTGCTTGTTTGTGAATATCCTCGTCATTCATAAATGCATCTATCATATGCTCGTCTTCTGAAATATGAGCAAGAACTCTTAATTCAATTTGTGAATAGTCTGCATCTAAAAATACACATCCCTCACTTGGTTTAAAAGCTTTTCTTATTTTCTTTCCTGCATCATTTCTTGTTGGAATATTTTGCAAGTTTGGCTCTGTAGAACTAATTCTACCAGTTGCAGTTACTGTTTGATGAAAATAAGAGTGAATTTTTTGGTCACGTGCATTTATATATGGTAGTAATCCTTCTACATAAGTAGAGTTTAGTTTCGCCATTGCACGATAATCTAATATTTTAGCAACTACTGGATGTTCATCTTTTATTTTTTCTAAGACATCAACATCTGTAGAATATCCACTTTTTGTTTTCTTAGCATATGGTAGTTTTAGTTTTTCAAATAAAACTTCTCCTAGTTGTTTTGGTGAATTTATATTAAACTCTTCTCCTGCTAAATCATGAATTTCCTTAGTTAACTCTTCCAAATGCTCTTTTAAAATATTTCCATAAGCAATAAGTTCTTCTTTATTTACTTTCATTCCAACATATTGTATATTTGCAAGCACTTTTACAAGTGGCATTTCAATATTTTTGAATAGTTCAAAAGAATCTTCTTTTTCTAGCTTCTCTTGTAAAATAACTTTTAGTTTTGAAATTGCATATATTAAAATTATACTTTCATATTTTTCTTTTGAAACAGTTTCTGTTTCTGCTGTTTCAAACAAGTTTAATTGTTGTTTTTCTTCTTTTACACCATTTTCTTGCAAATATTGTGGTATATCAATATTTGCATATGCTAAACTAAGTGAATCTAATAAATACTTTGATGAGTTCGGATTTAGTAGATATGCTGCAATTTTTATATCAAAGCTTAGATTACTTGATGTAATTCCGATTTGTTTTAATAATATATAGTCTCTAGATAATTCATAACCAATTAAATCTATTTTCTCATCTTCGAAAATATCTTTAAAACTATCTACAAATTCTTGTACATTGTCTTTAAATTCATAATAGTATACTGTGTTTTGTACATATGCACTAATACTTACTATTTTCTTTTGTATAATATACTCATTATTATCTTCTTTTAATCCTAAATAATAAATAAGTTTAGATTCTTTTTTTATAAGTTCTACTAAGTTCTGTAATTCTTCTTTTGTTGCTATTTCTTTAATTTCAAAGTTTATACTTTCTTCTTTTCCTACACTTACATCGCCTTGTAAAGAAAAACGTTCTATATATCTATTAAATCTATATTTTCTAAATAGTTCTAGTACTTTACTTTTATCCCATTCCTCTTTTTTCATTTCGTCTAGATTTTCTTCTATTGGTGAATCTATATTTATTCTTCCAAGTTCCCTTGAAAGAAATGCAAGTTCTTTATTTTCTACTAATTTTTCTCTTAGTTTTCCTTTTATATTATCTGTTCCTGCATCAATTTGTTCATATAATTTATCAATATCTATATATTCTTTAATTAATCCTAAAGCTGTTTTTTCTCCAACTCCTGGAACACCAGGAATATTATCTGATGTGTCTCCCATTAATCCTTTTACTTGAATTAATTGATATGGTTCTACTCCATATTCTTCTATTACTTTATTTCTATCGTAGTAATCTGTTTCTGTTTTTCCACCTTTAGTTCTTGGTATCTCAATTGTTACTTTGTCTGTTGCAAGTTGAAAATTATCTCTATCTCCAGAAAGAATTGTAACATCTAGTCCGTTTTTTTCTCCAAACCTAGATAATGTTCCGATGATATCATCACCTTCATAGCCTTCTTTTTCTATAATCTTAATATTCATGGCTTGTAATATCTCTTTTATTATTGGCATTTGCATAGCTAGTTCTTCTGGCATACCTTTTCTATTTGCCTTGTACTCTTTATACATTTCATGCCTTTTTGTTTTTCCTTTTTTATCGAATGCGACAACTATATATTCTGGTTTTAATTCTTCTTCGGTTTTAAATAGTATGCTTAAGAAACCATATACAGCATTAGTATATGTTCCATCTTCTGTCATAAGCATTTTATTACCCATAATTCCATAAAACGCTCTATTTAATATACTATTTCCATCTATTAATAAAATTCTACTCAAAACTTGTTTTCTCTCCTTTATTTACTTTTACTAAATTCATTAAAATGAGTGGTATTCCTATCATTATTAATGCCATGTTCCTATAAGTAAAAAATTGATGTTGAAATGAATGTTGTTTTGTTACAAAGTACCATACAATTGGCATTATACTAACTACTATATATGGTAAAATTTTTACTAGTTCTATTTTATTAGTGAATTGTTTTTTATTTATAAAAATATATATTATTGCAATCATTAATTCCAACATTAAATAACCACTCATATATTTTTTATATATTCCTAATATTCCCATAATAAAGCTAACATTTTGTGTTCCTCCTGTTGTTCTATATTTTAGTTGTTCTAATGCTGTTTTTATTACAGTTCTATCGGCCAACACATCTACAATAACCCATTTTGCAAACCATGTTACAAAATATCCTACTGCCCAAGCAAATCCTATTTTTACCATCCATAGTAGTGTATCTTTTATTGTTAATTCTTCTTTTCCGTTTAATTAAGAAAAATATTGTAAAAGGTATTCCTAGTGTTAAAATTGGTACAGTCAGGAAATCAAAAAAGCTTGTTAGCGAACCTATTATTAAAAATAACAGTGAAAAATCTTTTATCTTATCATATCTATATATTAAAGCTATACTAGCAAGCATTGTAATAAAAAATATACTACTTCCTTGTAAAGAAATTCCTATGTAAAAATAATCTACTGAAATTAGTGCAACTAAAAATACAAGCATCGAATATATATTAAGTTTTTTAGTTATGAGTATCATAAGTGTAATTATTAATACTAAGAATAACAATATAAACATAGTCCTTATTTCTGTAATGTTAAATATGCACAATAGAATTCTTAATGGTACTAAGTAGCCATGCCAATATCTTGCATATTCAAAAGATTCTCCTATATCACCATTTACAGTATCGTTTAATTCAGCAACTTGATTTATTTCTGGATATTTAGAAGCTGATTTTAATTCAGATACTGTATCTTGATATTCTATTACTGTAGTTCCTGGTATATAATTTTTCCTACAAACAAGGCTTGATATTAATGGTTCATTCGAATCAATTGAATATGCAGTATTTATCATTAATGCATCTGTATAGTTATCAAATTTAATATATCTGTTCTTATTTGGTATTTTAATAAAGAAATTATTTCCTTGTTTTGCTAATATTTCTGCACTTTCGCTAACCTTTGTCTTCAATGCTGTTTGCGGAATTAATGATGTTATATATAATGTGCCAAAATATACTAATATTAGTAAAATAATCGTACAAGTGTATTTTAATAATTTTTGCATTTTAATCTCCTCTTGATATTATAATCATTTTTATAACTTACTATAACATTTAAAAGAATAGTTGCAATAATATAAAATTGTCCAAATATATAGCTTTCATAATATATAAAATATATTATATTTGAAATTTCTGCAATAATTGTAATTGCCATTATTTGTTTTATGTTTTCTGAGCTTTGCCACATTAAAGTAGGAAGTAACCATAACATATACCAACTTTGTAAATTTGTTATTGCTCCAAATATAAATATTATTAATAAAAAATTATATTGTCTAATATATGTACTTAAGATATAATTCTTGGTTGTAAATAACAGTTTAATAATTGTACATACATATATAATTACAAATGCTAGCATAAGTCCTTTAGATACTGTAATTGCTAAGTCCATATTTCTTATTGCAAAAAATATAAACATAGAATTTGAGAATTTACTTTGCTGTGTTGCAATTCCTTTTAGTATAGAAAAGTCTCTCATATATAGTGCATAGCACATACATAGCACTATAATGAATACAATAGCCCATAAACTAGAATATAATATTTTCTTTAAAGGCTTTTCTTTTCTATAATAATATAGAACTATAAATGGTATTAATAATATCGCAAAATATTTAACCGCTGTTGCTAGTGTAAAAAAGACTACAGTTAAGAACATGTCCTTTTTTCTTACAAAAAAATATAAAGCAAATAATATAAAAAATATTACTAACATTTCATTATGAACATTTGTTATTCCATCAAATAGTACTAAAGGATTAAGAGCATATGCTAATACAAATACCTTTTTTCCTTTTGTTATTTTATATATTAGATATGCATTTGATAAATGTAAAATCAAATTAAATAATTTATAAATAAGTAATGCAAGTGACAAATTCCCCATTGATAGTCCACTTAGAATTTTACAAATAAGTGGCCAAACTGGTCCGTATACAATGGTTTGTCCTGCCCAAACTCCTGGCATTTTTAATAGTATTTCATCACTTGTTGCATTAGGGTTTGCTTGCATTAATTCCTGTACAGATGTATAGTATGGATTTACACCATAATGCGCTTCACTCCAACCAGTTCCTATATAATAGAATACATCTGTACTTGTTAATGGTAACATTATCAAAAATATAATACTTACAATTATAATAAATTTTGCTATTTGTTTATTGTTGTTAAACACTTTTTTATGTTCTTTTACTATTTTGTAATATACAAACGATATTCCTAGAAATATTACTAAAAACAATATTGAACTTATTATTTTTATAGGTGTAATTTCTAGGGTAGGATTTGTATAAAAAAAGGTAAAACTAGAAACCAAATTTGATATACTTTTTCCAGTTATAAAATACATTACAGAAGGTGTAGCAAATGCCACACATAGTAATATAAATATTAACTTTAAGTTGTTTTTACTTCTTACTTTTTCCATACTTTCTCCTATAATTTAATTCTCTTACTTCTTTATTCATAATACTTATTACCTTTTTAAACTAATTTTTTAATTCTTTCAATAGCTTCAATTGTGTTTTCTTTACTTCCAAATGCTGTTAATCTAAAGTAACCTTCTCCACATTTCCCAAAGCCAACTCCTGGTGTTCCTACTACATTTGCTTTTTCTAATAGGTAATCAAAGAATTCCCATGAAGTATATCCTGCTGGAACCTTTAACCAAATATATGGTGCATTTTTTCCTCCGTATACTTCAAATCCTGCTTCATTTAATCCTTCCAAGATAATTCTTGCATTTTCCATATAGTAATTTATATTTTCTTTTATTTGTTTTTGTCCTTCTTCTGAATATACAGCTTCTGCAGCCCTTTGTGTTATGTATGGTACTCCATTAAATTTTGTACATTGACGTCTATTCCAAAGCTTGTTTACCTCTACTTCTTTACCTTCTTTTGTATATGCTTTTAATTCTTTTGGAACTACTGTATATGCACATCTAACGCCTGTAAAACCTGCTGTTTTAGAAAGGCTTCTAAACTCTATTGCAACTTCTTTTGCTCCTTCAATTTCATAAATGCTATGTGGCACATTTTCTTCACTAATAAATACTTCATATGCTGAATCAAATAAAATAATTGCTTTATTGACTTTTGCATATTCAACCCATTTTGCAAGTTGGTCTTTTGTTAGCACTGTTCCTGTTGGGTTATTTGGTAAGCATAAATAAATCATATCTACTTTTTTATTTGGTAATTCTGGAACAAAATTATTTTCTGCAGTAGCTGGTAAATAAACTATATTTTCATATTGTTCTTCTTTATCATTGTATTCTCCGGCTCTTCCTGCCATTATGTTTGTATCTAGATATACTGGGTATACTGGATCTGTAATTGCTACAACATTATCTGTCCCAAATATTTCTCCAATGTTTCCTGTATCACATTTTGCTCCATCAGATACAAATATTTCATCTACTTGTATATCTATTCCTCTTTTTTTGTAATCACATTCTGCTATCTTTTCTCTTAAAAAGGCATAGCCCTGCTCTGGTCCATATCCTCTAAATGTTTCTTTATGCATCATTTCATTTGCTGCTGTATGAATTGCATCAATTACCGCTGGTGCTATTGGCATAGTTACATCTCCTATACCTAGTTTAATTATTTTTTTGTCTAGGTTATTTTTGCTAAATTCCTCCACTTTTTTTGCTATTGTTGAAAATAAATAGCTATCTTGCAATTTCAAATAGTTTTCATTAATTGTTATCATGCCCATCACCCTTTCTTTTAATTTTAATCATTTATGTTATATAAATTATAGCCCTTACATATTACTATTTTTGTATTTTTATCTATGTTTTCTATTACTTCCTTCATACATTGTTTGTTTATTGCAACACATCCAGCAGTTGGTTTGTTTGCTTCACAGTGTAAAAATATTGCACTGCCATCTTCTGGAATATTTTTAGGGTTTGTTTTTATTTCAACCAAGTATTCATATTGTACAGGATAATCTATTAAGTGCTCTGCTGAAGCCCAATCTTTTTCTACTTTTGATATGTCCACTAACTTGTTATAATATTTAGATTTAGAATCATCAACCCAATACATGTTTTTATTAATTTTATTATATTGTAACCCATTATTGTTTTTCACTATATCCTGTGTTCCTAAAATAATTCCTAATTCAAATTCTCCTATAGGTGTTTTCCCATCTCCTTCAGTCTTCTCTTTTGTTAATCCATTTATTCCTATATACGCTTTTGTTTCTATATTACACTTAGAAAATTTTAATATTCCTGTGTTTTTAGTCTTTGGAATAACATATATGTTGTTATCTATTTTAAACACCTCTTTTCTATCCTTCTCAATTTGTTTAGCATATCGGTCTTCCTCTGAGAAAATGCATCCACAATATTTTTGCATATACAAGCCTAGTTCTCTTGCTTTTTGTTGTCCTTCTCTAAATCCTATTCTAAAATCTCTATAAACAAATTCTATTCCATATTTATTTGCTAGTTCTTCTCCTAATTCTTTTAATGCTTCGTGGTTTTGGTATGGGCTTACAAGTAGGGTTGTTGTAAAAGCATCATATCCATTTTCTTTAGCGAACTTTGCTGTTTTTTCTAACCTTACTCTATAGCAATAATTTTTACATCTATTTTGTAAATCACATATTACATTTTTAGTAAATTCTTTTAGTCCATAATCTTCTTCAAATATTGCTTTTACATTAATACTTTTAGAATATTCTTTTAATGTATCTCTTCTTTGTTTATATTCTGTATATGGGTGTATATTGGGATTATACCAATATACAGTAGGTTCAATTCCTTCTTCTCTTAATTCATCTATGCAATACACACTACATGGTGCACAACATGTATGCATTAATAGTTTCATTTTCAGTTCATCTCCTAGTTATTACATTTTACTATTCCGCCATATTCGTTTTCAAATATTGTTGTTCCTCGTTCATGTATTTCATCTTTTAATATCTTATATCTATTAGTTCTATTAAAATAAATTATATAATCTGCATCTTTTATTCCGCTTCTTAGTTGTAGCATTTTTTTAGTAAGCCCACTTTGTCCATGTCCAGTAATTACATTATCCTTATTATTTACATATCCTGTTAGTGTATATGCCCAGTAGCCTTGTTCTAAATCTCCTACAACTTCTGTTTTTTTATCATAACTTATATTATCTACAAAATATTTTAATATTTCTAGTTCTCCCAAATATAAATCTGTCTTCTTATCTTTTATTATTGTTTTATTTGCTCCAAACACTTCTACTACTGTTGTTGGTCTTTCGTTCTCATTTAGCTCTCTGTTTTCTAAAGGAGTATGTACAAATAATAAATTTAATACTATTAACACACTATAAAATCCGACTAATCCAAAGCTAACTTTTGGGTATTTTTTATATAATTCTACCAATCCTTTATAATTTAAGTAAAACATTATAAACCATAACGCAAAGTAATTTTTAGTTAAATAATATATAGATACTTTTCCAAATAGAAATCCTACTAACATTAATTCTATAAAAACTATACAAAATATCATATTCAATATGGCAAATTTATTTTCTCTCCATTCTTTCACAATAAAATATATTGCCATTGGTAATAGTAGTATCATATTAGAATAAAGATTTACGTATATGTAACCATATGTTGCAAGTCCACGTCCAACTAAATTTGATGAATACTTTAACAATGTCTCTGCGTCTATAGCACTATTTATAATAACTCCATATATCCCAGGTATTATAAAATATATAATTCCTAAGAAAAATGGTATTAATAAAGTTGTTACAAGTAATAATATATTTTTCTTTGTAAATATTGACTTATCTTTTTCATAACTATGTATACAAAAGTATAGCCATAATGCTGGGTATAAAAATGGTACAAACATATAATATGCACTAAATACCCCAAAATTTAGTAATGCAAAAATTATTACTATGTATGCTATTTTTAGTTCTTTTACTTTAAAATAATGTACAATATCAAATATTAAGCATATCAGTAATATTCCCATACTTAAATATTCAAATCCGAACAGAAAGCTATTTAATGGGTATCCCATTGTATATATTAAGCTCAATATAAATGCTAAAAATCTTGTTTTCTTATCTATTGAAAATGATGAAATTGTAGTATACATTGCCCAAGCGGTTATAAATAATACAAATATTCCAAATACTATAAATATATTGTAATTATAATAAGAATCTATAACACCACTAAAGCATTTCATAATTAGACCAGAATTAACATATGAAACTGTTTTTCTTTGAGCAAAACTTCCATATACTTCGTCTTTATCTGTTATTAGTAAAGAATCATTTTCAGAAAACATATCTGAAGTTAAATAATGTACTGATGGATCTCCTGTTTCATATTTAATATTAAATGGAAAACCAAAATTTAGATATGAAACTATTAAAACTGCGACTAATAATAGTAAAATATATAAGATATCAATTTTATGCATTTCATAAGTTTGTATTTGTTTTTTTCTTATTATAAAGAACATTAAAACCATTGATATTACTAAATTTATAATTGATAAATTTAGTAATGTTACTGGCACTATAAAAAATGTTAGTACGTAACATACAAATGTATTGTAACAAAATAACGTTCCTATAGTTATTGCAATAAAGCTAAGTATATTTAACTTTTTATCTGTTTTTTTAACAAGAACAAAGCTAATAAATAATATTAGTTCTGTTAAGCCATAAATAATCCCCATATTGTTTAATTCCCTTCATTGTTAATCGTTTTTAGGTATTCCTAAATGCTTATATGCATCTACCATTGCAATTCTTCCTCTTGGTGTACGTGATAAAAAACCAATTTGCATTAAATATGGTTCATATACATCCTCTATTGTTTCTACTTCCTCTCCAATTGTTGCAGCAAGCGTTTCTAAACCTACTGGTCCACCATTATATTTTAATATAATAGTTTCTAGGATTTTTCTATCTATTTCATCTAATCCTATTTCATCTATTTCTAATTTGTTTAAAGCAATTTTTGCAATCTCAAGTGTTACTTCGCCATTTCCAAGAACTGATGCATAATCTCTTACTCTTTTTAAAATTCTATTTGCAATTCTTGGTGTTCCACGTGAACGCCTTGCAATTTCATTTGCTGCTAATTTATCTATTGTAACGCCTAATATATCTGCAGATCTTGTTACTATTTGTTCTAATTCATTTGATGTATATAATTCTAACCTTGAAACTATTCCAAATCTGTCTCTTAAAGGTGTTGTTAAAGAACCTGCTTTTGTTGTTGCACCAATTAGTGTAAATTTGGGTAAATCTAGTCTTATAGATCTTGCACTTGGTCCTTTACCTATTATGATATCTAATGAAAAATCTTCTAATGCAGGATATAAAATCTCCTCCACATTTTTATTCAATCTATGAATTTCATCTATAAATAGCACATCACACTCTGAAAGATTTGTAAGTATCGCCGCTAAATCTCCTGGCTTTTCTATTGCTGGTCCTGATGTTATTTTTATATTAGAATTCATTTCATTTGAAATTATATTAGAAAGAGTAGTTTTTCCAAGTCCTGGAGGTCCATACAATAAAACGTGGTCAAGAGGCTCACCTCTTTTTTTGGCAGCCTCTATGTATATTTTCATGCTTTCTTTTACTCTTTCTTGTCCAATGTATTCGTTTAAAGTTTTGGGTCTTAAAGAATTTTCTAATCTTTCTTCTTCTAATCCTTCTAATTCTGGACTAGTTATGTTTTCATTTTCCATACTTTAAATATCCTTTTCCTATTTTTCAATAATAACGTTATATCCAATAAATAACCCTGTTTCTACGACTCCTACTACTGCTTTTAATCTTCTTTCTAAAGTTTCGTCAACATTTCTAAATGTTGCATCTAGTATTACATTGCCATGTTCTGTTATAACTGGTCCATCTTTTCCTTTCGCTAAACGTAGTACAACATCCTCTGCACCCATTTTAAAAAGTTCATCCCTTACATAATTTATGGCTTCTGGTACAGTTTCAACTGGTATTGGAAATTTATCACAAATATTATCTACAAATTTAGAATTGTCTACCAATATATATGAAACTTCAGAACTTGCAATGTTTAGTTTTTCCCTATACATTGCCCCTCCTCTTCCTTTAACAAGCCAGTTTTTATCATTTACTTCGTCTGCTCCATCAAAACTCCAATCTGGCTTTTTGCTCATTAAGTTTGTTGTAGGTATTCCTAATTGGTTACATAGCATATTAATTTCATAAGAAGTGGGTATTCCTATTATATTTAGATTTTCCGCTTTCATTCTTTTTGCAATTTCAGTTGTAGCAACAAAAGATGTAGAACCAGAACCAATTCCTATAACATCTCCATCCTTTACTCTTTTTGCAATTTTGTTTGCTATTCTTAATTTCTCCTCGTAGTTAGATATTTCTCCATTCCAAGATATTTCTTGTACTGTTTTTTTATTCCAATCCATATTATTCTCCTATTTCTTTATTAATTCTTTTCAATAATTGTTGGTAGTTGTGCATATGTATCTGTTGATAATAATTGTTTTGATACTACTTTTCCATTTAATTTTAAAATTCTGTATGCTCTAGATTTATAACCACCATGTCCTTTTTGTACTGTCTTTGTGGTACCTTGTGGAAGCGATGTATTTGTTCTATATTCTGTTTTCATGGGAATTGTTTGTAAAGTTTCTGATTTTATTACAACTTCATATTCTGTTTCTTCTTTACATCCATATATATCTACTGTAATTTTTCCACCATTAACTTTTGATACAATTTTTATAGGATATTTTCTTGAGTTTTTAAATATAAATTCTGGTCCTCCCCAAGAAACTGTTGCATCTGTACTTAGTGGAACATATCCTGTTGCAAATCTATGATTTGACCTTTTAATAATTTCTAAATTTGCTCGTAGTGCTGTATTATATAGTGTAGATGATACTTGGCAAATTCCTCCACCAATATCATTTACAACTTTTCCACCAGAATATGCTGGTGCTGATTTAAACCCTGCTTGAGCTGTTCTTTTTCCAACCACTTTATTATATGAAAATTGCTCTCCTGGCATTAGAACAACACCATTTATTTTGTTAGATGCAAGCCTTATATTCGTTGTTCTATTTGCTGCCTTAGTTGAAAATGTAGTAGAGTAACTAGCAAGTAGATTTGGAAAAGCCTCTGTTCCTATTTGATTTGTTGTCACATTTGGTTTTGTTATTTTTAATGGTATTACTACTTGTTGATTCTCAGTATTTAGTAAAGATTTTGCTTCTTCGATACTAATATTAAAATCAATACCATCTACATGTGGATGCACCTCAAATGGTTCTTTTGTATAATAAGCATCTTGTGGACTTTTTCGTATTTCTGTATAAATATTTTCTAGATTAATTTCATCTGGTTTTCTTTCAGTTGTTGGAATTTGTATTTCTTGTGTTTCGTTATTCACTTCTACAATGTTTTTTATGATACTGCTGTTTAATTCTTGTTTCTTAACTTCTAATCCAGCTTCACCTTTATTAATAATTAGTTTATCTCCATCTACGTAGTAATCACTTTGTTTTACTGCATCTGGTAGGTTATTAGACGTAGAATCTATAAAATCTGATAAAGCTTTTTCGTTATAACTAAATGCTGGGTTAATATCTATTTTACTAATTCCTGCATATACAATAGAGTAATTATCTTTTAAAACTTTCCCACTTCTCCCATAGTTATATGCTGTATCTATTGCTTCTTGTATTTTAAACTTTGCTTCTATTTGTTCTGGTGTTATTGATGTTTCGTATTCATTATGTTTTAATGTGATATTATGCTTCATTTTTTCTGAATACACTTTAGCAACTTTTTCATATGCCTCATTATACGTTAACCCAGAAACATCAATACCTTTTACTGAAATTCCAGAAACAATTTTATTGCTATTTCTATTTGTTAATGCAAAAATTGTAGAAAATATTGCAAGTCCAATAAATAGTAGCATTGATATTATAGTTATTAATATGGAATACTTATGTAGTATGTCATTTTTTTCGCTATTTTTAGTTCCATCAATTGATTGCTCTTCTTGCATTTCACCTATTACTGCATTTAATGTTTCTTCATTAATTTCAGTTTCATGTTTTTCTTCTATTTCTTCAATTTCTGTTACTTTATTTTCTTCTATTTCACTTTGTTCTACTTCTACTTTTTCTTCATTTTCTAATTGTTTATTTTCATCATTTGTTTTTATTACTTCATTCAAATTTTCACTAGTTTCTTCTAGTTTTTCAATCTCTTCTACCTTTTCCAATTTCTACTCCCCTAATCATAGAACAAATCGCAAACATATAAATATATATACTACACAATATATTTATAGCAAAAATTTATAAATAATTTAGAATTTAAATAATAAAAAGAGTTTGCGTAAATTTGTTCAAGCGCGAAATTTTCTCTTGAAAATCTCTGTGCAATGTAAATTTTATATAATAGGAAAGTATAGCTTTCCTATTATATAATAAACCGTACTATAATTATATGTTTAGTACGGTTTATATATTATCATATAAATGAAAATTGAACAACATTTTTTACCAATTTTTGACTCATTTTTCTAGTCTTATATTTCCAGAAACAGTTTCAATGTTTAGCTCTACATATGGCTCCATTCCCATTACATTTCTTCTATTTGGAAGTGTTACATTTCCAGATACAGTTTTAGTCCCAATCTCACAATTTGATTCTTCGTTTAAATACATTTTTACATCTCCTGATGTAGTCTTTATTTTCGAATCTCTTGTTACTTTAAAATCCTCACTTTTAACATTTCCAGAAACACTTGTAGCATCTATTCTTCCATCTATTTTTCCAAATTCAATTTCTCCTGATGTTGTTTTTGCTTCTATATTTCCTATTGCTGATAAAGCCTTAATATCTCCTGAAACAGCTTTTAATTTTAGGTTATCACTTTTTATATCTTGTAATTTAATATCTCCTGATATAGTTTCTATTTTAATATTTTGCGCTTCTACATTTCCCATTTTAACATCTCCGCTTGTAGAAGAAATTGTTAAATCTTCAAATTTCAAGCTTTCATTTACTTCAATATCGCCAGATACTGATTTGATTTCTAAGTCTTTTTCGTATGTTTTTGGTATGTATACATCATATGCAATTTGTTCCATAAATCCTATGTAGAATATAAAAAATTGTGGTTTACGATTTTCTGAAATTTCTACAGATGAACTTGATTTATCTACTCTAAATAATTGGTCTTCTCTTAATTCTTTATATGAATATTGCACAACTCTAATATCGCTTTCTTCTGTAAAAAACACGTTTAAATCTGAGCTTTTAAACTCAAGCTTTAATTTACTAATATCACTTATCCCAATCTTTTCCTGTTTTCTAATATATTCTTCTTTTCTTACATTTTCTGAACTTCCAAAATGCATAAACCAATTCCAATCATTATGATTAATTGCAAACATTAAAACTTTACTAAGTCCTGCTATCATAATGATTAGTAAAATAATTAATACAATAATTCCTACTTTTCTCATTTTATTCCTCTCCTAATTTAAATAGTAATTTAATAATACTTTCTATTAAAGACGCTATTAAGAAGATAACCCAAGAAATATACCATATTCCAAATGTGAAGCTAACAATCAAATAAACAATTACTGTTAATGTCCATAGTATTGAATCAATAGCTTTTATTATTTCTTTGTTTTTATCTTTTTTGCCTTTCCATTCTTTAAATTCTTCTACCATTGTATCCTCATATTTTATATATTTAGGTTTAGTCATAAAGTGATATATTAAAATACATGTAGAGAATCCTGCAATAGCAAGAAAACTTGATGCTGTTACAAAGTCTGGTAATCCTAATTCATCTAATACAACACAAGAAATTACACTTAAAATGTATAGTCCTACACAAACGGAAACAATTAATCCTGTCTTTTTTCTTGCTTCTTCTCTATATTCTTTATGAATTGGATTGCTTTTATTTAATTCTTCTATTAATTCATCTACATCTCCAATTTCTTTCATAACAGTTTCTAGCGCTTCTGCTTCTTTTTTACCTTGTTTTATTAAATCCTCATATTTATCCTCAGCATTTGAAATAATCTCATCCTTTAAATCGTTTGCTCTTTTAGTATTTGGAGCATTTTCAAATAAAGTATTAACTTCTTTTCTAATTTTTTCATTCATTTTTATATTTCCCCTTTCTATTCATACAACATCTGATTTTCTTGGCATAACAATTGCTGCTATTATATATGCAAGTATTCCACTACCACCACAACAAGAAAATAAAATCCAAGCTAAACGCACAAGTGTTGGATCAATATCAAAATATTCTGCAATTCCTCCACATACTCCATCTATTTTCTTTCCTTGTTCAATTTTGTATAATCTTTTTTGCATAACTAATTCCCCTTTCTATATTAACTTATCAATTAGCTCTTTTGTTAAGTTCCATTCCTCTATGCTTTTTTTATAAAATTCTATACCTTGGTTTGTAATAGAATAATATCTTCTTCTTGCTCCACTATTTCCCTCTCCCCAAAAAGATGTAATATAGCCTGCTTCTTCTAATCTTCTAAAAGCACAATATAATGTAGCATCATTTAGTTCATATCTATTGTCTGTTTTTTCTTTTATAGATTTATTAATTTCATATCCATAACTATTTCCTTTCATTAAATGTGCTAAAATTATTGTTTCTGTATGTCCACGAATAATGTCTGCTCGAATTGACATATTATCACCTACCTTTTTATTCTATTAACATTATATATTAATATACCTTATCTGTCAAGGTATATTGGATAAAAAAATAGAAGACCTTTATAAAACCTTCAAAGGCACTGGAATCCCAGTGCCATGAAAGTGCAGTTATAAATCTTCAATCTCCTGTATCTTCTCGTATACAGTAGTTGCATACTCTTCTGAATCATAGGAAGTCCAGATTTTAGCAAATCTTTCTATTGTAACATCTCCATAATGATTGTCCAAGCAATCAAACATGTAATGTACAGCTTCTTCCTCTGTTTCGAAGTATAGAATTCTAACTCCGATTTCTAATTCAGTTGTATCTACTGTTTCGAGATATGCGTTTTTAATGTTACCTGTTATAGTTGGTATTTCTTCTCCAAAATACGCCCCTATCAGATTCCAGTAATTGTATTGATGCTCTTCTTTATTAACTTTTTTTCCTCCCATTGTTTCTACGCACATAATGGCGGGAACCAGATACTCATTGTATCCTCTTTCCTGTGCTTCGCTGAAAAATTGCTCAGAATTTCTGGAGAAGTTGTCTGTTTCATAAATTTCATCCAACATTTCCATCTTTCTTTTGAATTCTTCCGCCGACACATCTGTGGAAGCTTTAATGCTAACAAACCGCCACGGAGTACTCATAATTGCAAAACAAACAATTGCAAAAAGAGCTGCCAGTACAATAGTTGCTGATGTAATTCTTTTCTTCATGATGATTCTCCTTTTCTTTTATGAAACTATTTGTTTATTTTTTCTGCCTTAAATAAAACTGCAGAAAAATACAAGTATCTACTTACATTATACTATATTTTACATAAAATTGCAAATTGAGTGGTTGGAGCTGAGAGTATATATGTATAAAAATAGAAGACTCTAAAAGTCTTCTATAAATAATGTACTATATCTTCAAATGTATCATATCCACTTTCTGCATTTATATGTCCTGCAGCTGGAATTACTATTTGCTCTGTTGCAACTGTATCTGCAAATTCTTTTTCAGCATCATATTTTACATATGGATCATTATCAGAATAGAAGCAAATTATTTCTTTACTATTGTTTTTAACATCAGAAAGATTGTCAAAATACATCGATTCATTTACTGCATCATAATCTTTATCTATTCCTAAGTAATTATTAAATCCACATACAAATATACATTTTTTAACTTTTACTTTGTATTCCACTAAGAATTTAGAAACAAATACTGGTGCAATACTATGAGCAATTATTGTAGTACTTTCATTTATTAGCCCTAAATCTAAATAATTCTTTAATAATCTACTCCAGTTTTCGTAATTTTGATATCCTACTCCTATAGGAAAATCTGGTACATAACATTGTTTTCCATCACTTTCAATAAAATCATGTAACCAGCTAAACCAATTTGAATATGGGCTACCAAATGAGCCATGTATAATAAAATAATTTTCCATTTTAATTTCCCTCCTATATTAATCTAGCATTTTTATAAACGCTTTATCACTATTAGACTTATATCCCATACTTTCGTAAAATTTATGTGCTCCTGTTCTTTCTACTTCAGATGTAAAATATATCAATTCACAATTGTTTTCTATTGCTATTTCTTCTATTCTATTAAATAATTTTGTTGCAACACCTTGTCTTCTATAACTTGGATGCGTGCATACCCACCATAATGTCATAAATGGTCTTTTCCCATCAAACAAATTATATGCCATAATAGCAGATGTATATCCTACTATTTTATTATTAACCTTAGCAACTAAAAATCTATAGTTACTTTGTTTGCTTATTTCTTTATATAAATCTTGTACTTCCTCTAAGCCATATTCTTCATTAAAACATTCTTTGCAAAGTTCATAGCATTCTGCTATGTCTTCATATTTTAAATCTTCAATAATTACTTCCATTTTTACTCCTAATTATTATTTCTTATATAGAGTATCACAAATTTACAAATAAAACAATAAGAATAATGTAACTTACGTTATATTATTCTTTATTTTTCTATAAAACCTTCAAAGGCACTGGAATCCCAGTGCCATGAAAGTGCGATTATAAATCTTCAATCCTCTGCATTTGTTGGTAGATATGGATTGCATAAGCTGCAGAGTCAACACTTAAATCCCATGTTTCTGCAAAGTCTTTCAGCGTTGTGCCAGTAAGAAGAGTTTCCTTCAGATCATGAGAGAGGGTCTCAATTGCATCTTTCGATGAGTCGAAATCAACAAATTTTATTCCCCGTCTCCATTCCTCGTATATCTCAGTAGGCTCAAAAGGATTTCTTCTTTCTATTGCATTCCAAGAATTGTTTTCTCCTCTCATCCTTGTAGCGCCCGCTGTTTCAAGACATATGATGCTTGGTATCAAGGTCTCTCTGTAACCTCCTTCTATAGCAGCCTCATACATCGCCTCTGCATTTGTGGAAAAATAGCTTGAGTTGTTATATGTCTCATCTAATTTTTCCATTTTGGTCAAGAACTCCTCGTAGGTAAGTCCCATCGATTCTGCCAGTGATATGTTTGCCGCTACTTCTTCAAGGAACTGCGCTCTTAGTGCTTCAGGTTCCTCGGATGTCTGATCTTCTACAGATGTCTCCCACACAGCTTTCGCATAAGCATCTAACCACTCTTCGTACTCAGACTTCTGGTTTTGCTCATATGCAGATTTTTGGTTTTGTTCATACCTAACCGCAAAACAAACAATTGCAAAAAGAGCTGCCAGTACAATAGTTGCTGATGTAATTTTTTTCTTCATGATAATTCTCCCTTTCTTTTATGAAATTATTTGTTTATTATTTTCCTGCTTAAATAAACTTGCAGAAAAATACAAGTATCTAGCTATATTATACTATATTTTACATAAAGTTGCAAATACAGTGTCAAAAACCCGCACGTATATGTGCGGTTTTGATTGTATAAATAGATATTACTTTAATTCATCATTAATTTATATTACTAATGTTTTTATTCTTTTAACTTCTTGAACTTGTCCTCATATTCATTTAGAGTAATTTCAAATTGTCTTTTATCTTTCTCAACGATTGTTTGCAAAATAAGTCCTCCAAAAAATGATTGAGTTGCACATATGAAAAAGAATATACTTGCCATAAATGTAGGCATTTTAGGAACAAGTCCTGTTTTGTAAAATTCTAGTAATACTGGTATTAGAAAAATAGTTCCAATAATTACTAATAATATTGCAAGCCATAAGAAAAATGATAATGGTTTATAATTCTTATATAAACTTATAATCGTTTTTATTACTTTTGCTCCATCAACATATGTGTTTAATTTAGATGAACTTCCTTCTGGTCTATCTCTATACTCAATTGTAACATTTTCTAAATTCAAATTCTTATCTAATGAATGAATTGTCATTTCTGTTTCTATTTCAAAACCTTTTGATAACACAGGAAATGTTTTTACAAATCTATAGCTAAATGCTCTATACCCTGTCATAACATCACGTATTTTACTTTTATAAATCATATTAATTAACAAACGTACAATTACATTTCCAATGTTATGAAATGGTCTTTTGTTTTCCTCAAAATATGTTGATGATAGTCTATCTCCAATTACCATATCTACATTATTCTCTAATATTTCTTTACACATTTTCTTTGCATCTTCTGCAGGATAAGTATCATCTCCATCAGTCATAATGTAGCACTCAGCATCGATTTCTCTAAACATAGTTCTAATAACATTGCCTTTACCTTGCTTTCTCTCAGTTCTAACTATTGCTCCTGCCTTTTTTGCAATTTCTGCTGTATTGTCACTTGAATTATTATCATATACATATATTGTAGCTTCTGGTAGTTCTCTTTTAAAGTCTTCTATGACTTTTTTAATAGTTTTACTTTCATTATAACATGGTATTAACACAGCTATTTTATCCATTTAATTTTATTCCTTCCTTTTTTGTAAAATTTAAACTTATTAGAAGTGGTAATGTAGTAAACAATGGGTATGCATATCTAAATTCGCAAAATACTGGTGATGCAATCAATGTCAACCACAATATTCCAATAGGTAAATATATTAAAATATATTTATACTCCTTTTTATAAATTTTATATCCTAAGCATGCTATAATTACCCAAAATATACAACCCACACTAAATAGCATTGATATTACTGGATTATCCCTACTTGATGTTTTTCCAATATATTCACTTATCTTGTCCGATTTAATTATTGGATGTTGTTCTATTCCAAGTTTCTCTCCCATTGTTGCTTCTGAATATACCCAATTCTTGGCTTCTGGATAATAATATCCATATGAATTAGATATAAAAGATTCTACATAATCTTTAAAATATGGTTTTAGTAGTTGTAACCATAATGATATAAATTCTTCTTTGTTTTTACTCAAATATTCTTCATCAACACTCCATTTTACATCGTCTGATAATGTAGGGTTGTAATAATCTCCTATATTTTCTTTTACAAATAGTTTATTGATTTTTCCCATTGTTTCTTCATTAAGTTCATCTCTATGATATTTTTCCACTCTTGCAATCTGTTGCAATGGAATTGATAACATCTCCACAATTGAACCTTTTGGTATTTTTAAAATATTGTAAATTGTAAAGTTATATACGGAATTTATAATAAATATAGCCAAAAACAATGGTACTACTTTTTTCCAATATTTACGTAATACAATAATAACAAATGGACAACTTAATAATATCATATATAATCCATTATGCCTTATAATAATTGTAAACACACTTATTAAAATGCATAAAAAGATATTTAACTTATTTTTTAAGAAGTTTTCTGTATCAAATATTAGTCGTATATATTGAATTATTAATAATGGTACAATTCCAGCAAATATAATATCTTTCCACATTGTTATACTATATATTGCATTTATCGGATAGAACATATACCACAATAATATTACTAATCTAACAATAGATGGCACTTTTATCTGCTTTAAATAATTTAGTACCAACGAAAAACATGTTGCTAGAAAGCACATTGAAAATATGCTATATAATGCCATTCCAGTTTCTACACTATTAAATAATTTTGTTCCCATGTTGATAAATACTGATATAATCGCTGTATGTGCAAATGGATGGTGATCAGTAACTTTATCTATTCCCACTGCTTGGTATATTTGGCTTGATGAGTCTGGTGTAGATATTCCTGGATAATATCTAAGAAATATTGGAGCCCATACAATAAGCATTAATAATGCACATATTAAAAAGTGCATTATTTTGCTATCTAATATTTTTTTTGCTTTTTCATTATCCAAATTTGCTTTTTCAAATAAATAAAACAAGTTTGTTATTAAACACCATGCTATTGTAAAATATCCAATTAAGTTTACTAAAATCCATTTATCAAAAATATGGTTTAATGTATAATCATAATTAATACTTTTACAAATTAATTCTATAAGTGCAAATACAATTGATAAAATTCCAGTAACTATAGTCATTCTTTTATTTGTAATGTCCATTGTGCGCTTAATTATAAAAATTGCTGAAATAAATATAAATACAAAAATAACATTATTTCCACTAATTAAAAAGTTATGCCAAGCAAAAATTGTTGTAATTCCTGCTAATATTGTTGTTAAAATATTTTTCCCATAGCCACTTTTTTTCATTATATCTTCCCTTCTATTATTCTTTACTTATGTGCTTTGCCTTTTTATCTACTAAACTAAATTTTTGTCAAAGAATTCTTTGTATTTCATTGCTTGTTTTTCCCATGTCCAATCTTTAACTGCTTCTACATTTTCCTTTGATATTTCACTTAGCATTTTTCTATTTTCAATTAGCAATTTTATTTTTTCTTTTAAACTTTCCTTGTCTCTCTCAATAACTAATTGTTTTTGCTTTTCTTTAAATAGCTCGTTTATTATTCCTACATCTGTTGAAATTACTGGGACACCACATGCCATTGCTTCAATTACAGTGTCTGGATGTCCTTCTGTTCTTGATGCACATACATATACATCAATGCTATTATAATATTCAGGCATATCCTTATGTTGTATCATCTTGATATTTCTATCAGCAATATTTAATTCAACATTATATTTTTCATTTTTTAATTCTTCAACTGCTGGTATAATAATTTTTCTTAATCCTTTTAAGTCATCATCTGTTTCATCAGTAAATTTGCTATTTCCACACCAACCAATTATTAGTTTTTCAGATGGTTTATTATATTTATCAGTATCTTTCATTGAAAACATTGACAAATCTACACCATCTGATATTACAGCACTTGGTTTTTTTATTTCGTTCATATTGTTATATATTATTTCTAGCTTTTTTGAGCATACAATATAATCACTAACATACTTAAATATAAAATCTGTTCTTTCTTTTTCTGAATTAACAAATAGATGATCATATACTCCTGTAACAATATTTTTTTGTAATAAAAATTTTTCTAAAAATTCTTCATATTCGAAACCAAGTTCTGTAATATACTTTTTAGAATATTCACTTTGAAGCCATGATATCTGCCCTCTCCACATAAAAAACATTAAATCATAATCAAGACCTAATATGAAAAGCTTTACAATGTTATCCTTAAATACGTCCATAGATATAATTTCAATATCGTAGAATTTGCTTAGGTGCTTTTTTATTTGGTTTGCTGCATTTGAAAAGGCCCAACCTGTTTTATCAATAATAATAGCAATTTTTTTCATTTAATTTGCTTTCCTTTATTTAATTATTTGTTTATTTCATTGCTTCTTCTACTGCAACAGCTACTGATACAGTACATCCAACCATTGGGTTGTTACCCATACCAATTAATCCCATCATTTCAACGTGTGCTGGAACTGATGATGATCCTGCAAATTGTGCATCTGAATGCATTCTTCCCATTGTATCTGTCATACCATATGAAGCAGGTCCTGCTGCCATATTGTCTGGGTGAAGTGTTCTTCCTGTTCCTCCACCAGATGCTACTGAAAAGTATTTTTTACCTTGTTCAATACATTCTTTTTTATATGTACCTGCAACTGGATGTTGGAATCTTGTTGGGTTTGTAGAGTTACCTGTAATAGATACATCTACGCCTTCCATGTGCATTATTGCTACACCTTCTCTAACATCATTTGCACCATAACATCTAACTTTTGCTCTTTCTCCATCAGAGTATGCAATTTCTTTAACTACATTTACTTTTCCTGTGAAGAAATCAAAGTCTGTTTGTACATATGTAAATCCATTAATTCTTGAAATAACTTGTGCTGCATCTTTTCCAAGTCCATTTAAGATAACTCTTAATGGTTCTTTTCTTACTTTATTTGCAGATTTTGCAATACCAATTGCTCCTTCTGCAGCAGCAAATGATTCATGTCCTGCTAAGAATGCAAAACATTTTGTTTCTTCTGATAATAGCATAGATGCTAAGTTTCCATGTCCTAATCCAACTTTTCTATCATCTGCAACAGAACCTGGGATACAGAATGCTTGTAATCCTTCTCCTATAGCTTTTGCTGCATCTGCTGCTTTTATGCAACCTTTTTTAACTGCAATTGCTGCACCTAATGTATATGCCCAACATGCATTTTCAAAACAAATTGGTTGAACACTTTTTGTAATATCATATGGATTAAATCCTTTTTCTTTACAAATATTTAGTGCGTCTTCAAAATCTTTAATTCCGTATTTTTCCATTACTGGTTTAATTTGGTCTATTCTTCTTTCATAACTTTCAAATGTTACTGCCATAATTATTATTCCTCCTCATATTATTTATGATACTTTAAAACGAAGCAAAAGTGGTATATTGCTAGGAAAACGATTAAAAATTTTTGAGATAGTACGTTTGTACATCGAAAAAATTTTTATGAAGTTTAACAACGCAAGATGCCGCTTTTCATTCGTTTTTTTATTATTCCTTACGTGGGTCAATTACCTTAACTGCCTCATCAAATCTTCCATATTTTCCACTTGCTTTTTCAATTGCTTCCATAGGTTCGATTCCTTTTTTGATGTTTTCCATCATTTTTCCTAGGTTTACGTATTTGTATCCTATAATTTGATTGTCTTTATCAAGACCTATTTCTACTATGTATCCTTCTGCAAGCTCTAAGTATCTTGGTCCTTTTGCAAGTGTTGAATAAATTGTTCCAACTTGGCTTCTATGTCCTTTTCCTAAATCTTCAAGTCCTGCTCCTATTGTAAGTCCTCCTTCTGAGAATGCAGATTGAGATCTACCATATACGATTTGTAAGAATAATTCTCTCATAGCAGTATTGATTGCATCACAAACTAAGTCTGTATTTAATGCTTCTAGTATTGTTTTTCCTACTAATATTTCTCCTGCCATTGCTGCTGAATGTGTCATTCCTGAACATCCAATTGTTTCTACTAGTGCTTCTTGAATAATTCCTTCTTTGATATTTAGAGTTAATTTACATGCTCCTTGTTGAGGTGCACACCAACCAATACCGTGTGTTAACCCTGATATATCTTTAATTTCTTTTGCTTTTACCCATTTTCCTTCTTCTGGAATTGGTGCTGGTCCATGGTCCACTCCTTTTGCTACTGGACACATTTCTTCTACTTCTTTTGAATAAATCATTTTAATTGCTCCTTTCTAGCATTAGATATATATATTAAAAATTTTGAAAACTTAGTTATTTATATTAAGAATTTGGCTCTTAATATTTTGTTCTTGTTCTTTCTTAATGTCATGGTCGACGTTGGTGTCGACTCTTACGTTGTTATTTGTTGATTTTAAATCTTCTACTATTTGTATTTCATTTTCTTCTTGTTTATTATACTCTGTAATATTACTAATTGGTTTTTTATAAATCCCTTCATTATATGTACTTATCTTTTTATTATGTTCTTCCTCTTTTAAGTATTCTTCTATCATTTTTCTATCTTTCTTTTGATATGAAGTTAAAGGAACGTCTAAATATTTATGTCTCCATATAAGGTGCCTATCATAACTTGTATATTTAGAATTAACTAGATTTTCATAACTATATTCCACATTAAATTTAAAATTTTGTATTGATATAGTTAGATTTGTCCATGGATTTTCGCCCATACTTACCAAATAAGTTCTTAAACTTTTTAATTCATCATACAATTTTTCAGCTAATTTAAAATATGCTTGCTCATCAATATTAAATTTGTTTGGTACTTCATAAACATTAACAGGATTCTTTTTTAAAACACTTTTTGGGTAGTAATAAAAAAACATTTCTCCTGTTTGTACATTATTATAATGTTCCAATACAGAAGCATACAAAAATACTTTATCCCATTTTTCTGGAATCATATAAAATAGTTGCTTCTGTATTTTCTCATATAATTTTCTTATTTCAGATGTTGTTAGCATACTTGCCTCCACACTACTCTTTTACAATTATACTTTCACCAGTCATTTCTTCTGGTTTTTCTAGTCCCATAATATCTAACATTGTTGGTGCAAGATCTGCTAATTTTCCTGGTTTTATTTTCACATCATCCATACCAACTAAAATTAATGGAACAGGATTTGTTGTATGAGCTGTGTGTGGTTCTCCTGTTTTGTAATCTATCATTTGCTCTGCATTTCCATGATCTGCTGTAATTAGTAATACTCCACTTACTTTTTCTATCTCTTCTACTACTTTTCCAACACATTCATCTATTGTTTCAATTGCTTTTACTGCCGCTTCTAAGCTTCCTGTATGACCTACCATATCTGGGTTTGCATAGTTTAGAATTATTGCATTATATTTTTCAGATTTTATTGCATCTACTACTTTATCTGTTACTTCATATGCACTCATTTCTGGTTTTAAATCATATGTTTCAACTTTTGGAGATGGTACCAAAATTCTGTCCTCTCCTTTATATTGTTTTTCTTCTCCACCATTAAAGAAAAATGTAACATGTGCATATTTTTCTGTTTCTGCAATACGAAGTTGTGTGTAACCAAGATTACTAATATATTCTCCAAATGTGTTGCTTAATGCTTCTTTCTTAAATGCAACGTGTACATTTGGCATTGTCTCATCATATGGTGTCATACATACAAAGTATAAGTTTAATGGTTTTGTTTCAAATCCATCAAATTCATTATCAACTAATGCTCTTGTAATTTCTCTTGCCCTATCTGGCCTAAAGTTATAGAAAATTACTGAGTCATTTTCTTTGATTGTTGCAATTGGTGTATCGCCATTACAAATTAGTGTTGGTTCAACAAATTCATCAAAAATTTCCTTTTGGTAAGATGCTTCAATAGCTGTAATTGCACTTTGAGCCTTTTCTCCAACACCATTTACTAATGCATCATAAGCCTTACTTACTCTTTCCCATCTTTTATCACGATCCATTGCGTAGAATCTTCCAGTAATACTTGCGATTTTACCAATTTCTTTTTCTTTCATTTTTTCTTCTAGTTTTGCAATATAATTTTCTGCAGATGCTGGTGGTGTATCTCTTCCATCTAGAAAAGCATGTACATATACATTTTCAATTCCCTTTCTTTTAGCAAGTTCTAGTAATGCATATAAATGACGAATATGGCTATGAACCCCACCATCTGATAATAATCCCATAATGTGTAAACTAGAATTATTCTTTTTACAGTTTTCTACTGCTTCATCAAACTCTTTAACACTAAAGAAATCTCCATCTTCTATCGATTTTGTTATTCTTGTTAATTCTTGGTATACTATTCTTCCTGCACCAATATTGGTATGACCAACTTCTGAATTTCCCATTTGTCCATCTGGAAGTCCTACATTTAATCCACTTGTATAAATATCTGTTGTTGGACACAATTTCATTAGTTTATCAATATTAGGTGTATTTGCTACTTTTACTGCATTTCCTTTTTCGTTTGTGTTTTCTCCAAATCCGTCTAAAATCATTAGCATTGTTAGTTTGTTATTCATAAATTTATTACCTTCCTTTTAAGTTTTATTTAGTATTTTCTATTATATCTTTCAATGAAATGATACAATTCTTTAGTATATTTACTTTTATATCTTCTGTAATTTCATAAGTCTTTGGCAATGTGTATATGTTCTTTTCATTTAAAATATATTGATATATTACTTCTACTTCAGTATCAATAATCCAATATTCTTTTACTCCATAATGTTGATATAAATTAAATTTTCTATAAATATCATGCTTTCTAGTGCTAGGTGATAATACTTCAATTACTAAATCTGGTGCTCCTTGTATTCCCATATCTTCAGTTAGCTTATTTTCATCACATACTACTAAAATATCTGGTTGAACTACATTATATTCTTTTTTAGGATTTTTAAATCCAGATAAACATACATCTAAAGGTGATACAAACGCTTTGCATTTCTTTCCTTTTAGATAAGTATGTAATTGTGCATATATTTCTCCTACTATTTCTTGATGCAATATTTTGGGTGAACTCATAAGGTATAGTTCTCCATCAATTAGTTCATACCTTTTATCATCGTCCATTTCTAGCAAGTCTGCATAAGTATATTTTTTTAATTTGTAAGCTAAATTATCCATTTCTTTTTTCTCCTTTTCTTTCACAAATTTAGCCCCCTTTTTTATATACTTCATTATTTTAATAGTTCACGATCCCTGCAAAACTTTCTGGCTTTAAGCTTGCTCCTCCAACTAATGCTCCATCAATATCTGATGTAGAAAATAGTTCTTTTGCATTTTCTGGTTTTACGCTACCGCCATATTGGATTATAACTCTTTCGGCAGTGTTTTGTCCATATATTTTACAAATTTCGTCACGAATTTCCTTAATACTACTATTTGCGTCTTCACTTGTTGCTGTTTTCCCTGTTCCAATTGCCCAAATAGGTTCATATGCAATTATTGTATTTTCAACTTGTTCAGCAGTTAACCCATCTAACGCAAGTCTTGTTTGTGTTGTTATTACTTCTTTTGTTTTTCCTTCTTCTCTTTGTTCTAAACTTTCTCCAACGCATACTATTGGTTTTAAGTTATTTGCAAAAGCGGCTTTCACTTTTTTATTAACAGTTTCATCTGTTTCTGCAAAATATTGTCTTCTTTCTGAGTGTCCAATAATAACATATTCTACTCCAATTGATTTTAACATAGAACCAGATACTTCTCCAGTATATGCTCCTGTTTCTTCCCAGTGCATATTTTGCGCACCTATTTTAACATTAGTTCCATTTGCATGTTTTACCATACATTTTAAATCTATATATGGTACACAAAGAACAACTTCACTTTTGGCATCTTTTACCATAGGTATTATTTCTTCTAAATATTTTTTTGCCTCTTCTGGATTTTTATTCATTTTCCAATTTCCTGCAATCACTTTTCTACGCATACTAATTTCCTCCTTCTATCTCCTAACTTTACAGTTAATTATTTTTCTCATCTAATACATCAATTAAATCCATTCTATTGCTCCCCACGTATGGCTCCGAGATTCTTCTTCAATATTTTATACTATTACTCCGAACTCTACTCTATTTAAAATCGCAATAATAGTGGTAATTTTATTTGTCTTGTAAACATTCAATTCCTGGTAATTTTTTACCTTCTAAGAACTCTAAGCTTGCTCCACCACCTGTTGAAATATGTGTCATTTTATCTGCTAATCCTGCTTTTTCAATAGCTGCTGCTGAATCTCCTCCACCAATAATTGTTATTGCGTCAACTTCTGCAAGTGTTTTTGCAATTTCATTTGTTCCTATTGCAAATTGGTCAAATTCAAATAATCCTAAAGGTCCATTCCATACTATTGTTTTTGCATTTTTTAATTCTTCTTTATAAAGCTTTATAGTTTCTTCTCCTATATCAAAGCCTTCCCAACCCTCTGGAATTTCACTTGCTTTTACTGTTTTACTTTCTGTATCTTTATCAAATTCTTTTCCTAGTTTTGTGTCTACTGGAAGCATTAATTTAACACCTTTTTTACTTGCTTTTTCCATTAATTCTTTTGCTAAATCAAGTTTATCTAATTCGCAAATTGAATTTCCCACTTCATATCCTTGTGCCTTAAAGAAAGTATATGCCATAGCGCCACCAATCATTAATGTATCTACTTTTTCAAGTAATGAGTTTATAACGCCAATTTTGTCTGAAACTTTTTTACCTCCTAAGATAGCTACAAATGGTCTTTTAGGATTTTCTAAAGCATTTCCCATAAAATCGATTTCTTTTTCAATTAAAAATCCTGAAACTGCTGGTAAATAGTCTGCTACTCCTGCAGTTGATGCATGTGCTCTATGTGATGTTCCAAATGCATCATTTACATATATTTGGGCAAGAGATGCAAGTTCACGAGCCATTTCTGAATCATTTTTTTCTTCTCTTGCATCAAAACGCACATTTTCAAGTAGTACTACTTCTCCTTCTTTCATATTAGCTGTTAAGCTTTTTGCACTTTTTCCTACAATATCATCAGCTAATTTTACTTCTATTCCTAATTCTTTTGATAATTCTTTTGCAACAGGTGCTAGTGAAAATTCTTTTTTAACTTCTCCTTTTGGTCTTCCTAGATGTGAACAAAGAATTACCATTGCTCCATTTTCAATCAAATATTTTATAGTTGGTAATGAAGATACAATTCTTCTTGTATCTGTAATATTTCCATTCTCATCTTGAGGTACGTTAAAATCACAACGAACCAATACTTTTTTTCCTTTTACATCAATATCTTTTACTGTTTTTTTGTTCATAAAAACCTCCTATTATTATCATATTATTATATGGATTATATACCAATTTTATACAAAAGGTATATATATTACCATATTGTCTTTTATGCTAATATATATGCCTTTTATATAGTTTTGTTTTATCTAAACAATGTTTTATTATAAAAATAATTTGCTTCTTATTCTTAATTACATATAAGAGCAGACCCTTTGGGCCTGCCCTTACAAACCCTACAATGTAAATTGTATGGTATTATCCTCTTGTTGCCATATATCTTGCCAAATCAACTAATTTGTTTGAATATCCCCACTCGTTATCATACCAAGCAACTAATTTTACAAATGTATCTGTTAGTTGAATTCCTGCTGTTGCATCAAATATTGATGTATGTTCATCATTTACAAAGTCTGTTGAAACAACTGGATCTTCAACATATTCAATAATTCCTTTAAACTCATTTTCAGATGCTTTTTTCATAACAGCACAAATTTCTTCGTATGTTGCAGCTTTTTCTAAGTTACATGTTAAATCTACAACAGAAACATCTGGTGTTGGTACTCTAAATGCCATACCTGTTAATTTTCCGTTTAATGATGGAATAACTTTTCCTACTGCTTTTGCAGCTCCTGTTGAAGAAGGAATGATATTAGCAGCTGCTGCACGTCCTCCTCTCCAGTCCTTTTTAGATGCTCCATCTACTGTCTTTTGTGTTGCTGTTGTTGCGTGAACAGTTGTCATAAGGCCATCTTTAATTCCAAAGTTATCATTAATAACTTTAGCAAGTGGTGCTAAGCAGTTTGTTGTACAAGACGCATTTGAAACGATATTCATACTTGGGTCATATGTTTCATTATTTACTCCCATAACAAACATTGGTGCATCTTTTGATGGTGCACTAATAATTACTTTTTTAGCTCCAGCATCAATATGTGCTTGTGCTTTTTCTAATGTTGTAAATACTCCTGAACATTCTAAAACATAATCTACTCCATCTGCTCCCCAAGGAATATTTTTTGGGTCCATTTCATTATATACTTTAATTTCTTTTCCATCTACTACTAATTTTCCGTTTTCTTCTTTTACATCTCCGTCAAATTTTCCATGTACTGAATCATATTTTACCATGTAAGCCATGTAATCAGCTGTAATAAAAGGATCATTGATTGCTACAACTTCTACATCTCCTTTTTTTAATGCTGCTTGGAATGTTAAGTTTCCAATTCTTCCGAATCCATTAATTCCAACTCTAATTGCCATTTTAAATTCCTCCTCTTTTTAAAGTTTTAGGTTTTAAAGCTATAAGTTTATTGATAAGTAATTACTTTAAAATAATTATCTTATTTTCTGACTTTTTACTTCTAGTACCTCTTCACTTCTTTTTTATTATTTTGCCCATTTCTGAACGTTTTAATTCTATATCAAAAAAGAATACTTTGCAAGTATTCTTTTAAACTTTTATCCAAATATTCCTCTCTTTTTTACAGGTGGTTGTTCGTTCATTGTTTTTGCAAGTTGCATTAGTAAATCTCTTTGTTCTTTTGATAAGCGTTTTGGAGTTTGTACCTCTACTGTAAAAATTAAATCTCCTTCATAGCTTCTGTTTACTGCTTTAAAACCTTTTCCTTTGATTCTAAATCTTGTTCCAGTTTGTGTTCCTTCTGGAATTTTGAATTTTTCTTTAGAACCATCTACCATAGGAATTTCAAGTTCAGCACCTAATGTTGCTTGTGTAAAAGTAATTGGTATATCACAAAGAACATTATAATCTTGTCTTGTAAAAATGCTATGTCTTTTAATATGTACTGTAATATATAAATCACCTTTAGCTCCGCCTTTTTGTCCTGGTGCTCCTTCTCCTCTTAAGACAACTGTTTGATTCTCGTCAATTCCTGCTGGAATTTTTACTTTTATTCTTGCTTGTTTTTTTACAGTTCCTTTTCCACGGCAAGCTTCACAAGTTTCATGAATTACTTTACCTTCTCCATGACATGTAGGACAAGTTCTTGTAGTTTGCATTTGTCCTAATATTGTAGTTTGCACTTGTTTTATTTGACCTGTTCCATGGCACATTGTACAAGTATCTACTTTGCTTCCTGGTTTTGCACCACTTCCATGGCAAATATCACATGTATCTTCACGGCTAATGCTAATTTCTTTTTCTACTCCTAAGAAAGCTTCTTCAAAGCTAATTTCCATATTATATCTTAAGTCTGCACCTTTTATCGGTCCATTGTTAGTTCTTCCTGAACTTCTACCGCTGAAACCTCCACCAAAGAAAGATGAGAAGATATCGCCTAAGTCTCCCATGTCAAAGCCATCAAAACCAGAAGTAGAATATGAGTAGTAACCTCCACCTGGTCCACCACCACCGAAGCCTTGTGGTCCATCTGGTCCAAATTGGTCATACATTCTTCTTTTCTGTGCATCAGATAACGTCTCATAGGCTTCATTTACTTCCTTAAACTTTGCTTCTGCTTCTTTTTTATTATCCGGATTAGCATCTGGGTGATATTTTTTAGCAAGCTTACGGTATGCCTTTTTTAGCTCATCATCACTTGCATTTTTATCAACACCTAATACTTCATAATAATCTCTTTTTTGTTCAGCCATCTTGTTCCTCCAAATTGGAAGTTTGATGTTGGAAGTTGGAAGTTTGATTTTAAGAAATTTCTTTGAAGAATCTTCTCAAATATCCAACATCCAACTTCTAACTTCTAACTTCTATATTATTTGTTTTCTCCATCATCTTCTACTTTGTAATCTGCATCGTATACGTTTCCATCATTTGTACCTTGTGCATCTGCTCCTGCTGCAGCATTTGGGTCAAAACCTTCTGCTCCTGCATTTGGGTTTGCTTGTTTATATAGTTTTTCAGATACTTCATAGAAAGCTTGTGTTAGTTTTTCTGTAGCTTCTTTAATCTTATCTACATCTGTTCCTTCTAGAACTTTTTTAACATTTTCAATTTCTGTTTCAACTTTTGCTTTTTCTTCTCCAGAGATTTTATCTCCTAATTCTTTTAGTGTTTTTTCACTGTTATATACTAAGCTTTCTGCATTATTTCTAGCTTCAATTTCTTCTTTTTTCTTTTTATCTTCACTAGCATGTGCTTCTGCATCTTTAACAGCTTTTTCAATATCTTCATCAGAAAGATTTGTACTTGCAGTAATTGCTACATCTTGGCTATTTCCTGTTGCCATATCTTTTGCAGATACATGAACTATACCGTTTGCATCAATATCAAATGTTACTTCAATTTGTGGTACTCCACGAGGTGCTGCTGGAATTCCTGTTAATTGGAATCTTCCTAATGTTTTGTTGTATGCAGCCATTTCACGTTCACCTTGTAATACGTGTACTTCAACACTTGTTTGACCATCTGCTGCTGTTGAGAATATTTGTGATTTCTTTGTTGGTATTGTTGTGTTTCTTTCAATTAGTTTTGTAAATACTCCACCATATGTTTCAATACCTAATGATAAAGGTGTTACATCAAGTAATACTAAATCTTTAACGTCTCCAGATAATACACCACCTTGAATAGCAGCTCCTATTGCAACACATTCATCTGGGTTAATTCCTTTATCTGGTTCTTTTCCTGTTACTCTTTTTACTAATTCTTGTACACATGGTACTCTTGTAGATCCACCAACTAATAATACTTTATGAATGTCAGAAGCTGAAACACCTGCATCTTTTAATGCTTGGTTTACAGGTCCTGATGTTGATTCTACTAAATCACGAATTAATTCTTCAAATTTTGCTCTTGTTAATGTAATATCCATATGTTTTGGTCCTGTTGCATCTGCTGTGATGAATGGTAAGTTAATATTTGTTTGTTGAACACCAGATAATTCAATTTTTGCTTTTTCTGCTGCTTCTTTTAAACGTTGCATTGCCATTTTGTCGCTTGATAAATCAACACCTTGTTCTTTTTTAAATTCTGCAACTAAGTAATCAATAATTTTTTGATCGAAGTCGTCTCCACCTAAGTGGTTATTTCCACTTGTTGCTAGAACTTCAAATACACCATCACCAATATCTAGTATAGAAACATCGAATGTTCCTCCTCCTAAGTCATATACCATAATTTTTTGGTCTTGATCTTCTTTATCCATACCATAAGCAAGAGATGCTGCTGTTGGTTCGTTTATAATTCTTAATACTTCTAGTCCTGCAATTTTACCTGCATCTTTTGTTGCTTGTCTTTGTGAATCACTAAAGTATGCTGGAACTGTAATAACAGCTTGTGTTACTTCTGTTCCTAAATAGTTTTCAGCATCTTGTTTTAATTTTTGTAAAATCATTGCTGAAATTTCTTGTGGTGTAAAGTCATCACCTTCAATTTTTACTTTTTTATCTGTTCCCATGTGTCTTTTAATAGAGATAACTGTATTATCTGGATTTGTAACAGCTTGACGCTTTGCAATTTGTCCTACTAATCTTTCTCCATTCTTTGAAAATGCTACAACAGATGGTGTTGTTCTATTTCCTTCAGCGTTTGGTATAACAACCGCTTCTCCACCTTCCATAACTGCAACACATGAATTTGTTGTTCCTAAATCGATTCCTATAATTTTTCCCATTTTAAAATTCCTCCTTAATTTTTTTATTTTATTTTCTTTGGGTTTCTTTTGTGATTTATATAAATTTAAAATTAAAAACAATATTATTTTTAAACAAATCAAAAGTAGTATATTGCTAGGAAAACAAGCAATAAATTTTTGAAACTATACGTTTTGTATGTTGAAAAAATTTATGCGAAGTTTGACAACGCAAGATGCTGCTTTTCATTTGTTTTAGTTAGCTACTACAACCATAGAGTGGCGTATTACCTTTTCTTTTATCTTATAGCCCTTTCTAAATTCTTCTTTTATTTCTTTTTCGCCTAAAGTTTCATCTTCAACACTACTCACTGCTTCATGGTACTCTGGGTTAAAGGTTTCTCCTACTGTTTTTATTTCTTCAACACCTAAACCTGATAATGTATCTATTAGTTGTTTATGTACCATTTCTACTCCTTGTTTATAGTTTTCGTCTTCTGTTGGAGCAGCTGCTGCTTTTTCTAAATTATCAACTACTGGTAAAATAGATGTTATAATATCTGACATTAAAGAATTATAAAGTGATTCTCTTTCTTTTGAACTTCTTTTTTTGAAGTTATCAAATTCTGCCATTAATCTTTTATAACGATCTGTCATTTCCTCTAATTCTTGTTTTGTAGTATCTTCTTGTACTTCTACCACTTCTTCTTTTTCTATAACTTCCTCTTTATTTTCTTCCATTTTATCCTCCTTATATTTAGTTATTTCTTCGTAGAACGGGCGATTAAAATCGCCCCTACACTACATTCTCCTTACAATCATAAATCTTTTTCTTTCATTTTTTTACTAATATATTTCATAACAGAAATTACCTTAGAATAATCCATTCTCTTTGGTCCTATAATTCCAATTGTTCCTAGGTCTTTGTCACCAACTGAATGTTTAAAGGTTACAATACTAAAATCTTTTAATTGTTCATTATCATTTTCGTCTCCAATATATACATTAATGTCTTTTGCAATTCCTGAATTTAGCATATCTAGCATTAGTTCTTTTTCATCTAGAATATTAACAAAATTTTTAGCTATTTCTAAGCTTTTAAATTCTGGTAAGTCAAATGACTTGTTTGTTCCTTCTAAATATAGTTTGTTTTCTTCTTCTATTACTTTATTAATTTGTTCTATTATTGGCTTAATTACATCTACACTATAAGTAATTTCAGATAAAATATATTCTTCCATTGGTTTATCTATTTTACTAAGTGGTTTTCCTTTTAATTTACTATTAAATAGATTATTTAGTGTTTCTACTTGACTTAAATTAATATCTTCATCATATTTGATAATCGTTTCTTTAACAAGCCCACTATCTGTTACAATAACTACCATTAGCATTCTAGAACCAAGCAATACAAATTTTATTTCTTCTATTATTTGCATATCTGATTTTGGACCAATCGCGACTGTTGTATAGTGTGTAATTTCAGATAAGGTTGATGTTGCAATTTTGGTTAAGTCTTCAATTTCATTTACTTTAGTTGATAATTTGTTTTGAATGTACTTAATTTCTTCTAATGATATATCTTCATCATTTACTAGTTCATCTACATAGAACCTATATCCTTTTTCAGATGGTACACGTCCAGCTGAGGTGTGTGGTTTATCTAAATAGCCAATATCTTCTAGTTCTGCAAGTTCATTTCTAACAGTTGCACTACTATAATTTAAACCATATTTTTTTACAAGTGTTGCTGAGCTAACTGGTTCTGCAGTATTAATATATTCATCTATAACTGCTTGTAAAATTTCCTTTTTACGTTTATCTAGCACATTTATCACCTCTTTTTAGCACTTAAAAGTTTCGATTGCTAATTTCTTTGTATATATTATAACCAAAATTAGCAATTGTCAACCCCAATTGCTAAAAATATTTGTGATTTTTTTGTGAAGAAGCAAAAAGAGATGTTTCCATCTCTTTTTCGCTTCTTTCTTGGCTTCTCAGTCAAGGCGCTTACTAATCGCACCAATTATACATCCTGCAAGGATTGCTTCAGCTGTCGTAACAAAAGTAAGTTTTTTCAAATAACATCCTAAGCCAAAGAGTACTATTGCTAAAATTACGCAACATATAAGGAATATCTTCGTCCGTTTCTTCATGCTGTTTCCTTTCTACAACAATGGTTGCCCATTACTTTTTCATTATATCATATTTACATGTTTTTTCAAGTTTTAATAAAAACAAATGTATTTTTTGATGTTGTGGATCGACGTGGACGTCGACTCTACAACATTTAATGTAAAACAACCTACTTTCCTATAACTTAAAAAGAGTAGCCTGGCTACTCTTTTTAAGTTTATTTTATTCCAAATATTCTATCTCCTGCATCTCCAAGTCCTGGTACAATATAACCAATTTCATTTAAGTGGTCATCTATACTTGCACAATATATTTGTACATCAGGATATTCTTCTTCTACTCTTTTTATACCTTCTGGTGCCGCAATTAAACATAAGAATTTAATTTTTGTAACTCCATCTTCTTTCATCATTTTAATTGCATCTACTGCAGATCCTCCTGTTGCAAGCATTGGATCTACAAGTATTACTTCTCTATCTTTAATATCTTTTGGAACTTTATAATAGTATCTAACAGGTTCTAATGTTTCTTCATTACGATATAATCCTATAACTCCAATCTTTGCATTTGGAATAATTTTTGTTATACCATTAGACATTCCAAGTCCTGCTCTTAATATTGGAACAAATGTAAATTTATCTTCATTTACTCTTTTTGCCATAGTTTTTCCCATAGGTGTTTCTACTTCTACGTCTTCTGTTTCTATATCTCTCATTGCTTCATAGCATAATAACATTGCTATTTCTTCAGCAAGTTCTCTAAATTCTTTTGTTCCTGTTTTTTTATCTCTTAAAATTGATACTTTATGTTGTATTAATGGATGATTTACTTCTATTGCCTTCATACTGTACTCCTCCTCAAAATTTGGGCAGACATAAAGCCTGCCCCTACATTTTTCTAAATGTTTGCTTCTACTTTTTCTTCTTTTTTCTCTTTTTTAGGTGTTTCTATAGTTTCTTCTTTTTCTTCTGGTAAGAATAGATTAATTAAAATTCCAACAATTGCTGCTAAGCTCATTCCTGAAATTGTAACAGATACATCTCCACTAATTATAGAAATAGCTGCTCCTCCAAGTCCAAGTACAAGCATTGCAGATGCTACAACAACATTTTTTGTTTTTCCAAAATCTACTTGGTTTTGGATTAATACTTTTAATCCATTAACAGCTATAAATCCATAAAGAAGTAAGCTTACTCCTCCAAGTACTGGATTTGGTATTGTTGAAACTAATGCTGTGAATTTTCCTAGGAATCCTAAACAAATTGCAAATATAGCAGCAAGTCCAATTACCCATACAGATGCAATTTTAGTCATTCCTACAACAGATGTGTTTTCACCATATGTTGTATTTGCAGGTCCACCAAGTATACCTGCTATAAATGTTGCAACACCGTCTCCTAATAAAGTTCTTTCTAACCCTGGTTCTTTTAATAAATCTTTTCCTATAATGTTAGATAGTGATGTATGATCTCCAATATGTTCTGCCATTGTTACTAATGCAATTGGTGCAATTGTAAGAATTGCAGAGAAATTTGGTACATAGCTTACAAATGGTACAGCAAATTGAGGTATACTAAAGAATGCTGCTTCTGCTACTGGTGTAAAATCAACTAATCCTACACATACTGCAGCAATGTATCCTGTTACTATTCCTACTAAGAAAGGAATAATTTTTAAGAATCCTTTTCCTCTTACTGCTACAATTGCTGTTACTAAGAATGTAACAACTGCAACAAATATTGCTTTCCATTCAACTTCTGCCCCACTTACAAGTCCTACTTGTGAAATTGCAGATGGTGCAAGTCCTAAACCTATAATCATAATCATTGGTCCAATTACAACTGGTGGTAATAATTTATCAAGCCAGCCTTTTCCTGTAAATCTTATAATTGTAGCAAATACTACATAAATAAGACCTACTACCATAACTCCTGTCATAGCTCCACTTAGTCCACCTTTTAGGTAAGCTGCTGCTAGTGGCGCAATAAATGCAAAAGAGCTTCCTAAATATACTGGTGATTTTCCTCTTGTACATAAAATATAAATTAATGTTCCTATTCCTGATGTTACTAATGCTACTGGTATTGTAAGTACTGTTTCTCCAGCTCCTGCATTTACTAAAATAGGTACTAAAATTGTTGCACCAAACATTGCAAATACGTGCTGGATTGCTAAAATAATCCATTTTGCAAGTGTTGGCTTTTCGTTTACGTCTAAAACCATTTTACTTTTTTCCATAAAACGTTCCTCCTAATATTTTCTTTTGGTGTGTAAAATATATAAAAAGCCACTAAAAACAATTTTAGTGACCTAAATTTATACCATATATAATAGAAATAATTGTAGCAAACACAAAAACTAGCAAATTTGCTTTGCTATTTAATGTAATGATAAATTGTGTTTTTTCTACAAAATTTCTCATTTTTCTTACACCCTAAAAAATATTACTATATTTTATAAATAAATGCAATACAAATTTTGATTTTTATTCATATTTTTTATAAATATGTAATTTGTAAAATCTTGTAAAATTTTGCTGTATTTTGTTGGCAAATATACTTTAGTATATATAATAGTATTAGTTTTACTTGTAAGTCGTAAATTACAAGGAGGGGTTTGTATGAATAATTATTTATTTTTCAGAGACCTTTACACTCGGAAATTAAATTTTGTCAGACCAATGACATCTTCTTCAACAGGAATTAGTGATACAACTGGTTTTTCAATACCTATATTGGAAACTGGTTGGATATACAATATTTGGCTCGTAGTAAATGGATGTTATGTCGTATCAACGAAAATTCCAATTGTTCGTGCGTTTGATTATTATAATCCAAAAAATATCTACAGTATATTCCATATTGAATATCAATTCACGAAAATTCGTGATAATGTAGAAGTTCATTGGGTTTATATGATTGAAGACAAGCCATATGTGACATCTTCCATTTATTTCGATGTTGAAGATTATTGACGGATTTGTTTCCGACAAACACCACCAACTGCATTTTAGTTGGTGGTGTTTTTATGTATTTTTATAATTTATATACTCTTGGAACCCTTTTACCTATAGAGCAAATGATTTCATATGGAATAGTATCTAAATATTTTGCAATTTCTTCTATATGCCCTATATCTTTTATTATAGTAACTTTATCTCCAACTTTTACAGAGCTGTCAATTTTAACAAATAGCATATCCATACATATATTTCCAACAATTTTATATTCTTTATTATTAATATATACATTTCTACCTGTGTTTTTTCTTATAATACCATCAGCATAACCAATTGGAACTACTGCTATTTTTTCCTTACCTTCTACTTTATAATTTCCATTATAACCCACTGTGCCATTTTCTACCTCGTTTATTTGTATTACTTCACTATGCAAACTAAATGTTGAAAAAAGTGGATTTTCTTTATTTTCCATAAGTCCATACATAGCAATTCCTAATCTGCATCCATTTGCATACGCTAATTTTGGATACGACATCATTGCATCACTTGCACATAAATGTATAATTGGAATTTCACTTACATTGACATCAGCTATCATTTCTTCAAATTTATTAAATTGCTTAATTGTATCTTCTTTATTTGATGAATTGTAAATATGAGTATAAATACCTTCTAGTATCAAGTTACTATTTTTAATTATCTCATACATTTTATTAAATTCTTTTTTATTATTTGTACCTAGCCTATTCATTCCTGTATTTATTTTAATATGAACTTTCAAATTATTGTGTTCTTTTGTAACAAGCTTTTCAAGATATTCAACATTACTTATCGTAATTGTAATGTTATTATTTATAGCTTCCTCAATAAATTCTACTGGAACAATTCCCAAACATAGAATTGGAACATCTTTTATACTCTTCCTTATTTCTAATGCTTCTTCTAAAGTTGCAACAGCTAGATAATTGCAACCACCTTTTATTATAGCTTCTATTGATTTCACATCATTATGTCCATAGCAATCTGCTTTTACAACCCCAAAGTAGTATTTGTATCCACAATACTTATTTATCAAACTTCTTACATTACTTTCAATATTTTTTAAATTAACTTCTACATATGTATTTCTATACATATATAAACACCTTCTTTTATAAATAGATTGTAATATTTTACAATTAAATCGTTTATATCACTCTAACTCTTTTCATTTATTTGACCATGATTATATCAAAACTTAATATATATTACAATAGTATAAACAGTGAAAAATGAATAGTGAATAGTACATAAGTGCTCTTTACACTTAATTAAATACTATTCACCATTCATTTTTCACTGCGACTTGTAAAAGTCGCACTCATGGTTGGAGTGTTCTTATAGGATTTTTTCAAGAAAGCTGAAAAATCAATAATTACACGGCATATAAAAAAGTATATTTATATATTTTTCAAAAATTTGTTTTGTTCGCTTGTATTTTACTTAATAATGATGTATAGTTATAAACATAGAAAATGAGAATAAGCAGTGTGAGTGCTACCACTTTACATACACAGTTTTGACTGTGAGAATGGAGGTGGTGCTATATGGTAGAACAAGCTATGTTATTAATAATATACTTACTTTTCTACGGTTTAGTAGGAATGACTATTATAGCATTTGCCTTGATTATTGCAATAGTAGTAATTTTGAGCAAATAATAAAAGCAC
>JAAWOE010000013.1 GCA_022799315.1 Clostridia bacterium | reverse complement strand
GTGCTTTTATTATTTGCTCAAAATTACTACTATTGCAATAATCAAGGCAAATGCTATAATAGTCATTCCTACTAAACCGTAGAAAAGTAAGTATATTATCATTAACATAGCTTGTTCTACCATATAGCACCACCCCCATTCTCACAGTAAGAACTGTGTATGTAAAGTGGTAGCACTCACACTGCTTATTCCCATTTTCTATGTTTACAACTATATAACATTATTAGATAAAATACAAGCGAACAAAACAAATTTTTTGAAAATATTATTTTTATTTAGCCCTTGTAATTTTTATTATTTTATGTTACATTAAATATAGTCAAAAAACAAGTTTGCAAATATAATACTTGTAAACTATTGATATAACTATAATTAAGAGTTGAAAATAAACATTTTTTGCCCTAATGATTTCGCAAACGTGTCTAGTTAGGGCACCAAACTTGCCTAATGGCAAGAGTTAAAAATGAAGAGTGAATAGTTAAGAGTATGAGCAGAAAAAGGCTAAGAATTGAAAGGCAAGTTTGTACTTTTAACTATTCATTCTTCATTTTTCGTTAAATTAAATTATAAGGTGTTCTAGAAGAAGTCTAAATAAAGATTTTCACTAAAGTAATAGCAAACAATCCCAAATTGCTTTTTAATGTAAAATGTAGTATAATAGAGTTATTAAGAAGAAACTTTATAGTATGATAGTATGAAAAGGAGGATGCACTATGATAAATGCAATTCTTAAACACAGAGATACCCAAAGAGTTAGAGAAAGCTTGCATAAGCTACGGGATGTGCAACGCTCTCTAAACAATGGGGATAAGAAAAATGTTAAACTGTATCCGGGCAGAAAACCTTCAAAAATCAAAAAAGCTGGAGCAGGAAATAAATCTGAAACAGCTAAGAAGGACACTGAAAGGAAAACGTTTGCTGAGCTAGAAGCGGAAGAACACCTTAGAGGAGCCATTGAGGAAGTTAAGAAAGCGATAATGAGGAGTAAGCCTGATGCATCGCCCCAATCGATTAACAAGACAACTATGGAGGTAGCAAAAGCAATAATAAGATGCAGGTAATCCACCTTGCCAACCCAATGTAGAGTATCACAACGGGTTGGCTTTTTCATATTTATAATCCTTGTAATTTTATGATATATGAGTTAAAATATACATTATACTATTACTGGAGGAAAGTTGAATGAAATTAATTACAAAAGTAACAGATGAAGATATTGGTGAAGAAATTGTCGAAATGAAGGAGCCTATTTATAGAAAGGCAGCTAGAGGAATCGTGTTAGATGAACAAGGTAATATGGCAGTGTTTTATAAAGAAAACAAAAATATGTATAAATTGCCTGGTGGTGGATTAGAAGAGAATGAAAGTTTTGAAGAAGCATTTATAAGAGAGATAAAAGAAGAAGTTGGATGCGAAGTAAAGATTATAGAGTGCTTGGGGTATACTGAAGAATATAAAACAAAGTCAAATTATATGCAAACATCTTGCGTTTTTATAGGAAAAGTAATTAAAAAACTAGACAGTTTATCGTTAACTGATATGGAAAAAGCAGAAGGAGGAAAAAGATTATGGATGAAACCAGAAGAAGCATTAGAAAAAATGAAACAGAATTATGATAAATTATTAGCATCGGAATATACAAGTTTGTATTCAACAAAAATTGTTGCAAAAAGAGATATAAAAATATTAGAAGAGCATATAAAAAGTTCGCTAAAATAGCGAACTTTTTATATTAAAAAACAAGCGAACAAAAATTTTATATTTTTTCAAAAAAACTATTGACAAAAATATAAAATGAATATAAAATAGAGAACGTAGAAACGAACAAGAATTCGCAAAACATATTTTTGATACTAAGGAGGAATTAAAATGAATTTATTAAAAAATAGAAGTGAAATAATTACATATACTGTAGATAAAAATATAAACAATAATCTATGTATATGTGTACAAAATGGAGAAGTAGTAGTACAAGCTCCTTGGTATTTTTCAAAGAATCAAATTCAAGAAATAGTAGAAGAAAAAAGAAGATGGATTTTAGAAAAAATAAAAGAATATGAGGCAAAAAAAGAAGAATATATAAATACAGGAATAGTTAAAATTTTAGGAGAAAATTATAGCATTAACATTCGTTATAAAAATATAAAAACATTAACAGTTAATGTAGAAGAAGGAACTATAAAAATAGAACTACCTAACAAATACAAAAAAGTACAAAAAGAAGAACTATTAAATTTGCTAATAGAAAAAATATATAATGTAGTTGCCCAAAGAGAAATAGAGGGGGCTATGGAAAAAACAAGAAAATTATTAGGCTATGCACCAGAAGATTATGAAATTATTAGAATGAAAAACACATTAGGAAAATGTTCAGAAGATAAGAAAATAACAATTAATCCAGATATTGTAAAATACAAACAAGAAATAATAGAATATGTTGTTTTACATGAATTTGCACATTTAAAATATAAAACACATTCTAAAAGATTTTATGAAATAATAAAGGAACATGTGCCCAATTACGAAGAATATGTAAAAGAAATAAGTGGATTACAATATTAGAAGATGTGAAAATGATTGAACTAGCTTTATAATTTGGACAATAAAAATGATTTATATAGGTTAATTGAAAATAGTATATAAAAAGTGAAAAATGAATAGTGAAGGGTGAATAATGAAAAGTACAAACTTGCCTATATATCTTTTTTCTTAAGGTAGGCAGATACTTTAACATTTGCAAGCGATAAACTCGAAAAAAAGTTGTTAGCGAAGCGATACTTTTTTCGAAACAAGGAGCAACAGTGTTATGACTTATGTTGTTTTGTAAAACAAAACAACTAGTCAAATTAACTAGTTGCGACGTGGTTGGGGTACTGTGATTCGAACACAGGAATGTCGGAGTCAGAGTCCGATGCCTTACCGCTTGGCGATACCCCAATATGAATACTTAATTATATTAGCATATATTAAACAAAAATTCTAGTGTTTACTAGAATTTTTATTTAATATATGTATTGTATAATAGCTTAAATGAACATATAGTAATATAAGAGTAAAAATTCCGTTCTCCAAGGCGTTTTAGTATAATTGGTTTAAGTGAATAATGTAACACACTATGATTAGAATAAGAAATATCAACGCTTTGCTCGGTATGGTCGAACTCATTTTTACTCTTATATTACTATATGTTCATAGATGTACAATTTACTAGATTTTTTTCTATATATTGGAATAAGTTACAAATAAAAAGAACATACTTTATATAAACTAAAAATTAAGGAGGAGCAAATATGAAAGATTATTTAGCCATAAAAAATATTCATGCAATGGAGGTGCTAGATTCAAGAGGAAATCCAACTGTACAAGTAGAAGTTGTAACAGAAGGTGGATTTAGTGGGGTAAGTATGGTTCCATCTGGTGCGTCTACAGGAAGCTTTGAAGCTGTTGAACTTCGTGATGGAGATAAAGAAAGATATTTTGGAAAAGGAGTATTACAAGCAGTAGAAAATGTAAATAAAAAAATTGCTAAACATTTAGATGGTATAAATGTATATGAGCAACAAAAGATTGATAAGATGTTAATTGAACTTGATGGAACACCTAATAAATCAAAACTAGGAGCAAATGCTACACTAGGGGTATCTCTTGCAGTAGCAAAAGCCGCAGCAAATTCTTTAGGAATGAGTTTATATAATTACATTGGAGGAGTAAATGCTAATCGTTTACCTAGACCTATGATGAACATATTAAACGGTGGAAAGCATTCAGATAACAATATTAATATACAAGAGTTCATGATTATACCAGTAGGAGCTACTACTTTTCGTGAAGCATTAGAAATGGGCGTAACAGTATATCATAATTTGAAAAAAGTTTTAAAAGAAAACGGATATAGTGTAGCAGTTGGAGATGAGGGCGGATTTGCACCTAATTTAAAAGATGAAAAAGAAGCTTTAGACATGATTGTTGAGGCAATTAAAAAATCTGGATTTAAACCAAAAGAAGATATTGCTTTAGCACTTGACGTAGCAAGTACAGAAATGTATGAAGAGGCTAAAAAAATAGGAAAAGATGGCTATTATTTTTGGAAGACAGATGTATTTAAAGAAAAATCAGAAATGATAGATTATATTATAGAGCTAACAAATGAATATCCAATTATTTCAGTAGAAGATGGACTTGCAGAAGAAGATTGGGAATCATGGAAAGAATTAACTAAACAAATTGGAGATAAAGTTCAATTAGTTGGAGATGACTTGTTTGTTACTAATATGAAAAGACTACAAAAGGGAATAAATAATAAAGTTGCAAATAGTATCTTAATTAAACCAAATCAAATTGGAACACTTACTGAAACTTTAGATGCAATAGAACTTGCAAAACAAAATGGTTATAAAGCAGTTGTATCACACCGCTCAGGAGAAACAGAAGATACTACAATTGCAGATATTGTTGTTGCAACAAATAGCGGACAAATAAAAACAGGTGCACCATGTAGAACAGATCGTGTAGCAAAATATAATCGTTTGTTAAATATAGAAGAAGAATTAGAAGATACAGCAAGTTATTAAATTTTTTATAAACTATGAGGATTCTTTTAATAAAAATCATAAATTATAGAAAAACTTGTTCAAGCTAAATTTTGCACAGTATGTAATAAAAATTTGCAGGTCCCTCTCACAAGTGTGTGAGATTCTCCCACAAATTTTTAAAACATACGTATACAAAATTTACTTTCAAGGCGCTTTTCTAAATTTAGTGATTTTTATTTTAAAAGAATCCTTTATAATGAAAAAGATATAATTAATAAAAAGGTGAATTTTACTAGTATTATAGAAATTCACCTTTTTTTATGCTATTATAATTTTAGTATAAAGAAAAGGAATAAAAAGAATGAATAAACAAGAATTATTAAAAAGTTATAAAAATGAAGAAGATAGATTGCTTGTTTCTAAAATGTTAGATCAAATTGTACTTTGTAGTAAAAGAAACAAAATCCAAAATACAGATTTTTTAGATTCAAGACAAAAACTGTTACTAGAAAAAGTTTTAAAAAGTAATAAAATAGAAAATTACATTATATTTGGCGGATTTGAAGAAGCTGAGAGAACTACAATTATTTTTTGCCCAGAAAAATGGAATAAAGAGATTGTAGAAAAGAATTATCCTTCTGTTATGCAAGTAATAGAAATATTATTACCAAATGATTTAAAAGGAAAATATACACATAGAGATTATCTTGGCGGATTAATGAAGCTAGGTTTAAAAAGAGAAAAAATTGGAGATATTGTTGTATGGGAAGAAGGTGCACATATTATAGTGCTAAATGAAATAGTACCATTTTTGGAGCAACATCTTTCAACATTAATAAGATTTCAAAAATCACAAATATCAATAAAAGAAATTAATGAAATACATAAGTGTGTTATTAATAAAGAAGAAATAGAAATAATTGTATCATCAACAAGATTAGACAATATTGTTTCAGAACTTTGTAAAACTTCAAGAACAAAAGCAGAAGAAATAATTAGAGCTGAAAGAGTATTTGTAAATTATGAGCCTATTACAAAAGATTCTAAAGCAATAAATGTAGGAGATAAAATTACTATTCGAGGAAAGGGTAAGTTTGAAATAGTAGAACAGGTTGGAAATACAAAAAAAGGCAGATATATATTAAAAATAGAAAAATATATCTAAATTGTTTATTGTACTTGTTTATTTACATAAATAGTGATAAAATATAAATACTAAAATGCAACAAGGAGGTACAACAAATGAAGGATGTAAACAAAGTAAGAGAATTTATGGAGGCACAGCGGAAGGTGGCTAGAAGAGCAGCAAGAGCCGTGAAGTTAAAAGGTTTCGAAATCACCTACATCGAATTCCTGCCGAGTCTGGAAAAACATTGGGATTATGAGGAGGAAAGAGAAGTTGAAGTCTTGAAACATCCACAGCAAAGGCAACTTGCCAATTCTGAGCTCAGAAGCACCACGGGAAAACAGCGAATAAGAGTTGTTATTCGTTTAAAGGGCAAGATAAAGGAAAAGTATCTGAAGAAGCTCGATGAAGTTATGAAGAGAGGATACCGCGTGGAAGAAAACACCATTATTTACAGCGTTAAACCCTTTCATTAAAGTTATTTAAGTACCAAAAAACGAACGGGAACGGCATATTGCCGTTCCTTGTTCAATTTCTTTAACTAAAACACTTGCAATCTTAGAAAAACGTGGTATAATATAAAGGCTAATTTAAAAAGCAAGAAAGGATTTGAATTAAATGAGTATAAAAGTTGAAAACACAGAAAACAAAAACGAATTAAAATTAGAATTTACAATTGAAGCTGCAAAATTTGATGAAGCAATTAAAAAAGTATATGCAAAAAGTGCAAAATACTTTAATATACCTGGCTTTAGAAAAGGAAAAGCACCAATGAACATAGTTGAAAAATATTATGGAGATGAAATATTCTACGAAGATGCTTTTAATGAAGTAGTGCCAGAAGTATATGAAAAAGAATTAAAAGAAAATAATATCGAAGCTGTTAGCCATCCAGATATAGATGTTAAACAAATAGGAAAAGGACAAGACCTAATATTTACAGCAGTAGTTCAAACAAAACCAGAAGTAAAACTTGGAAAATATAAAGGTATAGAATTAAAAAAAGTTGAGTATAATGTATCTGACGCTGATGTTGACCATGAACTTGGACATATGCAAGAAAAAAATGCAAGATTAGTTTCTGTTGAAGATAGAGCAGTAGAAAATGGAGATATTACAGTAATAGATTTTGAAGGATTTGTTGATGGGAAAGCATTTGAAGGTGGAAAAGCTGAAAATCATGAATTAACAATAGGAAGCAATACTTTCATACCGGGATTTGAAGAACAAATTATAGGAATGAAAATTGATGAAGAAAAAGACATTAATGTAAAATTCCCAGAAGAATACTTCTCAGAAGAACTAAAAGGAAAAGATGCAACATTTAAAATCAAATTACATGAAATCAAGAAAAAAGAAATGCCAGCTTTAGATGACGAATTTGCAAAAGATGTTAGCGAATTTGATACATTAGCAGAATTAAAAGCAAGCATCAAAGAAAAAATTGAAGAAGAAAACAAAAATAAAGCAAAATATGAAACAGAAGATGCAGCTGTAAAAGCTGTATGTGATAATGTTGAAATTGATATTCCATCTGGAATGATTGAAACAGAAACAGATAACATGGTAAAAGAAATTGAACAAAGACTTTCTTACCAAGGAATGAAATTAGAAAATTATTTACAAATGATTGGTAAAACAAACGAAGAATTTAGAAAAGAATATGAAGAACAAGCAAAAACATCTGTAAAAAGTAGATTAGTATTAGAAGCAATAATTAAAGCTGAAAATATTGAAGCAGATTCTGAAAAAGTTAGTGCTAAAATTAAAGAAATGGCAGAAATGTATGGACAAAAAGAAGAACAATTAAAAGAAAATGAAGCATTTGTAAAATACTTAGAAGAATCATTAAAAAATGAAAGAGCTGTAGAATTCATAGTTGAAAACGCAAAAATAAAATAAAGTAGTAAAAGGGAAAGTTAGAGGAAGTAAAATATAATTTTTGACAACCTCTAACTTTTATGATATAAAATAGGATTATAGAGGCAGGCCTCGTGTCTACCTAGAGACAAAAAATAATGTAGGGGGCTTGGTGACTACATTGTCCCCAAAAATAGTGAAAATTTAAAATGAAGAATAAGGATGTAGGGGGCGATGACCTCATCGACCCGTACTTTTGAAGGAGGAAAATGTTATGTTAGAAAAAAATAGTTTAGTTCCATATGTTATTGAACAAACCAATAAAGGAGAAAGATCATATGATATATTCTCTAGACTTTTAAAAGATAGAATTATATTTTTAGGAGAAGATGTTAATCCAACAACAGCAAGCTTGGTAATTGCACAACTTTTATTCCTAGAATCAGAAGATCCAGATAAAGAAATAAGTCTTTATATTAACTCACCAGGTGGTTCAATTACAGATGGAATGGGAATTGTAGATACAATGAATTATATTAAATGTCCAGTTACTACAATTTGTATAGGAATGGCAGCAAGTATGGGGGCAGTACTACTTGCTTCTGGAGAAAAAGGAAAGAGATTTGCAACCCCAAATGCTGAAATACTAATCCACCAACCATTAATAGGTGGAAATGGAATTTCTGGTCAAGCAACAGAAATAAAAATACATGCAGATCATATGGTAAAAACAAGAGCAAAATTAAATAAATTATTAAGTGATAGAACAGGTCAAAGTTTAGAAACAATAGAAAAAGATACTGAAAGAGATAACTATATGACAGCAGAAGAAGCTCTAAAATATGGACTAATTGATGGAATTATGGAAAAAAGAATGTAATTATATATGAACAATAAACAAACTATTTTTCATATATATAACTAGGAGGATGAAATGGCTAAAAACCAAAATGAAAAAAATATTAAATGTTCTTTTTGTGGTAAAACACAAAATAATGTTAAAAGAATTGTAGCAGGACCTGGCGTATATATTTGTGATGAATGTGTTTCGCTATGTAAAAACATAATTGAAGAAGACTATTTAGAAGAAGATGAAGCAGGTTATACAATTGAAGAAGTAAGTACATTACCAAAACCAGAAGAAATAAAAAAGACATTAGATGAATATGTAATTGGTCAAGAAGAGGCAAAAAGGACACTTGCGGTTGCTGTGTACAATCATTATAAAAGAATTAATGCAGAAGATGAAATAAATGATGTAGAAATTCAAAAAAGTAACGTCTTATTATTAGGACCAACAGGATGTGGAAAAACATTACTTGCACAAACTCTTGCAAAAATTTTAAAAGTACCATTTGCAATAGCAGATGCAACTACTCTAACAGAAGCGGGTTATGTTGGTGAAGACGTTGAAAACATATTATTAAAACTTATTCAAGCAGCAGATTACGACATTGAACTTGCAGAAAAAGGAATAATATACATTGATGAAATAGATAAAATAACAAGAAAATCAGAAAATCCATCTATTACAAGAGATGTTAGTGGAGAAGGTGTACAACAAGCTTTATTAAAAATTGTTGAAGGTACAACTGCTTCTGTTCCACCGCAAGGAGGAAGAAAACATCCACATCAAGAATTTTTACAAATTAACACATCAAACATATTATTCATATGTGGAGGAGCTTTTGAAGGATTAGATAAAATAATTAATGAAAGAGTTGGTAAAAAAACTATAGGTTTTGGTGCAAAAATCGAAAGTAAAAAAGAAATTGATAAAGCAGCAGTATATAGTGAATTATTACCACAAGATTTATTGAAATTTGGATTAATACCAGAATTTGTAGGTAGACTTCCAATAATTGCGACTTTAAAAGAATTAGATAGAGAAGCTTTAATTAAAATTGTGACAGAACCTAAAAATGCATTAGTAAAACAATATAAAAAGCTACTAGAACTTGATGATGTAGAATTAGAGTTCGAAGATGAGGCTTTAAATGTAATTGTAGATAAAGCAATTGCAAGAAATACAGGAGCAAGAGGTTTACGTTCAATTATTGAAGAAATAATGAGAGACATTATGTTTGATATTCCATCAAATCCAAAAATTGAGAAATGTATTGTTACAAAGGAAACAGTACAAGATGGAAAAGCACCAAAAATAATATTAAATGAAAACAAAGCACCTAAAAAACATATAAGAAAAAGAAAAATTATACAAAAAAATAGCGAAACAGCATAAAAATAGAGATACAAGAGGTAATATAATAAAACCCTACAGATAAACGATTTATGTATATTTTTAATAGGTAATATACATAAATATTATTGAAACAAATGAAAGCTTAAAATAAAATGATTACAAATAAAATTTAGGGAGAAACAAAAGAAGGATGAAGAAGAAACAAGGTATCACATTAATTGCGCTAATTATAACTATAATTTTAATGCTGATTTTAGCAGGAGTAGTAATAAGTTTAGCATTAGGAGAAAAAGGATTAATCAATATAGCAAAATATACAGTGCAAAAAAATAATGAAACAAGTTCAAGAGAAAAATTAGAGATTCTATTTTTAAATATGCAAGCAGAAAAGGAGATAAATATTAACTATAATAAAGACAAATACTTAACAAGCAAGATAGAAGAGCAAAATATGACAATTATAGACGAGGATATTGTATTAGTAAATGGATGGATGTTTCGGGATAGATAGAAATGTGCCAGAGATTTCTGAACATTTAGGAAAGTTTAAAGAAGATGATACAATATCAAGTTTAACTTTAGATAATGAAGAGATAATAATAGGAATAACAAACCAAGAAAATATAAATATTAAAAATGTAACACAAATAAAAGTAATAACAGAAGGAATAAAAAAAGGACAGTATAAATGGAGTATAAAAGACAAAAATATAGCTACAATAGATGCTAATGGAAATATTACACCAGTAACAAGTGGTGAGACAAGTATAGAATGTAAATCAATTGATGGAAAGAAAGTATATGCTACATGTAAACTAACAGTAGAAGAAAGAGAGTATTTATACTATAATGGAACATCATTTACAGAATTTGAGAATCCTATATGTGGTAAGCAGTGTACATTGTCGGGCTCTCCATATTTTAGAGAAGATTGTATTTATACCAGAGCTTCAAACAAAAACTATCCAAATGCTCATCAACAAATTAATTATGTAACGAAAGACAAAATTGATTTTTCACAATATAAGGGAGTGGTAATTAAAAAAGACATTGAAATTTCAGGTGTTGAAGTTGGTTCATATTTAAGAACTACTCAAAATAAGAAATGTAATGATTGGGGAATGATAGCTAATGATTCAAATATCGAAAGTGTGTATGGATGGGAATCTATAGACAGGGGTGAAAAAGAAGAGTATTATGACGTTAGAGAATATAATAAAGAAGCATATTTGAATGCAGTTATGACTGTTGGAGAATATCTAAGTGGTATAAAATCAACAGTAGATATTTATATATATGAGATATTCTTAGTAAAATAATTAGAAACTACAAAAATAGTTACAAAAAATACTTGCTAAAAATATAATTAAGTGATAGAATATTAAAAATAAAAAAGACTATAAAAAGGACACGATAAATAAAGTAAAAGCAAAAGAGAGCTAGAGGTTGGTGTGATTCTAGCAGCATAATAATTTATTTGTTATCACCTTTTTGTTATTTATCTGAAAAATAATAGTAAGATAAATCGCTTAACCTACGTTATAAGGTAATGAAGAGAAAAATAAGTTTTGCTTATTTTTAAAATAGGTGGTACCGCGGAATATAAGCCATTTCGTCCTAATTTATTAGGATGAATGGCTTTTTTGTTATATAAAATTAGTAATACTTTATTATAGGGTCAAGGATGTAGGGGCGATTTTAATCGCCCGCAAAACAGTGACTAGATTAATTGTTAAGATGAAGAGGATTCATAAGAAAAAATTTTACTAGTTTTAAATTAAGATAGGAGTGAATAAAATGTCAGAAGAAAAAGTAAATTACAGTGAAACATTAAACTTACCAAAAACAGACTTTCCAATGAGAGCAAGCCTTCCAGAAAATGAACCTAAAATATTAGAAGAAGTATTTGAAAAAGGTCTATACGAAAAAATGCTTAAGAAAAACGAAGGAAAAGAACCATTTGTTTTACATGATGGACCTCCATATGCAAACGGAGAAATACATTTAGGACACGCATTAAATAAAGTATTAAAAGATACAATTGTAAGATATAAAAACTTAAAAGGGTATTATACTCCATACGTTCCAGGTTTCGATACACATGGTATGCCAACAGAGAAAAAGGCAATAGAAAAGCTAGGATTAAATAGAGATGAAATACCAGTTAATACATTCCGTGATACTTGTAAACAATTTACAATGGATTACAAAGATAAACAAATAGTAGGATTTAAACGTTTAGGAGTATTAGGAGATTGGGATAATCCATATATAACATATCAACCACAAATGGAAGCGAAACAAATTGGTGTATTTGCTGATATGTATAAAAAAGGTTATATTTATAAAGGATTAAAACCAGTATACTGGTGTACAGATTGTGAAACAGCACTTGCAGAAGCAGAAATTGAATATAAAGATATAAATTCTCATACAGCATATGTAAAATTTCCTGTAAAAGATGCAAAGGGAAAATTTGATGAAGAAAATACTTCATTTGTAATATGGACGACAACTCCATGGACATTACCAGGAAATATGGGAATAACAATAGGTGGAGATTTTAAATATAGCATAGTAGATACCAAAAAAGAAAAACTAATTATAGCAACAGAACTTGTAGATAAAGTTATGGAAAAAGCAGGAATAACTGAGTATGAGAAAATAGCTGAATTTGATGGTAGTGACCTAGAAGGAGTTATTTGTAAACACCCATTTTTAGATAGAGATTCAAGAGTTGTACTTGGTTCAGATGATACAATTTTAGTAGAATTAGATACAGGTACAGGTGCAGTTCATACAGCTCCTGGTTATGGTAAAGAGGATTATCTTTGCGGATTAAAAAACGGATTAGATATAGTTGTAACAATAAATGCTAAAGGACATCAAACAGAAGAAGCGGGACCATTTGCAGGAATGTACTATGCAAAATCTGATAAAGAAATAATAAAATGGTTAGATGAAAACGGATATCTACTTGTATCAGAAGATGTAAATCACTCATATCCACATTGTTGGAGATGTAAACACCCAGTAATATATAGAGCAACAAACCAATGGTTTGCATCTGTTGATGGATTTAGAAAAGAAACACTAGAAGCAATAAAAGGTGTTAAATGGTATCCAGCTTGGGGAGAAGAAAGAATCTCTAAAATGGTAGAAGATAGAAACGATTGGTGTATTTCTCGTCAAAGAACATGGGGTGTACCAATACCAATATTCTATTGTGCAGATTGTGAAAAAGAATATGTAACACCTGAAAGTTTAGAAAAAGTACAGGAGATATTTAAAGATAAAGGTTCAAATGCATGGTTTGATTTATCTGAAAAAGAACTTATGCCAGAAGGTGCTAAATGTCCTCATTGTGGAAGTACAGAATTTAAGAAAGAAACAGATATAATGGATGTTTGGTTTGATTCTGGTTCTACACATGAATCAGTACTAGCAGAACGTGGTCTTCCAGAAGCAAACCTTTACTTAGAAGGAAGTGACCAATATAGAGGATGGTTCCAATCTTCATTATTAACTTCTGTTGCAACAAAAGGAAAAGCACCATATAAAGAAGTTCTAACACATGGTTATACAGTAGATGAGCAAGGAAGAAAAATGTCTAAGAGCCTTGGAAATGGTATAGATCCAAAAGATGTTACAAATGAATCTGGAGCAGACGTATTAAGACTTTGGGTATTATCATCAGATTATAAATCAGATGTAAGTGGTTCTAAAAACATTATAAAACAAGTAACAGAGGTTTATAGAAAGATACGTAATACAGCAAGATATATACTTGGAAATATTCATGATTTCGATGTTAATAATCCAGTTCCATATGAAGATTTACAAGAAATTGATAAATGGGCATTAACAAAATTAAACAAGCTGATAAAAGATTGTTGTGATGCTTATGATGTATATGATTTTCACAATGCTTACCATGCAATAAATCAGTTCTGTGTTGTAGATATGAGTGCTTTCTATTTAGATATAATAAAAGATAGATTATATACTTCAAAAACAGATTCTATTGAAAGAAGAGCAGCACAAACTACAATGTATGAAATACTATCTAGTTTAGTAAGAATTCTTGCACCTATGACATGTTTTACAGCAGAAGAAATATGGAAATATATGCCACATAAAGATGGAGAAAATAGCGAAAGTGTAATGCTTTCATATTACCCAGTAGTAAACCCTGAATATGACAATAAAGAATTAGAAGAAAAATGGGAAAAACTAATTAAGATTAAAGATGAAGTGGCAAAGAAATTAGAAATAGCAAGAGCAAATAAAGAAATAGGATTATCTCTTGCTGCAAAAGTAACATTATATGCAGATGGTAAGGAATATGAATTTATAAAAGGAAAAGAAGAACTTCTAAAAGAAATATTTATAGTTTCTGCTATAGAGATAAAAGAAGGGAAAAAGGAAGAAGATAAAGATTCTATAGTTGGTGTAGAAGTAACGGTTGCACCAGGTGAAAAATGTGAAAGATGTTGGATGTATTCAGAAACAGTAGGAGAAGATCAAAGCCACCCACATGTTTGCCATAGATGTAGCGAAAATTTAAAATAGAATGTGATTTCCATATGGGCGTTCAAGAACGCCCATACACATCAAATTTAAATTATATAGTATAAATAAGCAGTAAAGAAATAATCTTTACTGCTTATTTGACGAATGTGGCAAAATATAGTACAATACATAGTAGACATAAAAAACCAATAAAGGTTTGTAACAAAAATTTTCTAATAATAGGAGGAAAAAGCATGAACAATAAGCAAAAGTTTCAACAAACCGTTCTCAAAGTCCAAGAGATACGGAAGAAGTATGGCGAGCCATTAGAAGAGAAAATACCAGCAGAAGATAATCTGGAGAAGAAAATCAAGTTGTTAGAAGTAAGACGTATGATATTAGGGTTGGATTTTCAGGAGACAAAACCGGACATTGCATTTGGCAGTCAAACCTACAGTATCTTCTATCAGCCGATGAAGCTGAACAGAAAACTGCGGGTTCGTGCGGTTCCTATTTGCTTTTGTGTAACTTTGTATGAACTGGAGATGCAGGCGGAGTTCTCTAAAGAAGACATACAGATTCCGTATGACTTAAGAGGCTTTTGGAAAATGAAGCAGGCGGTCCAGCTCATGGAGGATTTTGTAAGCTTTCAAAACAAATCACAGGAGGTTCTTTTGTGGGAGTACAGGCTGCTGAAATACCAGAAGAAAGCGAAGTCTGAGGAATACTTCAAGATTCTGGAGAAATTTATTTCAATGAAAACAGTAAACTCTGGCTTTCAGAAAGAGATTTCGTATCATGACCTGTGTTTTATTATTAATACTGAGAATGTGAAGCTGGACGTGGTACCGCTTTGCAAAATCTTAACAAAGTATTATGCAAATGTCGTGACAACAATCAACCATTATCTGAAAACCAGTGCATCCAAGGCGGAGGAGCAAAAGCTCGAAGACATTAAGGCGGACTTTACTGAGTTTATGGAAAAACACTTCGTAAACATTCCGTAGTTTTGCTTTTTGTATCAGAAGTAGGATAGACGGGGATGAAATATTTCATTCCCGTCTATTGATTTGCATTTATTTTCATAAAATAGTATAATATAAGAAGAGATAAATAAAAAGAGGTGGTACAAATGACAATAGAAAGATTAGAAGAATTAACAAGGGAGTATTTACAAAAGATGCAATCAAAAGTTAATACTAAGTTACAAGATAAGGAAAGTAAAGATTTAGCGATAGAACATGAAAAAATTATTAGAGAGTTTGTAAATATACTCCCAAGTATTTTAGAAAAATATAGTGAATATTTTGAATTTAATCCTATGCATGAAGAAATAGAATTATCTTCAGCAGATGCTGTTCAAAGAATATACGAAAGAATTATAAGAATAAGAAGAGGGCTAGAAGAAGGTAAAGAAATTAACGAAGTAAAACAAAGAGAAGAACAGCAAGAACATGTAGAAGAGAATTCAAGAAGACAATTTATATTAAAAGATAGATTACAAGAAATGTTCCAAAACGTAGAATATGAAATGAGAAAAAGAGAGTTTAATATAGATTGGGATTCTTTAAGAGTATATTGCAATAGAATTATAAGTCATCATGTAGAAACAACTGAACAAAATGTATTTAAGAAAAATGAAAACGACATAATTAGAGAAGAAGTAGAAAGCTACATACAAGAAATAGAACAAGAGTTAAACAGTGAAAAAAATGAAGATATGAACTTAGAGTTTATAGATGGACCTATTTGTCCAGTAGTAACTGACACTAATGAATTTGCAAAAGTGAATAGACAAATAGTAAATAATATACAAGAACAAGAAAATTCGCAAGACGAAAAAAATAAAGAATACTACAATCTAACATTATCAGGAGACGTAATAGAATAAGAAAAAATACTAATAAGTGTAATGCTTATTAGTATTTTTTTAACAGTTTTTCCATATAATAATATATAAAAAGTAAAAAAGAAAAGAGGAAAATAAATGGAAAAAATAAGATATTTTGACCATGCTGCTACAACTGCAACAAAAGAGGAAGTATTAAAAGAAATGTTACCATATTTTACATTAAACTATGGTAATGCATCATCAATTTACAGTATAGGAAGAAAATCTAAAAAAGCAGTAGAAGAATCAAGACATAAAGTAGCATATGCAATTGGAACAGAGGCAAAAGAAATATATTTTACTTCATGTGGAAGTGAAAGCGACAACCTAGCTATAAAAGGAGTAGCGTTTGCAAACAAAGAAAAAGGAAACCATATAATTACAACCAAAATAGAACATCCAGCAGTTCTTCATACATGCCAGCATTTAGAACGAGAAGGATTTAGAGTAACTTATCTAAATGTGGATAATGAAGGTTTAATTAATTTGAAGGAATTAGAAGAATCAATTACTCCACAAACAATATTAATTAGTGTTATGTTTGCAAATAATGAAATAGGAACAATACAGCCAATTAAGGAAATAGGTGAAATAGCAAAAAGATATAATATATACTTTCACACAGATGCAGTGCAAGCTATAGGAAATGTTAGAATAAATGTAAATGAATTAAATATAGATTTACTTTCAATGTCTGCGCATAAATTTTATGGACCAAAAGGAATGGGAGCATTGTATGTAAGAAGCGGAGTGAAATTCGAAAAAATACAAGACGGTGGACATCAAGAAAGAAATATGAGGGCAGGAACAGAAAATGTTGCAGGAATTGTAGGCTTAGGAAAAGCAATCGAATTAGCATATGAAAACTTTGATGAGTATAATAAGAAATTAACAGATTTAAGAGATTACTATTTTTCACAAGTAGAAGAAAAAATACCAGATATTAAAATAAATGGGCATAGAACAAAAAGATTACCAGGAAATGCCAATATATCGTTTGAATTTATAGAAGGAGAATCACTGCTTCTATATTTAGATGCAAGGGGAATATGTGCTTCAAGTGGTTCGGCATGTACATCAGGCTCACTTGATCCATCACATGTACTTTTAGCAATAGGATTGCCACATGAAATTGCACATGGTTCATTACGAGTTACATTTGGAGATGATAACTCTAAAAGTGATGTGGATTTTTTAGTAGAGACATTAGTGGAAATAGTTGAAAAATTAAGACATATGTCGCCACTATACGAGGAAAAAAGTGAAAAGTGAAAGAAGGAAAAATGTATGTATTCAGAAAAAGTTATTGACCATTTTACAAATCCAAGAAATGTTGGAGAAATCGAAAATGCAGATGGAATAGGTGAAGCGGGAAATCCTGTGTGTGGAGATATAATGAAAATCTATTTAAAAATAGAAAATGATATAATTGTAGATGTGAAATTTAAAACCTTTGGATGTGCAGCAGCTATTGCAACCAGCAGTATTACAACAGAACTAATAAAAGGAAAAACGATAGAAGATGCGTTAAAACTTTCAAACAAAACAGTTGTAGAAGCATTAGACCGGACTTCCAGAAGTAAAATTACATTGTTCTGTACTTGCAGAAGAAACACTACAAATGGCGATAATAGATTATTATAAAAAAATAGGAAAAGATATAAGCAAACTAGAGAAAAAGCAAACTTCACATTGCTCAGGTTGCACACTAGCAGGGTAGAGCAAGTACCAAAGTTTACAAAAAGCGAAAATTATGTTATAATATGAATAGTTATAAAAACCCATTAATCCAGAGAATAAGAAGGAGGACAATTATGAACAAACTTGTAGTGAATTTGGAAAAAATGGCTTTAGAAGGTCGGATTTTTAGGCAGGTTAAGCCAAACCTGAAGGGTGGACTTGGGGTGTGTGTAGTCTATACAGATCGGGTAAAGCATCCGGACTCGAGAGTAACCGATGCAGGTAAAGTTGTTATGGGAGATGGTGCAACAATAGGTATGCATCCTCACGATAACGACTCAGAAACCTATACGGTGTTATCTGGAAGAGTTATGTCTAACGGAGTCGTATATGAACCTGGTGATACCATGGTCTGCAAGAAGGGCGAAATGCACGACTGCATAAATCTGGCTGATGGCGAATCGGTTCTTCGGTTTGTCAAAAGAAAATAGGCGGGGATTCCCGCCTTATATTTTTCATCATTACATATTTTCAATTAACTTTTCAACTATTTGTATAGCATTTGATGCAGCACCTTTTCTTATGTTGTCTGCAACAACCCATATATTTATACCATTTTCTACACTATAATCTCTACGAATTCTACCAACAAAAACTTCATCATAACCAGTTGAATTTGTTGCAAGAGGGTACACATTATTTTCTACATCATCTTCTACAATAATTCCAGGGAAATTTTTTAAAGTAGAAATTACATCTCCTAAATCAAAACTATTTTCAAACTCAATATTTATACTTTCACTATGGCAATTTATAACAGGAACTCTTACAGTAGTTGCAGTTATTTTTAAATCAGGTCTTTTTAAAATTTTTCTTGTTTCATTAATCATTTTTTCTTCTTCTTTTGTATAACCATTTTCTAAAAACACATCAATATGTGGAAGACAATTATTAAAAATTGGATGAGGAAATTTTTTATTTGGTAATCCTTTTATTCCATTTTCTAAATCATCCACACCTTTTTGACCTGCTCCTGAAACAGCTTGATAAGTAGAATACACAATCCTTTTAATTTTGTATTTTTCATCTAATGGTTTTAATGGAACAACAGCTTGAATTGTTGAACAATTTGGGTTTGCTATAATTCCGTGATTGTTTTTTATTTCTTCAGGGTTAACTTCTGGAACAACTAATGGAACATCGTTATCCATTCTAAATGCACTACTATTATCTACAACAATACAGCCATGTGATGCCGCAATTGGTGCATATTTTTTTGCAGTATCTCCACCTGCAGAGAAAATTGCAAAATCAAATCCTTCATCAAAAGAGTCTTCTTTTAATTCGCGAACAACATAATTTTTACCTTGAAATACTATTTCTTTACCACAAGAGTGGCTAGATGCAAAAAAAACGTATTCATCAATCGGTAAGTTTTTTTCTTCTAAAACTTTAATTGCAGTTCTACCAACTAGGCCAGTAGCACCAACTAAAGCAAGTCTTAATTTTTTTTCATTCATATATGTATCACACCTTTTTGATCAACAAAGCAAAAATATAATTATATTCTCACTTGACTTATGTATTTATTATATGATAAATAAAAGACAAAAGAAACATTTTTCTAAAAAATTATAAAATGAATGTTATTGTATAATGGCTTTTATCAATATAACATATAGTAATATAAAAGTAAAAACGAGTTCGACCATACTGAGCAAAGCGTCGATATTTCTTGTTCTATGTATAATGTGTTATGTTATTTTTTAAAACCAATTGTACTAAAACGCCTTGGAGAACGGAGTTTTTAATTTTATATCACTATATGTTTATTTAATCAACTATATAGTAACCAATAAATAAGAAAAGAGGTAAAGTGTATGAATAAAAAAATTAGAATTGGAATTTGTGGTTATGGAAACCTTGGAAAAGGAGTACAAAAGCAAATTGAGAAAAATAATGATATGGAATTGATAGTTATTTTTACAAGGAGAAATCCAGAAGAATTGAGCAAACACACATCTGTAAAAGTAGCTTCTATTAGTGAAGTAATGGAATGGGTGGAAAAAGTAGACGTAATGATTATGTGTGGAGGTTCAGCAACAGATTTACCTATTCAAGTACCTGAGTTTGCAAAATACTTTAATACAGTTGATAGTTTTGATACACATGCTAAAATACCAGAATATTTAAACCATGTTGATGTAGAAGCAAAAAAAGGCGGAAATGTATCTATTATTTCAGTTGGATGGGATCCTGGAATGTTCTCAATTATGAGAGCATATGCAGATGCAATTTTACCATATTCACATACTTATACATTTTGGGGTAAAGGTGTTAGCCAAGGACATTCTGATGCAATCCGTAGAATTAAAGGTGTTAAAGATGCACGTCAGTATACAATTCCAGTTACGAATGCAATGGAACGTGTAAGAAATGGTGAAAATCCAGAGCTTTCAACTAGAGAAAAACACATAAGAGAATGTTTTGTTGTAGCAGAAGAAGGAGCAGATTTAGTAGCAATTGAAAAAGAAATTGTAACAATGCCAAATTATTTTGCAGATTATGATACAACAGTACACTTTATTAGCCAAGAAGAATTAGATAAAAATCATAGTGGGTTACCTCATGGCGGAAGTGTAATCTCTTGTGGAGTAACAGGAGATTCAAATAAACAAGTAATCGAATACTCTTTAAATCTTGATTCAAATCCAGAATTTACAGGCTCTGTACTTGTAGCATATGCAAGAGCAGCATATAGAATGCAACAAGAAGGAATGGCTGGCGCAAAGACTGTACTTGATGTTCCACCTATAATGTTAAATATTAATTCTAGAGATGAAGTTATTAAAAAAATGCTATAAGAAAATACAAGGAGACAACCACTGGCTGTCTCCTTATTACATATAATTGTTTTTATCGATAGAACATATAGTAATGTTTTATTTTACCATATGTATTGAAAAAAAAAGTACTTTATGATATAAGTTAAATAGTAAAAAAAGATTTAAAGAAAGATGACATATGAAAAATATTAAAGATTATAATTTAGATGAACTAAAACAAGAATTTGTAAAACTTGGAGAAAAGCCATATAGAGCAGAACAAGTATTTAAATGGATATATGAGTCTAATACTACAAGTTTTGATGAAATGAGCAATTTATCTAAAGAATTAAGAGAAAAGTTAAAACAAGAATTTACAATGTGTGTATATAACATATTAAGAAAACAAGAATCTAGTGATGGAACAAAAAAATACTTGTTTGATGTATTAGATGGAAATGCTATAGAAACAGTATTAATGAGTTATCATCATGGGTATACTATATGTGTATCATCACAAATTGGCTGTAAAATGGGATGTAAATTTTGTGCATCAACTGGAGCTCATTTTGCAAGAAATTTAACATCTGGAGAAATTGTAGAACAATTACTTGCAGTACAAAGGGATGCAGGTGTTAAAATATCAAATGTTGTGTTTATGGGAATCGGAGAGCCATTTGATAATTATGATAATGTATTAAATGCTGTAAAAATTATAAATAATCAAAAAGGTCTAAATATAGGAGCACGTCATATTAGCATATCTACAAGCGGGCTAGTTCCAAGAATATATGACTTTGCAAACGAAGATTTACAATGCACATTATCTATATCGTTACATGCAACAACAGATGAAAAAAGAAGTGCAATGATGCCTATAAATAACAGATATAACTTAGAAGAATTGATGAAAGCTTGTAAATATTACATAGAAAAAACAAATAAGAGAATATCTTTTGAATATGCACTTGCAAAAGATAATAATGAAACTTTAGAAGATGCAAAAGGACTTGTAGAATTATTAAAAGGCATGTTATGCCATGTGAATTTAATACCAATAAACAAAATAGAAAATGGACAATTTACAAAAAGTACAAATGAAAACATTATGAAATTTAGAGATTACTTAAATGCTCATGGAATTGTAGCAACAGTAAGAAGAGAACTTGGTTCAGATATAGATGCAGCATGTCGGACAACTTAGAAGAAAGAACCTAAAAAAGGAGGAAAAATGAAAGTTTTTGCTAAATCAGATGTAGGAAAAGCAAGACAAAATAATGAAGACTTTTACTATGTATCAAGTAGTGAAGATTTTCTAAAACTATACATATTAGCAGATGGTATGGGAGGCTATAACGGTGGAGAAATTGCAAGTAGACTTGCAACAGCTGCTGTTAAAAGTTATATAGAATCCAACTTTAATAAAATACCTCATGAAAGAGAAGATATACTAGCTCTAATAAAAAATGCAGTTGAATATGCTAATATGATAGTATATGAAAAATCAAAAGAAAACCAAGAACTAGAAAATATGGGTACTACTTTAGAAGTATGTTTAATATATAATAATAAGGCTTTTATTGGACATATAGGAGATAGTAGAATATATAGAATTAGAAAGAACATAATTAGAAAATTAACTGTGGATCATAGTTATGTACAAGAATTAGTAAATGATGGGACAATAACGAAAGAAGAAGCGATTCATCATCCTAAAAAGAATATGCTAATGAAAGCATTAGGTTGTACGCCTTTTGTTGAACCAGATATTACTGTTAAAGGATTTTTGAAAGATGACATAATTGTAATATGCTCAGATGGGTTAACCAATATGATTACTGAACAAGAAATATATAATACAGTAATACAAGATAATAGTAATACTAGCGAGATACTTGTGAACAAGGCAAATGAGTTAGGTGGATATGATAATATTACAGTTATAACCATATATAATAATTAAATTCTGGGGGAGATAAATTATGAATTTAGAAGGTAGACTAATATCAAATAGATATGAAATAATTAAAAAAGTTGGAAATGGTGGTATGGCAACTGTATATAAAGCAAAAGACCATACACTAAATAGATATGTAGCAGTAAAAATTTTAAAAGATGAATTTACAACAGACGAAGAATTTATAAAAAGATTTAATTCTGAGGCTCAAGCAGTTGCAAGCTTAACAAATCCTAATATTGTTTCTGTATATGATGTAGGAAACGAAGGAAACTTATATTATATAGTTATGGAACTTGTACAAGGTAAAACTTTAAAAGAAGTAATACAAGAAGACGGAAAATTATCTTGGAAATGGTCTTTAAGGGTTGCAATACAAATTGCACAAGCATTAGATGCAGCACATAAAAACAATATCATTCATAGAGATATTAAACCACATAATATAATAATTACAGAAGATGGAATGGCAAAAGTTACAGATTTTGGAATCGCAAAAGCTGTATCAAATTCTACAATAACAGCATTTGGAACAACACTTGGTTCTGTACACTATTTTTCTCCAGAACATGCTAGAGGTGGTTTTACAGATGCAAAATCTGATTTATATTCATTAGGGGTAGTTATGTATGAAATGTTAACAGGAAAAGTTCCATTTGATGCAGATACTCCAGTATCTGTTGCGTTAATGCATATGCAAGAAAAACCTATAGAACCAATTATGCTAAATCCGTCAATACCAGTATCTGTAAACAAAATTGTAATAAAAGCAATGCAAAAAGATCCAAATTTACGTTACCAAAGTGCAAAAGAAATGTTAAAAGATTTAAATATGGCATTAAAAAATCCAGATGGAAATTTTGTATTTATGAATGATGTAGAAAATGATTTCCCAACACAAAAAATACCAACAATGGATGAAGCTAGTGCAGAAAGAAAAAATACAAAGAAAAAACAAAATGGTTTTATGAAATTTGTAAATGAGCATAAAGTATTATCTTTTGCTATTGGAGCGATAGTATTATTTGTATTAACAATAGGAATAACATATTTTGGACTAAAATTAACAGCTGTAAAAGATGTTCAAATACCAGAGCTTGTAGGATTATCACAAGAAGAAGCAAAGAAAAAAGTACAAGACGCAAAACTTAAATATGTAGAACTAGAACCACAATTCAGTCCAGAAATACCAGAAGGACATGTAATTAGTCAAACACCAGGATATATGAATAATTATAAAATAAAAGAAAAAACAGAAATAAAAGTAGTAATTAGTAAAGGACAAGAAATTACAAAGGTTCCAAAAGTAGTAGGAATGAAAAAAGAAGAAGCAATTCAAAGTTTAGAAGAAGCAAATTTAATAGCAGAAGTTATAGAAGAAACAAGTAAAACAGTTGAGGAAGGATATGTAGTTAGCCAAGAAACAGAAGCAAATAAAGAAGTAAATGCAGGGGAAACTGTAAAAATACACGTAAGTATTGGAACAGGAATTGAACAAGTAAGTGTGCCATATGTTATTGGGAAAACAGAAGCGGATGCAAGAAAAACCTTAGAAGAAAACAAATTAAAAATAAAACAAGTAATATATGAAGAAGATAAAACAAAAGATGATGGAAGAGTACTAAAACAAGACAAAGAAGCAGGAAGTACAGTTGATGAAGGAACAGAAGTTATAATTACAGTAAATAAAATTGCACAAATAAAGACTGGAACAGTAAAAATAAATGTTAAATCTATTAGAGGATATGAAGCGCCATCAGTAGGGAATAATACAGTTGGAACAACAGTAAAACCAGAGCAAGTAACACTAAAGGTTACTGTAAACGATGAACAAGTGGAAGAAAGGAAAGTAAGTGAAGCATCAGCAGCAGAAACAGTTAAAGTACAAGGTGTTGGAACAGTAACAGTAAAAGTATATATTAATGGCAACTTAAAAAGAACAGAGCAATTTAATTTAAATAGTAGTACAACTCTAACAATAGAATAGAAAAATCAAAAAGAGTCTTAAAAGTGGGGGGAAAAGAAAAATCTTTTACCCTCATTTTATTTTTTTATTTGGAAAGAGAAAAATTAATGAAATGGGATATTATAGAAAAATAAATTACAGAAAATGCTAGAAAATTGTATAATTTAGTGATAAAATATCCTATGTCAAGATTAGCAAAAAGAAGTCGCAATTTTAAGTATTTAGAATTAATGGCAAATATGTACAAAAAGGAGAAATAATGCGAGGAATTATTGTAGGAAATATATCTAATCAATATCTAATACAAACACAAGATAAAAAGGTTTATGAAGCGGTTGCAAGAGGTAAATTTAAGATAAACGAAATAACACCTGTTGTTGGAGATAAAGTAGAAATTGATATTTTAGATGAAAACAAAAATACAGCAGTTATTACAAAAATCTTTGATAGAACAAAGTATATTAAAAGACCAAAACTTGCAAATTTAACTAAATTAGTATTTGTAATATCTTCAAGAAATCCTAAGCCAGATTTATTAATGTTAGATAAGCAACTAGTTTTTGCAGAATTTTTAGGAATAGATGCGATAATCGTTATTAATAAAACAGATTTAGAAAAAAAAGAAAATATTGAAGCCATTAAAGAAATATATGAAAATATTGGTTATAAAGTCATTACTACAAATGCAAAACAGCGACAAGGAATAGATGAATTAAAAAATGAATTAACTAATAATATAAGTGCCTTTTCTGGTAATTCTGGAGTTGGAAAATCTACATTACTAAATGCAATATTTGAAAAAGATGTGACACAAGAAGGACAAATAAGTATAAAGAATAAGAAGGGAAAAAACACAACAACGGCTATTAGACTATATGAAATAGAAGAAGATACATATATAGCAGACACACCAGGATTTTCTGTATTTGACATATACGAAATAGAAACTAGGGATTTATATAAATATTTTAGGGAATTTAAAGTATATGAAAAATCTTGTGAATTTGTAGGATGTACACATATAAAAGAAAAAGAATGTGGTATAAGAAAAGCTTTAGAAGAAGGAAACATATCAAACTCTAGATATCAAAATTATATCAAAATATATGAAGATTTAAAAGATAGGGAGGAACACAAATGGTAGAAATATCAACATCAATATTATCAGTAAAAAAAGAAGAAAGTATCAAAAAATTTTATGATTTAGAATTGGCGCATACAGACTATTATCATATTGACGTAATGGATGGAAAATTTGTAGAAAATAATACAGAAGAAATGATGAATGAATACTCAACTCAAATAAAACAGATAAGTAATATCCCATTAGATGTACACCTTATGGTTAAAGATATTAAAAGCTATATAGAAGAATATGTTCCATTTTTACCAAACATAATTACATTCCATTATGAAGCATGCGAAAATAAAGAAGAAGTATTTAAATATATAAATATGATAAAGAATGAGAGAATAAAAGTAGGATTATCAATAAAACCAGATACAAAAGTAGAAGATATATACGAATTCTTACCATTTATTCATATGGTGTTAATTATGACAGTTGAGCCTGGAAAAGGTGGACAAGCATTAATACCAGAAACATTAGAAAAGGTTAAAAAATTAAAACAATATATAAATGAAAACGATATAGAAATAGATATAGAAGCGGATGGCGGAATAAATAAAGAAACCATTAAAGATGTAGTAGATGCAGGAGTTGATATTGCAGTAGTGGGTAATGGTATTATAAAAACAGAAGATTACATAAAAACCATAAAAGAATTAAAAGAAATAAACTAACATACAAGTGAGCATATGCTCGCTTGTACTACATTTATAAATAATAAAAGAAATGATAGAAACAAGCATTGCTGTCTCTATCATTTCTTTTAGTTCGTATTCGACGTTTTGTTTATTAGTATATTTTTGCTTGTACTAACAGTATTATTCTTTGTAGTATTATTAACTGTATTGTTCTCGGGTTTTATTGTATTTGTTACAGTGTTATTAGCATTTACACTATTAGTAGTGGTATTGCTATTAACGTTATTTGTACTAGTGTTTGTATATGTATTGGTTGAGTTATTTTTATCTATAGTATTTGTAATTGTATTAGTGTTTGTAACATTAGAGTTTGGCTTATTTTGTTCTTTATGGTTTTTCCAAGGATTATTAGGATTTGGGTCTGTTGGATCCCAATTTCTTAACTCTTCAGAATAAGAAGATATTTTTTTACTAGAAGGTTTTCCTAAAGGTCCTGGGTTAGAATCACTATAAAACTCTACTTTTGTTCCTTTACCACAATTATCATAAATCCATTTAGCGTCAATTACCTTTAAACGGACACATCCAGCAGAAGCGTAAGTACCTAATTTGTCATATTCCCAATACTCTAAACTTGCAGGATTTCCTTTTTCTAAATAGGGTACCGAGTGAAATAATATATTTCCTTTTATTTGTGTAGAATAGTGACCCCATACATAACCTTGAAGGCGTAACCATTCCCATCTTGCAGGAATTGAATATATTCCAGAAGTCGGGGTCGCAGTTCCAGTAGAGCAAACCATTGCTTTTACAGGTACAGTATAATTTCCAGAAGAGTCTTTTTTATAGACATTTACAACTTGTGCACCATAATTTACTTTTATATAGTATGTAGGGGTATTATCTTTTTTGTTATTAGTTGTACTACCTTTTGGATTTGTAGCAGTGGTGTTTTCATTATTTTGTGTAATTTCATTAGTGATGTATTCAGGGAATTCTTCAAGGGTACTAATATCTGTTTCGTTATCTAATTCATTATTGAAAGTTTCGTTCATACTAATAGGTTCGGTAGATATTTCATCTTTCTTATTAATAGTATTAAAGCATATAAATAATCCAATAGCTATTAATATAACAATAAAGACTATCAATATATATATATAAGTACATTTTTAGATTTTAATATATTCATATTTCACACCTCATCTTTTGATTTCTAAATAATTATAACATAAGAATATTACATTTCAAATAGAAATTTTTGGGTTTGTATATAAAATAGTTGACTAGAAAATAGTTTGTTGATAAAATAATACCATAAAGATACATAATATAAACTTTTATGGGAAAAAATAATCAAAAGGAAAGTTGGGAGAAAAAATGAAGAAGTTAAAAATAAGTTTAATCGTTATAATAGTATTATTACTAATTTTAATAGTCTCTACGATAGTATTAAATCAAACAGGAGTAATAAAAAGAATTGCTGATAATATTAATAAAGAAGAAATAAAAAAAGAAATAACTTGTCAAGTATATTCTCATGTAGATGGAAAAACCGCAATATTAGTAATAGTAGAAGATACAGAAAATGGAATAGATAAAATAGTATATCCAGATAATGAAATGACGCTATCTTGCAATGGAAAAACAAAAGTTGCATTTGATTATAATACAGATATAACAGGAAAAGATAGTTTGACTTTCACAGCGATAAATACAAAAGGTGAAGAAATAGAAAAAACAATATTAATAAATGACAAATTTTATTTGGACTTAATAGGTTATACTTTTACCGATGAAACAAAAACACAAAAAGCATTGACAGTAAATTATAAGGACGGAAGTACAACTAAACAATACAAAATTGGAGAAGCAACAAACTGGACAAATTATACAGGAATAATTAGACTAGATGATTATCAAATATTGGATACACTAGGACAAGAAAATAAAGAAACGAATGTATATTTAAGACAAATAGATAAGATGGGTTATGAAATTGTAACCAAAGTAAAATATGTGATAGATGATAATGTGACATATAAACAAGAAGATACAGTAATAGAAGGAGACAGTATATTAGCCTGCGTAGAAAATAACACATTAGAATCAGGAAATTATATATTCAAAGTAACAGGAAAACTAGGAGAGGAAAATGAAGAAGGAGTAATTGAAACAAAAACAGAAACAATGGAATACCCAGTAGAGTTATATAACTATGATGGAGATGCAAATTATATAACTAATAATATAGGTGTAATAGCAGAAAGAACATATACAGGAATGGGAAAAATAAATTCAGAAAAAAGGATGTTAATATTAAAATACAATGGAAACTTGACAATAAATAATGGAGCAACAATAACCCCAACTGGAACAAATGAAAGTATAAATGAAGCAACATATTTATGTACTAAAAAGGGAATGCTAATATATTGTGTAGGGACATTAACAAACAATGGAACAATAACAATGACAGCAAGAGGAACAGTAAATCAAGAAGGTGAAAATGTATACTTATATAAAAATGAAGACAACAGTTATGAATATGTGCCAGCAGTAGGAGCTTCAGGAGGAGCAAGTGTTTCAATAAGGCAATGGGGAACACCTGGAGCAACAGGAAATGTGGGCGTTTCTAGAAAAACTGGAGGAGGCGGTTCTGGTGCAGCTGCCATAGACGGTGGTTATAGTGTTTCAGGAACTGGCGGAAATGGATCTTCATATTCTGGTGGTTCAGGAGGAGGCGGTTCTGGAAAAGGAACAGCTGGATCAGGAAGTTCGACAGGAGGAAAAGGCGGAAATGGAACATCTGCAGGAAGCAATAGTACAAGCGGAGGAGGCGGAGCCGGAAATCCAGGAGGACATTATGGTGCCCAAAACTCAGGAACTAATGGTGGTACAGGAACAGGGGGATTACTAGTGGTATATGGAACAGAAATACTAAATAACGGAGTGATGTCTTCTAATGGAAGCAATGGAGGAAAGGGACATACAAGTGGAGGAGGCGGTTCCGGAGGTGGAAGTATAAATCTGTTTTATAAAACAGATTTAGAAAAAGGAACTTTAACAGTATCAGGAGGTTCAAGCGGTTCATATACTGGAAGTAATTTCTGGAATAGTTATAGGCGTAATGGTGGTGCTGGCGGAGCTGGTTCAATTACAATTGGAAATATATCTACAGGAACATTTGTAAAGGATGAATAAAATAAAAGGTTACACTTCAATTAAAGTGTAACCTTTTATTAATTATCTTTATTTCTTATCTTCTTTTTTAGGTGCTTTTTCTTTCTTTTCTTTTTTTACAGTCTCTTTTTTTGGAGTTTCTTTTTTTACTGCTTCTTTTACTTCTTTGTTAGATTTATTTTTTTGAAGTAGGTAGGAAACAATAATTCCAAGTCCAATCATTTTTATTACAAATGAAACAACTCCTCCAACATATGGAATTAATTTTAATACCCAAATTACAATAACAACACCTGCAAGTGTTAAATAAGTTAAACAATCTTTACTATAAGCAAATTTTTCTTTTAATCTATAAGTAATACAAATAGATGTAACAGCTGTTGCAATTGAAAGTAGTAAAACAAGTAGTGCAATAATTGCAAAGCTTACAGGTATTCCTATAACACTAAATAAAAGAACTAAACTAATTACTACAGCCATAATTGTAGCTAGTATTCCAATTCCAAAAGATTTAGCAGAAGTTGCTGGAGTAATATATGTAGAAGCTTTTTCCATAAACTTTGGAGCAAGTAAAATTGCAAGTACAAATACTATAGCAACATATAATAAGCTAGAGCATAACTCTATTGCTTTATCTAGTATAACCTCACTAACTGAATTTTGTTCATTTTCCATGTCTGGCTTATAAGAAATATTTCCTTGAACTAATTCTTGAGATAATTCTAGTTCTCTAGAAGCTGTATATGTTAAATCACCATAAACAATTGCATCTGATTCTTTCATAAAATTAAAAGTATTTACATATACAAAAGCGTTTCTTCCTACGCCACTGCTAAAGTTTAAAGTGTCAGCAACAACTCTTAAATCTCTTTGAACAAACGAATCAGATGACATATCAAGTTGTCTACATGAAGCATATAAATCATAGTATGCAATACCATCAAATTTTATAGTGTTTGCACAAGCATAAATTGATTGAAGAATATAAGAGTCTTTATCAAAAGTTAGGTTGTTTGCACATACATATAAAGAACCATTAACTTTACCTGTGACTTTAACATTGTTTCCAAAAATAAATACATTACCATCTACTAATTGATCCATAACAATGTCATTATCAAATAAATATAAATCTCCATTATGAATTTCTGATTGTTCAGCTGTTTGAGTTTCATTAGGTGTTTCGTTGTCTCTAGGTTCAATAGTTTTTTCTTCTGCTGTTTCACTAATAGGCATAATGCCTTCATCAGTTGCAAAACTAACAGTAGAAACAATTAAAAAAGCAGCTAATAAAATTAAAATAAATTTTGTTTTCTTTTTTAACATAAAAATCCTCCTCATATAATTTCATTTTATAGGCTAACTATATATCTAATTCATTAATTTGTCAAGAAAAATAAGTGCATAAACAAGCCAGTAGCATTATTTTTTGGCTACTGGTTTGTTACTTAAAAAGTATGCACAATTTGAAGCTAAAGTTACGGTTTTAGAAGATATATCTTCTAAACAACATTTGCCATCTTTTTGATAAACACAATTTGCTAAACAGTTTATGTTTGTCAAAACAATCACCTCTAAGAGGTAGTATTATTATAGATTAAATTTTTATACATTATTTTTAGATTTATTCATATTGCAGTACATTTTTACACTACATTTTTCACAATTAGGCTTTCTTGAATCACAAGTATTTCTTCCATGCCATACAAATAAATGATTAATATCTTTTAAAAATTCTTTTGGAAAGATTTTTAATAAATCTTGTTCGATTTTTTCAGGGTCATCATTTTTAGATAATCCAACTCTATTTGAAACTCTTTTAGCATGAGTATCTACTGCAATTCCATTTGCAATGCCAAAAGCTTCTAATAAAATTACATTAGCGCTTTTTCTTCCAACACCAGGAAGAGTTAATAATTCCTCCATAGTTTTTGGAACTTCGCTATTAAAATCATTAACGATTTTTTGCGCACAAGCTTTTATATTTTTAGCTTTATTCTTATAAAAGCCACAAGGATGAATTAAAGTTTCTAACTCTTGAATATCACAAGTTGCAAAATCTTTTGGTGTTCTATATTTAGAAAATAATGCAGGAGTTGTTTTATTAACTCTTTCATCTGTGCACTGTGCAGAAAGCATAACAGAAACTACCATTTCAAATGGGGTAGTAAAATCCAAACTACAAGTGGCATCAGGATAAGTTTCTTTTAAGATATTTACAAATTTTATAATTTCATTTTTATCTAAATTCATTTTATCACCTTTTTTCGATAATTTAATATAATATAATAAGGATTGGGGGTAAGGTATTATGTTTGGAATACTAAAAAAAACTTGTGGGGTATGTCTTATTGGACTAGGTTTAGGCATATTACTTGTTCTATTACTTCCCATAACTGGTTGGCTATTCTTAATAGGTATAGCAATCTTAATTTTAGGTTTAATTTGGCTTTCATGTTAAAATAAAAAGGAGAGTGTTATATATGCAAATTGTAGTTAAAAAAGTGCCTAAATTTTTAAGAGGATTTGTAAAACTAATCTTTGGAATAAAAGACTAGTACATAAAAATCTAATATGTAAAACAAAAAAGTAGGGTAAACCTACTTTTGTTTTTATATCTTTTTATGCTCTTTTAACTTTTCCAGCACGTAAACATTTAGCACATACAGTTATTCTTTTTGGTTCTCCGTCTACCATAGCTTTTACAGTTCTAATATTTGGTTTCCATGTTCTAGATGTTCTTTTACTAATATGAGAACGAGTAATACTTAATTTATTTCCATGAGATAAAGTTTTTTCACATATTTCACATTTTGCCATTTTAAATTGCACCTCCTATAAAGTTAATAAATTGTCTACTAATTAGTTTAACATAGTATGAAAAAAAAAACAAGACTTTATTGGAAATTTTTATTTATTATGGTAAAATAAAACAAGACCAATAAAAGAAGGAGAAGTATAAGTGGTAGAATTAGACCAAGATGTAAAATATGTAAAAGGTGTAGGGCCCAATAGAGTACTTTTATTAAATAAATTAGGAATAAGAAGTCTTAAAGACCTAATTACATATTATCCACGCGATTATGAAGACAGAAGTAGTAGTACTAAAATTGCAAATCTTATAGATGGACAAACAGTGTCTATAGAAGCTATTTGTGTATCAAAATTAAATGAAATAAGAACAAGAAGAAAAAATATGACTATTTATAAATTAATAGTAAGAGATGAAACGGGAACAGCAATGCTTACATGGTACAATCAAGGCTATTTGAAACAAAAGTTTAAATTAGGCGAAAAGTATACTTTTTTTGGAAAAGTAACTATAAAAGATGGTGTACCACAAATGTTTTCACCTACTTTTGATGAAGAGGGAAAAAATAAGAATACGGGAAAAATTATACCGTTATACTCATTAACATATAACTTATCTCAAAATAATCTAAGACAAATTATTGAAAATGGATTAAAATTAGTTAATAACTCTTTAGAAGAAACATTACCACAATATCTGTTAAAAGAATACAATTTAAAAGATATAAATTCATGCATAAATAGTATTCATTTTCCAAAAGACTTTGATGAGTTTGAAGAAGCAAGGAAAAGATTAGTATACGAAGAACTTCTTTCTATGCAACTTGCACTTCTTACATTAAAAAACCAATATGTTGGAGAAGAAAAGGGGATTGCCTTTAGTAAAGATATTAAAATGTCAGATGTAATAAATAATTTACCATTTAAATTAACGAAAGCACAATTAAAAGTATTAGAAGAAATAGATGAAGATATGGAAAACAATAAACCAATGAATAGATTACTTCAAGGAGATGTTGGTTCCCGGAAAAACAATTGTAAGTATTATTGCGGCATATAAAGCTGTAAAATCAGGTTATCAAATGACAATAATGGCACCCACTGCAATACTAGCTAGCCAACATATGGAAGAATATAGTAAAGTTCTTGAACCGTTTGGAATTAAATGTGAATTACTTACAAGTGGAATTACTAAAAAGAAAAAAGAAGAAATTTTACAAAGACTTGAAAATGGCGAAATAGATATATTAATTGGTACACATGCTATATTAGAAGAAAATGTAGTATTTAAAAATTTAGGACTTGTTGTAACAGATGAACAACACCGTTTTGGTGTAAGACAAAGAAAAGTAATTTCAGCAAAAGGAGAAAATCCAGATGTATTAGTAATGACTGCAACACCAATTCCAAGAACACTAGCACTTATTTTATATGGAGACCTAGATATATCTATTATAGATGAATTACCGCCAAACAGAAAGAAAATAGATACTTTTGCAGTAACACGTGGAATGGAAGAACGTGTGAATAATTTTGTTAAAAAACAAGTAGATGAGGGAAGACAAGCATATATTGTATGTCCACTTGTAGAAGAAAATGAAGAATTAAATTTGAAATCTGTAATAGAACTTGCTGATAAATATAAAAAAGAAGTATTTCCAGAATATAGAGTAGAATATTTACATGGAAAAATGAAACCAAAAGAAAAAGATTTTATTATGGAAGAATTTAAAAATGGAAATATCGATATTTTAATTTCAACTACTGTTATTGAAGTAGGAGTAAATGTGCCAAATGCAAGCATAATGGTTATTGAAAATGCAGAACGATTTGGGCTTGCACAGCTTCATCAATTACGTGGTAGAGTTGGTAGAGGAGAGTATCAGTCATATTGTATATTAAAATACCAAGGAAATTCAGAAGTTATCCGCCAACGTATGAAAGTAATGAGTGAAACAAATGATGGATTTATTATATCTGAAAAAGATTTAGAATTAAGAGGGTCAGGAGAATTTTTTGGTACCAAACAACATGGACTTCCAGAATTTAAGATAGCAAATCTTTTTGAAGATATGCCTATTTTAAAAATGGTACAAAGTTTAGCAATTAAAATTCTACAAGATGATCCAAAACTAGAAAAACAAGAAAATAAATTACTAAAACAAATTGTAAGAGAAAAATTTGAAGATAGAATTGAAATATAATCTCTAAATTTGCATTAATTAACAGAATATGATAAAATATACTTATGTAAACGAAAACTAGTAGTAAATGTAGTATGCTATTATAGATACTATAGAACAGGAGGAAAAAATGCGACAAAGAACAGGTAGAGAGAAATACGCTATGGGATTGTTGAATCCGATTTTTCGGGACTTGGCAATCAAAAAGGGAACGAGAGGCTACATGCCTCTTATGGATTTAATATGCTATGCATATGAAAATCCAGACAAAAGCTTCCATGACATAATAGAGTATTTGGCTAAAGAAAACTATTATGTCGGAGTCAAGATAACAAGGAGCGAAGAAGAAATAGCGGCACATATCGAGACGGCGGCAAAACTTGCGATGAAGTCTGCACTTAAAGCAGGCAAAACATCCAGTGAAGCTAAGCTTGAATCGGATGAGGCTGCAAGAAAGGCAAAAAGAATTCTTGCAAATGAGGCTGAGTTTAGTCTCATCCCTTCAATGGAAAGAAGCATCGAAACAGCTTTGGAAGGAACACCTTCAGAAACCTTATCCTTATATGGGATAGAGAAACTTTCCATACTTGTTGAGCCTTTGGACGTTGTGGAACAGGAGAAACTGGAGGAGATGCTTATGGAGGATCTTGGCGAGAAATACAACGAATACAAAGAACACAATGAACGTGTTATTGTGTTCTTTGTAAAGAAACTTCTTAAGTACATCAAAAGCTAATATGCGTCCCGTGCCAGACTGGTGCGGGACGTCCTCCTTGACAAAATATATAAAAAATAATATGATATTGTATATAAAATAAAAGGATGTTGAAATTATGTTAAAAGTAGTATTGTTAGTAATTGGAGTTTTAGTAGCATTAATAGGAACAATTATGGTATTTGATGCACGTAGTTTAACTAAAAAATTATTTGGATTTGGAGATCAAAATGAAGCAACAAGTGGAATGAAAATTATGGGATTTTTTCTTGCAATTATTGGTGCATTACTTGTTTATTTTAATATTTAGGATTGACAAAAACAAATTAACAGAGTAAAATAAAAACATATATAAACAAAAACAAGGAAAAAGAGGAGTAAATTTGTACTTACTTTAAGAGAGTAGAAATCAGAAAGGCTGAAAGTTTCTATAAGAAAAAGACAAATTGAAGTAGCTTTTTTAGTTAGTATTTTGAAAGAAAGTAGGAATATTCGCATAAGCCGCGTTAAAAGCTAACTAAGATATGATAGTAATATCATAAATTAAGGTGGTACCGTGAACAATTGCTTCACCCTTATACAGGGTGGGGCTTTTTTGTTTATAAGAAAATTGCATTTTATTGTGAGGTAGATACTAGCATCGATATATGTAATGAAATCACCTTGTTAAATGTAAAAGGGGGATAAATATGGGAATTAGCTTAGCAGAAAGAGATAGAATTTCACAAAAAGCAAGACGAGTCATGGAAACTGGAACTGGCGAAAGATTAACACAGGAAGAAGAAAATATACTAAAAGAAATAACTGGTGTTGTTTATGTGGCATATAAAAATGCTATAAATTATTTAGACATGAATAAACAAGGAGGAATAGAAAATGAAAGATAATCACAAATTAGCAGATAAGTACAATCCAAAAGAATTTGAGGAAAAATTATATGAAGAATGGGAAAAAAATGGCTATTTTAAGCCATGTGAAGATAAAGAAAAAGAAACATTTACAATAATGATGCCACCACCAAATGTAACAGGAAAACTACATATGGGGCATGCTTTAGATGGAACAATTCAAGATATTTTAATTCGTTTTAAAAGAATGCAAGGATATAGAACTTTATGGCTACCAGGAACAGATCATGCATCTATTTCAACAGAAATGAAAGTGGTTCAAAAATTAGCAAATGATGGAATTAAAAAAGAAGATTTAGGAAGAGAAAGATTTATAGAAGAAGCTTGGGCTTGGACAAAAGAATATGGAGGAACAATTCAAACTCAACAAAGAAAATTAGGATGTTCTTGTGACTGGGAAAGAAACCGTTTCACTCTAGATGAAGGAATGAGTGATGCAGTTTTAGAACAATTTATTAAACTATATGAAAAAGGTCTAATTTATAAAGGAAAACGTATGGTAAACTGGTGTACTAGTTGTAATACATCTATTTCAGATGCAGAAGTAGAATATCATGAAGAACCATCTCATTTATGGCATATACGTTATAAGATAAAAGATGAAGATAGATTCATAATAGTTGCAACCACAAGACCAGAAACTATGCTTGGAGATACAGCGGTTGCCGTACATCCTGAAGACGAAAGGTATAAAGATTTAGTAGGAAAAACTTGTATTTTACCAATTATGAATAAAGAAATTCCGATTATAGCAGACGATTTTGTTGAAAAAGATTTTGGAACAGGATGTGTAAAAATTACACCCGCACATGACGTAAATGATTATCAAGCAGGATTAAGACACAACTTAGAGACTATTGAAGTATTTGATGAAAACTTTAAAATGGGAGATTTAGTTCCAGAATATAAAGGAATGGAATTATTAGAAGCACGTAAACTAATAGTAGAAAAGTTAAAGGAAATAGGAGCTTTAGTTAAAGAAGAAGAATACACACATAATGTTGCAAAATGTGAGAGATGTAAACATACAATAGAACCTAAAATTTCAACACAATGGTTTGTTAGTATGAAAGATTTAGCTAAACGTGCAGCAGATAGTGTTAGAAATGATGAAACAAGATTTGTACCAAAAAGATATGAAAAACAATATTTCCATTGGTTAGATAACATTCAAGATTGGTGTATTTCACGTCAATTATGGTGGGGACATAGAATTCCAGCATTCTATTGTAAAGAATGTGGAGAAATTCATGTTGCAAAAACAAATCCTTGCGTATGTAAAAAATGTGGAAGCACCAATTTAGAGCAAGATCCAGATACATTAGATACATGGTTTAGCTCAGCCCTATGGCCATTTTCAACACTTGGATGGCCAAATACTGAAAATGAAGACTATAAAGATTTTTACCCAACTAATGTATTAGTAACAGGATTTGATATTATCACATTCTGGGTATCTAGAATGATGACACAAGGATTAGAGTTTACGGATATTCCACCATTTAAAGATGTTTTAATACATGGTATTGTAAGAGATGCTGAAGGAAGAAAAATGTCTAAAACATTAGGAAATGGAGTGGATCCAATTGATGTAATAAATGACTACAGTGCAGATGCACTAAGATTTTCTGTTATTTCTGGAACAACAATGGGAAATGATATACGTTATATGCCAGAAAAACTTGACCAAGCTTCTAACTTTGCAAATAAAATATGGAATGCAGCTAAATTTATAACAATCAACTTAGCAGATGATGAAAAAATAATGGCATTTGCAAAAGAGATTAAAGATAAAGAAACTGGCGTATATAAATCAGAATCTTTAAGAGTTGAAGATAGATGGATTTTAAATAAATTAGACAACTTAATTAAAGAAGTAACCGAAAATATAGAAAATTATGATTTGGGAATTGCACTAGATAAGATATACAACTTTATCTGGAATGAATTCTGTGATTGGTATATTGAAATTGCAAAATCTAGACTATATAGTGAAAATGAAGAAGAAAAAGTACAAGTAAGCTTTGTATTAAATTATGTTTTTGGAGATAGTTTAAAATTATTACATCCATTTATGCCATTTATAACATCTGAAATATATTCTAAATTAGTAAATTATGATGATAAGGCTTTAATGGTATCACATTGGCCAAAAATAAAGAAAAGAGTAGAATATAGTGAAACAAAAGATTTCTTAGAAAGCTTAAAACAAGTAATAATTGGAATTCGTAATGTAAGAGCAAATATGAACGTTCATCCATCAAAAAAAGCAAACTTAATATTTATAACAAGTGACTATAAAAATGAAATTGAAGAATCTAAAGAATATATACAAAAATTGGGATTTGGAAATGAAATTATAATTCAAGAGGACAAACAAAATATTCCTCAAAATGCAATTTCAATTTTAGCAGATGGAATGGAAGTGTTTATGCCATTTGAAGATTTGGTGGATTTAGAAGAAGAAAAGAAACGTTTACAAAAAGAAAAAGAGAGATTAGAGAAAGAAGTAGAAAGAGGAACAAAAATGCTATCAAATCCAGGATTTACTTCAAAGGCACCTGAAGCTAAAATTAAGGAAGAAAAAGAAAAACTTGCAAAATATGAAGAAATGCTAAAAACAACAGTAGAAAGACTAGAAAATTTGCAATAATTATTTAATAGCCAAGAAACTAAAAGAGTTTCTTGGCTATTATAAAATATAGTAAAAAAATTAAAACAAATCTATTGACAAATCATATAAAAGTTATTATAATAAGTAACATATTAGAAATGCAGGTGTAGTTCAATGGTAGAATTCCAGCCTTCCAAGCTGGCTATGCGGGTTCGATTCCCGCTACCTGCTCCATAGGTGCGACTGTGCTTACACAGTCGCATTTAATTTATGCATATTATGCTTGCAAAAAACAGACAAATCCTTTATAATTAAATAAGTTTATGCGGGTGTAATTTAGTGGTAGAATGTCATGCTTCCGACCTGATAGCGCGGGTTCGATTCCCGCCATCCGCTCCAGTCTGGGTGTTCTTATGGGATTTAACGTCTTATAAGAACACTTTTTATGCTGATAATTTAGTTTAAGTATTTTACATCTATGCCTTTTCTTGTGTTCACTGATATATCTACATTACATAGTTTTGTTTATACAAAGTTACTCCCGTATTACATATAGGGAGTGTCGTGGCTGTTGCTATCGCTTCGCCACGCATTAATGCATATAACATTTAAATACATAATAAGGAAAGTTATTGTAAGATTTTCAAAAATATAGTACAATTATTACAATATTTAGTGAGTTACGGAGAAAATTGATATGAATATTATATATAGAAAAATAAAAGAAGAAGATAAAGAAACTGTAAATGATTTATATGAAAAACTTTTAGATGACCATGGCTGTAATGTAGGTATGGGACATCGGATATGGATATTGGATTTGGGATAAGATATTTAGTGAAAAAAACACTTATAATGCTTATGTTGCTTCTTTGTTAAATGATGATGGGATGGAAAGTGAATTAGTTGGTTATATAATGTTAGAGTTAAACAAAAGAGAAAGTTATTCGTTTATTCAAGGGTTATTTGTAGAAGAAAGATATAGACATAGAGGCATAGCTAAAAGATTAGTAAATGAAGCTGAAAATTATTCAAGAAGTATAGGCTGTAAAGCTGTAGAAGCTGAAATGAGAGATTATCTATTTGGATTTTATAGCGATTTGGGATTTTCTATATATAAAAAGAAAAATGATTCAACATATCTCATTTCTAAAAATCTAGAAAGAAACAAAGAAATAAAAGAAGACGGAGACTTAGAACGATAATTTTTGATGAATTACATTTGACAAAACAAAAAAATGAATGTATAATAAAAATAGAAAATGAGAGCCACAGAAATGTGTGCTACCATATATATTTATGATAAACACCACAAAGCTTGGCAGAGCATATGTGGTGCTTTTATTATTTGCTCAAAATTACTACTATTGCAATAATCAAGGCAAATGCTATAATAGTCATTCCTACTAAACCGTAGAAAAGTAAGTAT
>JAAWOE010000002.1 GCA_022799315.1 Clostridia bacterium | reverse complement strand
TTAGAAGACATGTTTATTGTTAAAAAGCAAGAGAACTCTTGCTTTTTTTGGTATTGTGTAATATAATTTTGGACATAATAAAAAGAGGAGCGAGATTATATGAAAGCAATTGATATAAGAAATAAATATTTAAAATTTTTTGAAAATCATGGACATAAAGTTATTCCAAGTGCACCACTTATTCCAGAAAATGATCCATCAGTTTTATTTACAACAGCGGGAATGCAACCACTTGTGCCATATCTTTTAGGAGAAAGACACCCAGAAGGAACACGTCTTACAGATTATCAAAAATGCGTAAGAACAGTAGATATAGATGAAGTAGGAGATAACCGTCATTTAACATATTTTGAAATGCTAGGTAACTGGTCATTAGGAGATTACTTTAAAGAAGAATCTATAAAAATGAGTTTTGAATTCTTAACAAAGGAATTAGGTATTCCAGTAGAAAAATTATCTGTAACAGTATTTGCAGGGGATGAAGATGCACCACGTGATGAAGAATCTGCAAACATCTGGAAAAGCGTAGGAATGCCAGAAAACCATATATACTATTTTGGTAAAGACGATAACTGGTGGATTGCAGGAGAAGAAGGACCTTGTGGACCAGATACAGAAATGTTTTATGATACAGGTAAAGAACCATGTTCTAAAGATTGTAATCCATCTTGTGGTTGTGGTAAATATGTAGAAATTTGGAACAACGTATTTATGGAATACTACAAAGATAAAAATGGCTATACAAAATTAAAACAACAAAACGTTGATACAGGACTTGGACTTGAAAGAATGAACATGTTATTACAAGGAAAAGAAACACCATATGATACGGAAATTTTTGCACCTATTATGGAAAAATTACAAACACTTGCAAAACACGATGAAATTAGTAGCAGAAGAATAGTTGCTGAACATTTACGTTCTAGTATGATGATTATATCTGATGGTGGAAGACCAAGCAATGTTGATCGTGGTTATGTATTAAGAAGGCTAATTCGTAGAATGACAAGACACTTAAACAAATTAGAAATTGATTTAAGTGAGTTATTAGGATTAATCGACCTAAATATAGAAACTCTAAAAGAGATGTATCCAGAATTAGAAAAAAATAAAGATATAATTAAACAAGTTATAATAGAAGAAAAAGATAAATTTGTTAAAACACTTTCTCATGGAGAAAGAGAATTTGAAAAGGTAATTACTAAAATAAAAGCTGAAGGTACAAAAAAAATAAATGGACAAGTAGTATTTAGATTATATGATACATATGGATTTCCACCAGAAGTAACAAGCGATTTAGCTCGTGAACAAGGGTATGAGATTGATATGCAAGAATTTGAAAAACTATTTAAAGAACATCAAGCAAAATCAAGAATGGGGTCAGACAAAAAGTTTAAAGGTGGACTTGCAGATCAAAGCGAAGAAACAATTTGTTACCATACAGCAACTCACCTTTTAAATGCAGCATTGAAAATTGTAATAAATAAAGATGTTCATCAAAAAGGTTCAAATATTACAGCTGAAAGAATGCGTTTTGACTTTTCATGTGACCACAAATTAACAGATGAAGAAAAACAAAAAGTAGAAGATTTAGTAAATGAATGGATTAAACAAGCTCTACCAGTAAAAGTAGAAGAAATGAAAAAAGAAGAAGCGATTGCATCTGGTGCAGAGTGTATGTTTATTGAAAAGTATCCAGATATAGTTACAGTATATTCAATTGGAGATGTATCTAAAGAATTATGTGGCGGACCTCATGTTAAAAACACATCTGAACTTGGAATATTCAAAATTAAAAAAGAAGAAGCAAGCTCAGCAGGGGTAAGACGTATTAAAGCAATATTAGAAAAATAGAAGAATTATAATATATATATTATACAATGTGTATACTGTAGGGGTCGACGACCACGTCGACCCATTTGTATTGATAAAAAATAGATAAGGAGAATTATTATGGAAGATTGTATATTTTGTAAAATAATAAAAGGTGAAATACCTTCAACAAAAGTATATGAAGATGAGGAAATATTAGGATTTAAAGATATTAATCCAGCAGCACCAATTCATATATTAGTTATTCCTAAAAAACACATTAAATCTTTAGTAGAATTAGAAAAAGAAGATGAAATATTAATAGGAAAAATTTATACAGTAATTAATAAAATAGCAAAAGACCAAGGAGTAAAAGAAAAAGGTTATAGAGTAATAGTAAATTGTGGAAAAGATGGAGGACAAGAAGTGGGACACTTACATTTTCACTTGCTTGCAGGAAAGCCACTAGGAGAAAAAATAGTATAAAACTATATGAAAAAGCGACAAATTGTGATATAATATTAATATGAGAGTATAACAAATGAGAAAATGGAGGAGAAAAGTATGTTTAATAATGAATTTAATAGTAAATATAGTAATGTACTCACAATAATATTAATTGTTGTTATTGTTGCCATTTTAGGACTTGTTGCTTTTTTAGGATATGATTTTTATAGAAAATATTATATAGATAAAGAAGCAGAAGAATTTATGTCACAATATGAAAATCAGTTAGGAAATACTATATCAGATGATAATACAATAGGAGATAATACAATATCAACTATAATTGATCCAGTAAATGAAATTACACCACCATCAAGTAGTGGTGGAGGAAATGGTAGCTCAAAAAAAGTTCCAACATATAAAGGATATAATGTATTAGGAATAATTGAAATACCAAAAACAGGTATAAAATATCCAGTATTGGATAAAGTAACTCCAAAGTCTATACAGCTTTCAGTTGCATATTACTATGGACCAGGGCTAAATAAAGTAGGAAATACAACAATTTATGGCCACAATTATAGAAATGGTGCATTTTTTGGAAAAAACAAACAACTATCAAATGGTGATATTATATACATAACAGACAATACTGGTAAAAAAATTAAATATACAATTTACAATATATACAAAACAACAGAAACAGACGCAGAATATGTTACAAGAGACACAAAAGGCGCAAGAGAAATATCACTATCAACTTGTACAGATGATAGTAAAGGAAGACTAATTATTTGGGCAAAAGAATAAAATTATAAAAAAGAATATAAAATCCACCAAAAAATATTGACAAACAATTTAAAATTAGGTAAAATAATAATTGCACTGTTGCAAAATGATGTAACAGTGCAAAATGGTGGATGTGGCGTAGTTGGTTAACGCGCCAGTTTGTGGCACTGGAGATCGTGGGTTCGAGTCCCATCTTCCACCCCATTAATTTTACATTGGGCTGTAGCCAAGCGGTAAGGCACCAGACTTTGACTCTGGCATGCGCTAGTTCGAATCTAGCCAGCCCAACCAAAAGTAACAAAGCTTTCAAGAAATTGAAAGCCTTATTTTTTTGCTAAAATAACCACAACTTGTCTATATCGATAGAGTAAGATATAAAAAGCAAGCTGTTACACAAATTGACATAACATGGTGAAATATAAACGTAACCCAATAAAGGAATGTATAGGAGGGAAACGTATGAAAAAATATTACAATTCTTACTACGATGATGAAACAGTAAAAAGAGTACTGGATTATTACAAACGGTACATTAGAAAAAAGACTACTGTTCGTCAGGTAGCAAAAGAGACTGGCTACTCGAGGAATACAGTTTACCAGGACCTGACAAAGAGATTGCCTAATATTAATTCTGCGTATGTAGAAAAAGCCAGAGGAAGGCTGGATTTAAACAAGAGAGAGTCTGCTTCCAGAGCAGGAAAGTCAAGCGCAAAAAAGGCCAAGGTGAAAGCTGCCAAAAAGAAAGGAAGAGTGTAGAAAACTACACTCTTCCTTTCTTTTTGGCAGATGATTTTTTCTTAAACGGAATTAAGAAAAGAGCTCCTATAATGATAGGCAAATAAAATGTATACATTCTCCAAAATAGAATAGAAATATTGATCGTTCCTTCACGGAAAATTGTATTAAAGATTAGCAAGAATCCACCTTCTGCACCACCGCCAGAACCAGGTGTTGGAATAAAGGTCATAAGCATTAATAAGAAGGCTTGTGCAGGAATAATGGTAAATAAGCTTACACCACTATTTCCAAAAGCACGATAAACCATGTAAGTAATAGCATAATAAAAAAGTGATTGTATAGTCGCGGCAATAAACATTTGTATAACAACCTTTTTTTCTTTTCTCATTTCATTGAATTTGTAATTAAAATTTTCAAAACTTTTTGTTAAATTTTCAATTTTTTCATCTACATTCTTTAAGATATGAAGTTTTCCTAAAAATTTTATAATAGGCTTTACAATATTAATTGCTAATTTATGATTAATTCCAATAATTAAAATAAATATAATAGCAATAATATTTACGCCAAAGCCAAAGATTGCAAGAAGAAAGAAGTTATCCATTAATGATTTGAAATAATTCCACTGAAATATTGTGACTACTAATGTAAATATAACAAGAGCAGTTTGTGAAATAACAAATTTCATAGAAAAAATAGAGAAAGCATCACTTACTCTTTTTCCGTCTTTATGCATATAATAAGCTTGCATTGGTTGCCCACCAGAACAAAAAGGAGTGATGTTATTAAATAATTGTCCAATCATCATAATTTTAATGGAATTAGTAAATTTTTGATTTGGATATAATTTGGCAATTGGTATATGAAGACACATTGCTTCACTAATCCAAGAAAGTACCATACAAATAAGACCTGCTAGCACCCAATAATAGTTAACAGAATTTAAAACTTTCAAAATATTATCTAGGCCATCTACTATAATCATATAAGCTAAAAGGCCTGCAAAAATTAATACAATTAAAGCAATATTAAAAATTGTAAATTTTTTATCCTTTGATTTATTAACTTGCTCTTTAAAATTTTCATCTAAATTTGAATTTTCATTTATATCACTCATAAAAATATCTCCTATAATCTATTTTATTATAATTTTTGTTTTTTATAATGTCAATTAAGAAAATATTAATATTAAAAATGTTATTAGATAATAATTTTATTAATAACATCTATGAACATATAGTAATATAAGAGTAAAAATGAGTTCGACCATACCGAGCAAGGCGTTGATATTTCTTATTCTAAGTATAATGTGTTGAGTAATTCCTTTAAACCAATTATTCTAAAACGCCTTGGAGAACGGAATTTTTAATCTTATATTACTATATGTTTATTTAATTATTATCTAATGTTAAAAAAATCAAAATTATGTAAAAAAGATACTTGAAAAAATTACTTCTAAATAATACAATAAATAAACATAAAGGGGATGGAAAAATTGAAAATAATTACAAAGATATTATCTATTTTATTAGTAATGATATTTGTAATATTTGACTTGTCTAGTATTGTACAAGCAGTTAACCAAAAAGAAATTGTATTAGTTATTGATCCAGGACATGGAGGAAAGATGACAGGAACTGCAAACAATGAACTAGGTCTTGTTGAACGTGATATTACTCTAAAAATTTCAAGGTATTTAAGAGATTATTTAAATGAATATGAAGGTATAAAAGTAATTATGACACATGATGGACTTCCTAGTGATTATGAGATGGAATTACCAGATAGAGGAATGGTTGCGAGAAATAACAATGCAGATATGATGATAAGTATTCATATAAATGACTATGCTACACCAAATCAAAATGGAGCAGAAGTGTTTGTGACGGCGAATAAATTATTACCTAAATATAATGAGCAATCAACTAAATTTGGTAATTTAGTATTAAATGAGTTATCAAAATTAGGAATTGCAAATAGAGGAGTAAAAACAAGACTTTGTGGTGATACTGGGCCAAAATGGGAATATTCTGATGGTAGTGTTGCAGATTATTATGCAGTAATACGTTATCCAATGAAGGGTGATTCGGAAGATAGAGGTGCAGACCTTGCAAAAGGTGAAGGAATACCTGGAGTTCTTATAGAGCATTGCTTTATGAAAGGACATGATGCGCAGTTTTTAGATTCAGAAAAAGATATACAAAATTTAGCAAGAGCGGATTGTAATGCACTTGTAGCATTTTATGGATTAGAGAAAAAAGATCCTAAAAGAGTAAGTACAGTTACATTAAATAAAGAAAAGACTACATTAATGAAAGGTAAAAAAGAAACATTAGTAGCTACTGTAAAACCAGACACAGCACTAAATAAAAAAGTAACGTGGACAAGTAGCAATAAAGATGTTGCAATAGTTTCTAATAGTGGAGAAATAACAGCTTTAAAAGAAGGTAAAACAACAATAACTGCTAAAACGGAAGATAGAGGAAAAATAGCAACTTGTGAGGTTACAGTACAAGAAATAAAAGTTAGTATTTCTAAAAAAGAAACAAATTTATTAGTAGGAAAAAAAGCAAGTATTGATTATACTGTAACACCAGAATCTATAGAAAATAAAAATGTGACTTGGACTTCAAGTGATGAAAATATTGTGACAGTTTCAAAAGAGGGGATAGTAACAGCCATAAAAGAAGGAACAGCTGATATTACAGTAACTACTGAACAGGAAGCAAAAAAGGCAACTATTAAAGTAAATGTTCACAAATTAGAAGAAGGACAGAATGTAGAATTAGGAACCTTGAAAGAAGAGAATGATAAGATATCTAAAATTGGAGAAAAGGTAAGCGTTACAGATTTTAAAAAGAAAATAAAATTGAGCGATAAGCTAGATATAATAGTAAAAAATAAAGATAATAATATATTAAAAGACGATTCATATATAACAACTAATACACAAGTACAAATTATTGAAAAACAATCAAAGCAGGTATTACAAGAATATACATGTATTATATATGCAGATGTTAATTGTGATGGAAAAATATCAGCGTTAGACTATACACTAATAAAAAACCATATTATGGATGTGCAAGAAATAACAGATGTTAATGCTAAAGCAGCAGCGAATGTTAATGGAGACAACAAAATATCAGCATTAGATTATACATTAATCAAAAATCATATTATGGATGTACAAAAAATAACATTGAAATAAAGGGGAATAGTAATGAAAAAGATAGTAAAGAATTTAATCTTAATAATAGTTTTTTCTGTTATAGCAATAGCATTTAATTCAAAGGTATATGCAGCTGGAATTGGAATGAGTATAAATAAGTCTTCTGCATATGTAGGAGATAGCTTTAGCGTAACAATTTCTGGAATTAACGGAAAAGTTAAAATTAGTGGAAATTCTAATATTTCACTTAGCACAAGTGGAACACAATGGGTAGAAGGTAGTATGACTATAACAGAACTACAAAATCTGTTGGAACAGGAACTATTACAGTAACACCGATAGATGTAAGCACAACAGGAGCAAATCCAGTAGAAGTAACATCTACAGCAAGCAAAAGTATAAAAATTAGCGAAAAACCAGCTTCTACAACACCAGTAACACCAACACCTACACCTAATACAACAAATAAAACAACGACAACAAAAAAGGTAGAAAATAAAAAAACAGAAAAAATTGTTGAAACAAAGGAAAAAGAAGAAGCCAAACCAGAACTTGGAATTCATTCTTTAAAGTTAATTGGAGTTAAAGAAAATGGAGAGGAAGTAGAAGTTAGTTTAGATAAAGAATTTAATATAAAAACTTTTGATTATACTTGTAATATTACAAACGATACAAAAACGCTAAAAATAGAAAAAGAAGTGTATGAATACAATGATATAGTTCAAATTTCTGGATTAGATGAAGAACTTAAAGTTGGAGAAAATACAATTACATTAAAACTTTCAAGTGATGGAAAAGAAGTGATATATACTATTAAAGTAACAAGAGAAGAAAAACTAGAAATAGATGAAACTTTACATACTAATGCAGAACCTGAGAAACAAAAAACAGAAAGAATTATAGTTAGTATTCCACTTATATGGTTCATTGTATTAGAAGTTGCACTAGTTATAGTAAGTGCTACAGTTACAGTTTTTGTTATGAGATATTTAAAAAATAGTAAAGGTAAAAAAACTAAAAATTAAAAACAATATAGTTGTTATATAAAAGTGAAAATAGGAAATACTGTATATGAAGGAGAATGTTATGAAAAGAAAAACATTTTTTAAATATACAGTATTTTTTTGCTTTTTAATGCTATTAATTTCTACAAAATCAGTAGCATCTGTTAAAAAGAAGGGGATTGAAAACTTTCCAGATAGCTATAAGCCATATTTGTACGAACTTAAAAAACAATATCCCAATTGGGAATTTACCGCTTTATATACAGGATTTGATTGGAACTATGTTATATCACAAGAGTATAGAAATGATAAAAACTTAGTACCATTATCATATTCAGACTATTGGAAGTGTACAGATAATGGAATTTATAATGTAGAAATTGATAAGGGTTGGGTAAATGCATCAAAAAAAGCAGTAGAATATACAATGGATCCAAGAAACTTTTTAAATAATGTGCGTATCTTTCAATTTGAAAAACTATCCTATGATCCAAATACAAACTCTAAAGATGGAGTAGAGAAGATATTATATGGAACTGAATTTTATAATAGACAAGTAAGCTATAGAACGGAGAATGGACAGACAGTTAATATGCAAGAAAGGTATTCGGATTTAATTTGGAATGCAGGAATATATTCAGGAGTTAGTCCATATCATTTAGCATCAAGAATAAAGCAAGAAGTAGGACCATTTATAACACATAATTCAATAAGTGGAACTGTTGCGGGATTTGAAGGATTATATAATTTTTATAATATAGGTGCAACAAGTTCAACAGAACCTCTAGGTGCGATTAAAAATGGATTACAATTTGCAAAAGATGGAAAAGGAGCATCAGAAGAAGTAAAAGCAAATTTAATAATACCATGGAATACTCCAGAAAGAGCAATAAAAGGTGGAGCAGTATTTATTGGAAGTAGTTATATATCTGTAGGACAAAATACGCTATATTTACAAAAATTTGACGTAAATGATGATAGAGGAGGAAACCTATTTTGGCATCAGTATATGACGAACTGCCTAGCACCTTATAGTGAATCAAGTGGAATTCATAAAGCTTATTCATCAAACGGAATGTTATCTTCTTCAATTGGATTTGTTATACCAGTGTATGAAAACATGCCAGAGTATGCTACAGAAAGTCCGAATATTCTAGAATCAGACTATGTGGCTGATGATAAAAAGATGTATGCAAATGTTACAGGAAAATTAAATGTGAGGTCTGGACCATCAACAGCTCATGAAATATTAACAACAATATCAAAAACTGATACATTTACAAGAATAAAAAGGGGAGTTCAATCTGGTGAAAGATGGGATAAAATAAAACTTGAAAATGGAATAGTAGGTTATGTTTTCCAAAGCTATTTACAGGAAGTTCCAGAAGTTTCAATTACATCTATAAAATTAAGTATAGATAATACAACGATTAATAAAGGAAGTACAAACAATGTAAAAATTGAAATACAGCCGAGTGAAGCAAAAGGAGAAATTGTATGGAGTTCTAGCAATGAAAATGTATTAACAGTTGAAAATGGTGTAATAACAGCAATAGGAGCAGGAACAGCAACTGTTACTGCACAAACTTTAGATGGAAAGGTTTCAGATTCTATTGAAATTACAGTATATTCGAAAGTCGAAAATATATCCTTATCAAAGGAAAAACTAGAATTACTTGTAGGATCAAAAACTCATATTTTCGCAAATGTTTTACCAGAAGATGCAAGCAACAAAGAAATCTTATGGTCTGTAACAAATCCAGAAATAGCAAGTATAACTGGTGATGGAATGGTAACTGCAAAAGCAGTAGGGACAACAGAAATTATTGCAAAAAGTAAAAATGAAAATATACAATCAAAATGTATGCTTACAGTAAAAGAAATAAATCAAGATATTACATTAGAAATTGATGAAAGCCTAAAAGTAGATGGAGATGAAATAAGTAAAATAGATGTAACTAAGAATACGGTAAATGATATAAAGACATTAATTAGTACAAATTTAACTATGGAATTTTACAATAGTAAAGGTGACTTGCTAAGTAATACAGATAAAATAGGGACAGATTCAAAATTAATACTAAAAGATAGTGATGAAAATGAAGTGTATAAATATACATTTATTATATATGGAGATGTAAATGGAGATGGATTAATAGATTCCTTAGATGTATTGGTATTACAAAAACACATATTAGAAACTAAATTAATAACAGGAGTGTTTTTAAAAGCTGGTAATATATCTAAAAATGGACAATTACCAAATTCACTAGATGTATTAAAAATACAAAAGCATATATTAGAAACAAAATTGATTGTTCAATAATTAAAGGAGAGTAAGTTTATGAAAAAAGTAAAAGTATATTTATGTATTATTTTTTTTATACTAATATTGCTATATGGTAGTAAAGCAAAAGCAGCAGGAACAATAAGTTTATCAGCAAGTAAGTCTACAGTCAATATAGGGGATGAGTTTAGTGTAAGTGTAAACTTAAGTGGAGCATCTGTTGCGACACTAACTGCAAGAGTAACAGTAGATACAAGTAAAGTGGATTATGTTTCAGGACCAAGTAATAGTAGTTTTTCTAAACGGAAGAGCAATATATACATGGACAGATCCAACAGGAGGAGACAATCCAAAAACAGGGGGAACCATTGTAACTTTTAAATTTAGAGCAAAAGCTACAGGAAAAGCAAGTTTTTCTGTAAGCGGAGATTTCTATTCTCCAAATGAAACAAATATAAATCCTAGTTTTTCAGGTACAAGTGTTACAATACAAGAAAAGCCAGTAACACCTCCTACAAACAATAATGGAGGAACTGGAGGTGGCACAGGAGGAAGCTCTGGCGGTACATCAGGAGGAACAACAAATAAACCAAGTGGAGGAAGTACAAATAAGCCAAGTACAGGAACAAACAATAATACAAGTAACAGTGTAAGCAAAAACGCAAATTTAAAAGAGCTACATTTAAATGTAGAAGGATTAAGTCCAAGATTTAATAAAAATACGACTAATTATAGTATAGTAGTTGGGGATAATATTGATAATATAACGGTAAATGCTATCCCAGAAGATAGCAATGCAAGTATTGACATAACAGGAAATACTGGATTAGCAGTAGGAACAAATAAAATAAATATAAAAGTTACAGCACCTGATAAAAAAACAACTAAAAATTATATAATAAATGTTACCAAAACAAGTAATCCAGACTTGGCAAATGCAAGTTTAGAAAATTTGGCTATAGAAAACGTTACATTAATACCAGAGTTTAGTGCGGATATATTTGAATATAGTACAAAAATAGGAAGTTCATTTGAAAATTTAAACATTTTAGCAGTTCCTCAAATAGAAGGCGCAAATGTAACAATACAAGGAAACGAAAACCTTCAGTTTGGAGAAAATATAATAACAATTAGTGTAGTTGCAAAAGATGGTGTTACAAAAAAAGATTATATAATAAATGTTTACAAGAAAACTGTGGAAGAGGAAGAACAAGAAGCGAGAGCAACAAGTATAGAAGAAACAAATGAAGAAGATATAAGTAAAAACAATTTAAATACAGGGACTATTGTTTTCTTAGTTATAGTTGTATGTTCGATAGGTGGGCTTATATTTATAATAATAAGAAAATATATACAAGAACGAAAATAAACAAAAAGGAAGTGATTTCAGCCCTTAAATCACTTCTTTTTTATGATATTTTTAGTTCAATACGTAGGAGAAATTTCACTCTAATTCATATATGAAGGCGTTATTGTTTGCTCTACATAATTTTTTGTAATTTTTTACGAGAATCAGTTTCTAAAGTATATATTGTAGTAATATCTTCATGCATATCTTTGATTTCTTTTTGCATACTTACAATAGTTTGTTCAAGCTGATTAATTTTATTATCAAATTTCTTATCGATTTGATTTATTTTGTTATCAAGCTTATCAATCTTTTCATCAAATTTTTTATCAAGTTTATCAATTTTGTCATCGAATTTTTTATCTAATTGATTGATTTTTTCATCAAGTTTAATGTAATTGTTATCAACTTTTTGCTCTAAGATTTTAAATTGTTCAAATAATAAGTTCTGGTTTTGAGATAAAACTGATGTGGTTTGATTAATTTGTCTAAGCATACTTATAATATAAGACATAGTTCCGTTGGTTGGCATTGGGCATTCACCTCCATTTCTGTAAAATATGATTCCCAATGTTCTACTTCCGAATTAAATAGTAACATACAAAAAATATATTGTCAACATATTTTTTACAAAAAGACACAATATTACAATTGTATTACAAGATGCTAATTCATTGACTAACATTTATCAACAGTGATATACTAATTATACTAAAATAGGATAATTTTACAAATAAATTTGGAGGGGAAAATGTTAGAAAATAGAGCATTTTTAATAAAAAAGAAAGTAATAGCAAGTCTAATAATTATATGTATACTATCATACAGTTTTATGGGACTAATGAATGTGTCAGATGCTGCAAGTACATATACACAATCTATAAAAAGTGGAATAGATGCATTTCCTGAAAGCTATAAAACCTATTTAAGACAAATACAAGAACAACATCCAACATGGACGTTTGATGCTTATTACACAGGAATTAGTTGGGACGATCTTGTTGCAAATGAAACAAATCATGGACATAATAGAGTGCATACTAGTGCAGATGCTTTATCAAAGTGTAGTTGTGGAAATGTAGAAAGTGGATATGCTTGTGCATCAGCAGATATAATAAAATATTACATGGATCCAAGAAACTTTTTAGACAGTGATAAAAAAATGTTTCAGTTTTTAGAAAGTTCATATAATAGTAGCTATAAAGTTGAAACTGTACAAAATATATTAAAAAATACATTTATGAAAGGTAGTGTTACATTTAATAAAGATGGAAAAAATGTAACAATGTCATATGCTCAAATTATTATGGAGGCAGGAGCTGCTAGTCAAACTAGTCCATATGCCATAGCAATTAAAATTCTACAAGAAGTGGGTTCAAATGGAAGCAATTCTTCATCAGGAACATATACATTTACATATACAGATGGAAACCAATATTCTGGTTATTATAATTTCTTCAATTTTGGGGCATATGATACAGGAAATGCTGTAACAAACGGGTTAATATATGCAAAAAATAATGGATGGGATACACCATATAAAGCAATTGTAGGTGGTGCTCAAAAATATTCATCAAGCTATAATGCAGCAGGGCAAAATACAATTTACTTTACTAAATGGGATGTTGTAGGAAATAGAATCTTAAAAGCTGGAGAAACACAAACAGTAACAAAAAATCAATTATTTACACATCAATATATGACAAATATAAAAGATCCAAATAGCCAATCAAGTAAATTATATAATACATATTCAGATAATAATATAATTGATGGAGCACTAAACTTTGTAATTCCAGTTTATGATAATATGCCAGTAGCAAATAAAATGCCAACAGCACTAACTGAAAAAGATGGAGATTTATATTATACAACTGGAACAGATATTATGGTACGTTCTACACCGTCAACAAGTGGAGCAAGGGTTGATTGTATTTCTGGAAGAGATACGGTAGTTGCAGTATTAGAAAGAAAAACAGCAAATGCTAATGGATTAGATTGGGACAAAGTAAAACTAGCTAATGGAAAAATAGGTTATATTGCAAGCAAATATTTAGCACCTTGTGGAACAAGTGTAACTAAAAAAGCAGAAATATCAAATTCAAATATAAAAGCAATACCAAACCTTACAATTAAAGAATTAGCAAGTATATTAAAATTTACAAATTATGAAGTAACAAAAGATGGTGTAAAGAAAGTAGATACAGACGCAATTGGAACAGGGTATAAAATAAAAGATAACTCTACAAATAAAGAATATACTGCAATAGTACTTGGAGATGTAAATGGAGATGGAAAAGTAACAACAGTAGATGCAGCTAGAGTTTTAAAAACAGCAGCTGGAAATTATAAATTAGAAGGAAATAAATTATCAGCGGGAGACGTAAATGGAGATGGAAAAGTAACAACAGTAGATGCAGCTAGAACTCTAAAAGCAGCAGCTGGAAATTATAATATTTCATTATAGAAAGGAAAAAGAAATGAAAAAGAAAATAAGTATAATTTTATTAGTTATAATTTTTGTATTAGGAATATATAGTATGAAACCAGTAAGTGCAATAAAAACTACATTATCTGCAACTAGTAAAACTGTAAATTCTGGAGAAGAATTTACAGTAAATGTTTCATCATCTGTAGCATTAACTGGCTGGACTATATCAGCAAGTGATGGAGAATGTACATTTGTTAAGGCGTCTGGTGGAGAGCCAAATGGAAAAAGTATATTTGGAACAAGCCAAAGTGGAACTAAAAGTTTAGCGACATATACATATAAAGCACCATCAGTAACAAAAGAAACCAAATATTATATAAATTTTTCAGGAAGAGAAATGTGTGATGTTAATACAGATGAAGTTGATGCTACTAGTTGCAAAGCAACTATAACAGTAAAGCCAACAACACCTTCTGGTGGAAATTCAGGAGGAGGTTCTTCAAATGGAGGATCTTCTAATACACAGACAAAAGCAACTATAAAAAAATTAGTAGTGGCAGGAAAAACTTACAACAATCCTTCTAAGAACATTACTGTAAAAGTTGATAATGATGTAACAAATGCTAAAATTTCAGTAACAACAAGCAATGGGGAATCTTATACAATAAACAAAGGTAATAATGTAAAATTAGAAGAAGGAACAAATACTGTAAAAATAACATTAGCATCTGGAAACGTATATACAGTAAATATAAGAAGAGCGGCAAAAGAAGATGATACACCAAATATTATTGATGAACCAAAACCAGAAGAAAAAATTCTATTAAAAAGCTTAAAACTACAAGGGGTAAATCTAGAAGAAGAAAAAGTAGAGCTTTCTTATAGTCCAGAATTCTCTAGTGAAGTATACGAATACAGCGTAAATGTTGCAAATGACATTACAAAAATAGATGTAGAAGCAATAGCAAGTAAAGAAGATTATACAGTAGAAATAACAGGAAATGAAGAACTTAAAGAGGGAGAAAATATAATTACAATACTTGTAAAAGCAAAAGATAGTGATAAAGTAACAACATATAAAATTAAAGTTATAAAAGAAGAAGCAGTAGAAGCGGTTGCGACATTAGATGAAACACCAAATACAGGAGAAGAATTAAAAGATAATAACATTATAAAAATAGTAATTGTTACATTTACAGCACTTGTTGCAATAGCAGGAATTGTATTTGCTGTTATAGAATATAACTATAGTAAAAAACATCCGAAAGAAAAAATGGGAAAAATACCATATTCAAATATAGGATTTAAAGATGAAGAAACAGACAAAGAAGATATACTAGAAGAACAAAAAGATAAAAAAGAAGAAAATGAAGATAAAGATAACAACAGAGAAGAAGATAAACCTAAAAAAAGAGGAAAACATTTTTAAAAAACTAGGACAGAATTAAATTCTGTCCTTTATTCATATCTATTTTAATTCAACAACGGTAACTCCCATTTCTCCTTCGCCAAAAGTACCTAATCTAAAACTTTTAACATGAGAATTCGTTTTTAAAAATGAATGAATTCCTTTTCGTAATGTACCAGTGCCTTTTCCGTGTACAATTCGTACAGTACTTAGCTTTGCTAAATAGCAATCATCCAAATATTTGTCTATTGTAAAAATTGCATCTTCAACATTATAGCCAATTACATTGATTTCAGTTACAGCAGTTTTAGCCTTATTTGTTTTATATGAAGAGGTACTAGTTAGCTTACCGCTCTTAGTAGGTGACACATTAGATTTAACAAGATTTGCTAAATCAATCATCATTTTAGCACTACCAATTTGCACTTGAACTTGGTTCGATTTATTAACATTTGAGAGAACAGTACCATATTGGTTTAAATTTGTAATATATACATTCATACCAATAGTTACATCTTTTTTATTTAAAGAAGCATTTTTTTGCTTTTCGTTAGTAGAAGAAAAAGTTACAGTTTCTTTAATAGAAGAATTTATATTATTTCGTATATTGTTTAAATCCTTAATAGAAGTAGAATTAACATTATCATAAATATTGTTAATTTCTTTAATCGCATCGCTTACTTGAGCTTTGGCATCTAGTAGGATTTTTCGTGCTTCAATTTTTGCATTTTCAATAATTGAAAGTTCCTTTTGTTTTATGTCAGTATTTCTATTTTCTAAAGTTTTTCTAAGAAGTTCTGCTTGAGATAAATTTTTATCTATTTCTTCCTTTTCTTTTTCTATTTCTAACTTGTTATCATAAATACTTTTTAACAATTCCTCAATACTAATATTGTCGGAAGCTATATATGAGGTAGCTCTTTCAATTATTTCATTGTCTAGACCTAGCTTTTTACTTATTTCAAAAGCATTACTTTTTCCAGGTATTCCTAATAATAACTTATAAGTTGGCTTTAAATTAACTAAATCAAATTCAGAACTAGCATTTTCAAAACCATCAGTTACTAGTGCATAGTTTTTTATTTCTGGATAATGTGTGGTTGCAATTGTAAGTAAACCTTTGTTATAGAATGATTCTAATATGCTAATTGCTAAACTACTACCTTCAATTGGGTCTGTACCAGTACAAAGCTCGTCAAGAAGAATAAGGCTTTCAGAAGTAGAAGTATTTAACATTTCTATAATATTACACATATGTGAAGAAAAAGTACTTAAAGAGTCTTTTATACTTTGTTCATCTCCAATATCTGCGTAAACATTATCAAATACATATATACTACTATGCTCGTCAGCAGGAATATGAAGACCACTACAAGCCATTAAAGTAAGTAAACCGACAGTTTTTAGGCTAACAGTCTTTCCACCAGTATTTGGTCCAGTAATTACTAAAGAAGAGAAGTTAATTCCTATATTAATATTAATTGGAACAACTAAAGACTCATTTATTAAAGGATGTCTTGCATTAATTAAATTAATAAATTTCTTATCATTAATTTCAGGTTCTATAGCTTTAGTTTTAATAGCATATGAAGCTTTAGCAAAGATAAAATCTAGTTTACCAATTAATTCTGATGTGTTTTTTATTTCTTCTATAATAGGATAAAGAAGACCAGTTAAATTTGCTAATATTTTTTCTATTTCTTTAGCTTCTTCAGATTTTAAAGTGGCAATCTCATTATTCAATTCAAAAATATTCATAGGTTCTATAAAAGCAGTAGAACCAGCTTTCGAAAAATCATGAATAAATCCATTAATCATTGTTCTATATTCTTCTTTTACTGGTATAACATATCGGTCATTTCTAATTGTAATTAGGTTTTCTTGTATATATTTAGAATAGTTTGAAGAATGAATAAAAGCGTTTAATTTATCCTTTATTGTTTCTTCTAATTTTCGTTGTTTTCGTCTAATAGCACTTAAGATGGTTGATGCATTATCTGAAATAGTGAATTCATCTATAATAGATTTTTCAATAACTTCCTGAACAGATAAATTAGTATATAAACCAGAAAAATGTTGCTCTAATATTGGAAATGAATCTATAGGAGTTTCATTATCTTCATAAAAATAGTTTTTCAAAGCGCTTGATAATTTTAATATTTTAGAAACATCTAGTAAAGCTTTTGCACTTAAAATAGAATTACTTTCTAAAGTTTTGATTATATGAGTAATATCTACAATTGGAATAATATTTGGAAAATTCTTTTTATAAAGTAAAGTAACCGCTTCACTAGTTTCCCTAAGGATTAAGACAACTAAAGCTTTATTATTTTGAGGGGTTAAATTATTTGCTAGATCTTTCCCTATATATGTTAGGCAAGAATTTGCTAAAATTTCTATTATTTTATTAAATTCTAATTTTTCGATATATTTTGTGTTCATAGAACGCTCCTTTAATGTAATGTTTCTGTAACATTACTATTATACTACAAAAATATTACAATTAAAATAAATTTTATAAAAAAGCAAAAAAAGTATTGCATAATAAATAAATTTGTAGTATAAATATTTATAGATTAAGAATAATAATAGTAAATTAGTTAATAAGTGAGGGAGAATTCAGATGACAAATTTAAAAAAAGTTTTTTTAGTAATGTTAGTAATAATTTTATTAGGAGCTACAGTTGTATTAGCAACAGATAATACAGATACAATCTTTATACAAGATACAGATACAAATACAGTTAATACAGCTAATGGTGTTAATACACTTAATAGAGTAAACTCAATTAATACATTAAATACAGCAGGAAATACAAGCAATTATACAAATACAAATTTGCCTCAAACAGGTGCAAATGATTATGCAATGGTATTAATCATAGGAATATTTGCAGTATCTGCAGTATATGCTTATAAAAAAATTAATGAATATAAAAATATTTAGTTAAATAAAAGAGAAGGATAGGCTTTATAGGCTTATCCTTTTTTGCATGCTTTAACAATTCTTCTTTTGTTTTTAATATTATTACAAGTAACCAAGGTTATTTCCTTTTTCCCATTTGTATCTTGGCTTGTACAAGATACATCATTAAAGTCTGTTTCGTAATTCTTATATACTTCGTAACTAACTTTATTTCCGAGCTAAATCATAAATATAAATTATATCTCCAATATTTAATTTCTTTAACCTGCTAAAACATTTATAATTATTATAATTATGTCCAGCAATACACATATTTCCGTACTTGATTTGGGTCAGGCCCTAAAAATTTACAAGGGGCAATTTTTAGAAGATCATAACTAAATTCATTTATAATAGGATAATTAATACCCAAAGTATCGATTTCGATTAAACCAATAACTGAAAAAGTTAAAGAATTAGTTTGATAGGTATTTTCTATAGATTGTCTAGATGCAGAATAATTAGATTCATTGTTTTTATATAAATTGGTTATACTAAATCTATCTACTATTTGTTTAGATAATTCTTCTTTTTGTTTTTTATCAAATTGGAGATAAGTAAAATAGCCACTAACAACAACTACTACTATAAGACACAAAACGAATTGTATTTTAAAAAATGTAAAAGATGATTTTTTTGGCTTAGGTGTATTTGTAAAATTTTTATCTAAATTTTCTTTTGAATACAAAATCTGATTCACTTTTTTCCTCCATAAAAATACTTTCTTATTTATATTTTTTCATAAAACAATAAAAAATATTTATATAGTGCAAAAAAACAATTATTTACAAAAAAACCAATCTTGATAAAAGAATTAAGATGTGTTAGAATAAGGTATATGAAAAAGGAGGATACAAAAGAAAATGAGAAGTTTAGCGAGTTATTTATTATTAATTTTTATGATAATGTTTTGGGCTTTTAGATTAATAGTTGCTTTTACTACAAGCATGGGAATAGACATTGGATTTACTCCAATAGATATGAATATAGAAATAGTTTTATTATTTGTAACATTATTTTCAGCATTGTTAGTTGCAAAAAGAAAATTATTGGGAGCAATAATCTATTTAATTTCTTATGGAGCATATTTTGGAATAGACTTATATAGTACTATAATGAATATTTTAAATGGAGATATAATTACATTAACACAATATACAAGAGCTATTGTATCATTTATAGGCATGGTAATACCAATATCGGTATTTTTCAATATGCTAATTGATAAAAATAGAAGTGCACATCCAGTAGATAAAAAGACAGACTGGTTTTACAAAAACAAAGAATTTGATAGAAATATAGACTCAAGAGCAGATCAAAATGAATATAGGAATTATTAAAAGGAGAAAATATGAACATTAATTGGTATCCAGGCCATATGGCAAAAACCAAAAAACAGATAATAGAAGATTTGAAATTAATTGATGTTGTAATTGAACTTTTAGATGCTAGAATACCAATTGCAAGTCAAAATCCAGATTTAAAAGAAATTGTAGGAAACAAAAAGAAGATTATTGTATTAAATAAATGTGACCTGGCTGATGAAAGAGAAAATAAAAAATGGGTTACATATTTTGAAAAAGATGGAGTAAAAGCAATTTTAACAGATGCAAACTCTGGATATGGTATACAAGAAGTAATAAGAGGAATAGAAAATATAATGAAAGAAGATTTACAAAAAGAAGCTCTAAAAGGGAGGGTAGGAAGACCAATTAGAGTTATGATTTTAGGAATACCAAATGTAGGTAAATCATCATTTATTAATAGAGTATCTAAAAAAACATCAGCAGGTGTTGGAAATAAGCCAGGCGTAACAAGACAAAAACAATGGATACGTTTGCAAAATAATATAGAGTTATTAGATACTCCAGGGGTATTATGGCCAAAATTCGATAACGAAGAAGTAGCACTTAATTTATCATATATTGGAACAATTAAGGATGAAATATTAGATAAAACAGAAATTGCATTTTTCTTATTGAAATTCTTATTACAAAATTATAAAACTAACTTATTAGAAAGATATAAATTACAAGAGGTAGAAATACAAAACATAATGGAAAATGTTCAAAATCCAAATGAGCAAATTATGGAAGTTTTATACTTAATAGGTAAAAAAAGAGGAGCCATTATCTCAGGCGGAAATGTGGACGAAGAAAAGGTTTCAAATATATTATTAGATGATTTTAGAACAGGAAAGTTAGGAAGAATATCATTAGAAAAAGTTAAATAGGAGGAAATACTTGAACGAAAAAATAGATGAACTAATTACAAAAAACCAAAAAGAAGTAAATTTAATGTCTCCGCTTGTATGGGCATATGTAGGAGATGCTGTATATGAGTTATATATTAGAACACATTTAGTGGATACAACAAAACTAAATCCACATAAACTTCATATAGAATCTATAAAGTATGTTAAGGCTGCAGCTCAAGCAAATAAACTAAAGGAATTAATGGGAAATTTGACTGAAGAAGAACAAGACATTGTAAGAAGAACAAGAAATACAGGAACCCATCATTTGCCTAAAAATTCAAATGTGACAGAGTATATGTATGCTACTGCGTTTGAAGGACTAATTGGGTATTTATATTTAACAAAGCAAGACAATAGGTTAGAGGAAATTTTGAAAAAATGTTTAAGCTAGGGTTAAACATTTGACAGAAATCAAAAAAAGTGTTATTCTATGTTAGTGATAAAAATGGCCCGTTGGTCAAGCGGTTAAGACGCAGCCCTCTCAAGGCTGAATCATGGGTTCGATTCCCGTACGGGTCACCAAAACGTTCCAAAAACGAACTTTACGTTTGTTAAACGGTTTAGTTCACCAACAAAACTTGCCTTAAGGCAAGAGTTAAGAGATAAAAGTGAAGAGTGAAAAGTATATAAATTGGTTTAAGGTAAATCCTTAAAGGCAAGTTTTGTACTTTTCACTCTTCATTTTTCACTTTATTGAAATATAATATAACATATATTAAGTAAAACTTAGTCTATTTTATTTAAAGTATTTTCAATAGTGTGAGAAATTGGTAATACATGTTTATTCTCTGCTTGAACATAGAAAAGAGGAAGACCAGTTTCTGATTCTTCATACATGGATACAGAAATAGTTCCTACTTTCTTTCCAACAATTTGATTCTTATTCATATTAATACCCATTTTCTTTTGTAATAAAATTATTCTAACAGAAAATATATGTCGAAAAAAGTCTTATTATGCAAAAGCACAAATAATATATATAAAAATAATGTGATTAGAGATATGTATATTAAAACGTATAAAATTAGTTATACAAAATGATACAATTTATCAAATAAAGTTTTTATATTTACTTGACAAAAATATAAAATACGATATAATAAATACGAACAAAAATTTGCTATAATTTCGGGAGAATAAAATGAAAGATAGAATAGATAGTGTATTAGTAAGAAAAGGATATTTTGAAACAAGACAAAAAGCAAAATATGCAATTGAAAATGATTGTATTTACGTAGATGATAAATTAGTTCAAAAACCAAGTAAAATGATAGATGAAGAAGCAAGTATTGAAGTAAAAGGGGATGTACTTCCATTTGTTAGCCGTGGAGGACTAAAACTTGCAAAAGCAATAAGTTCATTTGATATAAAATTGAAAGATAAAGTTTGTATGGATATTGGCGCTTCAACAGGTGGCTTTACAGATTGTATGTTACAAAATGGAGCAAGTAAAGTATATGCAGTAGATGTTGGACATGACCAATTAAGTGAGAGTCTAAAAAAAGATAATAGAGTAATTAATTTAGAAGGAACAAATATAAGGCAAATAGAAACAGAAGAATTTGGAAAATTGGACTTTATATCAATAGATGTTTCGTTTATATCATTGACACAAGTAATAGATAAAGCTTACGAATTGTTAAAGGATAGCGGAGAAATGGTTACATTAATAAAACCACAATTTGAAGCAGGGAAAGAATATATAAATAAAAATGGGGTTGTAAAAGATAAAAAAATACATGAAAAAGTAATAGAAAAAATCATATTGTTTGCAAATAGTTTACAGTTTGAAATATTAGCTTTAGACTATTCGCCAATTAAAGGACCGGCAGGAAACATAGAATATTTATTATATTTGAAAAAGAAAAATGAAAAAGAGAGCTTAGAAATTTTTTCTAAAAGAGAGCAAATAAAACAAATTGTAGAAAAAGCACATAAAGAATTGAAGAATAAGGAGTAAAACTATGATATCAAATTTACATATTAAAAACATAGGTATTATTGATGATATAAGTATAAACTTAAATAATGGTTTAAATGTATTAACAGGAGAAACAGGAGCGGGAAAAACATTAATTATTGGATCACTATCTATAATTGCAGGTGGAAGGTTTTCTAAAGAAATGATAAGAAAAGGAGAAGACCACTCATTTGTAGAATTATGCTTATACTTACCAGAAAACGAAGCGGCAATTGATGGAAATATTATAGTATCACGAGAAATATACACAAATGGTAGAAACTTGTGCAAAATTAATGGTAGATTAGTTACAGTAAATGAATTAAAGAGCTTTATGAAAGACCTTATAGATATACATGGTCAATTAGATAATCAAACAATACTAGATTCATCATCACATATAGAATATTTAGATAACTTTGCAGGAGAAGAATTACTTTTAATAAAACAAAAATATTTGGAAAAATATGAAGAATATAAAGATATAAAAAGTAAATTAAAAAGCAATTATGGAGACGATATTGAAAAACAAAGAAAGCTAGATTTATTAAAATACCAGGTAAATGAAATAAAAGATGCAAACTTAAAAAAAGGGGAAGATGAAGAGTTAGATTTAATGCGTTCTAAAATACTTAACTCTGAAAAAATAAGTGAGAACTTGAATCAAGTAGATATAGAAATAGGCGATAATGCAATAGATTCTATTGCAAACGCTGTACGAGCACTAGAAAAAATAGAAGGCATAGATAAAAAGTATGAAGAAAAACTAAATAATTTAAAAAGTATATATTATGACTTACAGGAGTTATCTAGAGATATTAACTCATTTAAAGATGATGTGGAATTTGATGAAGAGCAAAGACAAACTGTAGAACAAAGACTAGATATAATATTTTCCTTAAAAAGAAAATATGGAAACAGTATAGAAGAAATATTAAATTATGCAGATAGGGTACAAGAAGAGATAAATCAAATAGAGAATTTAGATGAATATATAAAAGAACTAAAAGAAAAACAAAATATGCTAGAAGAAGAAATGAAAAAGTTATGTTTAGAAATGAACAAAATTAGAAATACAAAAGCAAGTATATTAGCTGAAAAAATAAATAAGCAATTACAAGATTTAGAAATGAAAAACGCAATATTTAAAATACAAATAGAATATAACAATATAGAATTTAATGAAAATGGATTAGATGAAGTTGAATTCTTTATTAGGACGAATGTGGGAGAAGAAGCAAAACCACTTATAAAAATAGCATCAGGTGGAGAAATGTCTAGAATAATGCTTGCAATAAAAAATGTACTTGCAGATGTAGACAAAGTTCCAGTTTTAGTTTTTGATGAAATAGATACAGGAATTAGCGGTGTAGCTGCAGGTAGTGTAGCAATAAAAATGAAACAAATAGCTAAAACTCATCAAGTTTTATCTGTTACTCACTTAGCGCAAATTGCAGCAAAAGGTGACTATAATTATTATATTTATAAAGAAGTTACAAACAATGAAACAAAGACAAAAGTTAAACTATTAGATGAAGAAGGAACTATACAAGAAATTGCAAGAATTACAAGTGGAAATATTACGGGGCTTGCCTTAGAACATGCAAAAGCTTTACGAAATAGCTAAAAAATGGTATAATAAATATAGATTAATGTTTAAATCCTTAGTACACTTAAGTTTGCAGTTCTTAAGTTTTTCATAAATTAAATTTACAACTCTTCTGTATGAAGAAAGGAGATAAAGCATGAAAAAGGAAAATGTTAACCAGAAAAAGAAGATTGCAAAGTATTTCTTGATAATGCTACTCATAGAGATAATATTTTCTCTTGTATATGTTTTTACAAAATATAAAAACATATGTGAGCTGAATGTGACAGACAATACGATTATGCCAAGATTTTACATTGGCGTTTTTGTGGGGTTTGGAGCTCTATTAGTAGTGTTAGTAACAGGCGTGGTATTGTATATGAAAGCAATATCGTTTAATGAAAAATAACTGCATAGAGGAAATGGCTTTTCGGAGCCATTTTTTCGATGTATGTAAAAAATATTATGAGAAAATGAGTAATTTTATAAAAAACTATTGAATGAATAAAATAACAATCTAAATTTTACTCAATAAGGTTTACATTCTAGCAATTCTAAGGTATAATAATATATCATATAATACAAAAAAGGTAGGTAAATAAACAATGAGTGAAAATGAAAATAACAAGAATGAAGAACAAGAAATTGATGTAAACCATCTTATCCAAATAAGAAGAGATAAATTAAAGGAGTTACAAGAAAATGGAAAAAATCCATTTGAAATAACAAAATATAATAGAACACATACAGCAGGAGAAGTAAAAGCAAACTATGATGCGTTAGAAAATACAGATGTAACAGTAGCAGGAAGAATTATAGCAAAAAGAATAATGGGAAAAGCATCTTTTTGTACTATTCAAGATTGCGATGAAAAAATCCAAAGTTATATTAGTATAAATGATTTAGGGGAAGAAAGTTATAAAGCATTTAAAACTTATGATATAGGAGATATTATAGGTATTACTGGTTTTGTGTTTAAAACAAGAACAGAAGAAATTTCAGTACATGCTAAAAGTGTTGTACTACTTTCAAAATCTTTAAGACCATTACCAGAAAAATTCCATGGTTTAAAAGACCCAGATTTAAGATATAGACAAAGATATACTGATCTTATAGTAAATCCTGAAGTAAAGAAAACTTTTGAATTAAGAAGTAGAATAATAAAAGAAATGAGAAATTTCTTAGACTCAAAAGGATATATGGAAGTAGAGACACCAATATTAAATACAATTGCGGGTGGAGCTACAGCAAAACCATTTGTTACACATCATAATGCCTTAGATATAGATATGTACTTAAGAATTGCACCAGAATTATACTTAAAAAGATTAATTGTTGGTGGATTTGATAAAGTATATGAAATAGGAAGACTATTTAGAAATGAAGGAATGGACCTAAAACATAATCCAGAATTTACTTCTATGGAATTATATGCAGCATATGAAGACTATAATGATATGATGAATATAACAGAAGAAATGGTATCAACAATTGCCAAAAATGTGTTAGGAACAACAAAGATTAATTACCAAGGGACAGAAATCGACTTAACACCATCTTGGAAAAGAATTACAATGATAGATGCAATAAAAGAAGTAACAGGAGTAGACTTTAATGAAATAAATACTGATGAAGAAGCAGTAAAACTTGCAGAAGAAAGAAAATTAGAAGTTGATGATATTAAGAAAACAAGAGGAAACATTATAAACATTTTCTTTGAAGAATATGTAGAAGAAACATTAATACAACCAACATTTATATGTGATTACCCAGTTGAAGTTTCTCCACTAACAAAAAGAAAACCATCAGATCCACGTCTAACAGAAAGATTTGAAGTATTTATTGGTGGACGTGAATATGGAAATGCATATTCAGAGTTAAATGATCCAATTGATCAATATGAAAGATTTAAAAAACAAGTAGAGGCAAGAGAAGCGGGAGACGAAGAAGCAAATATGATGGATGAAGACTTCGTTCAAGCTCTAGAAATAGGATTACCTCCAACAGGAGGACTTGGAATGGGAATTGATAGACTTATTATGCTACTAACAGATTCTGCATCAATTAGAGATGTGTTACTATTCCCAACTATGAAACCATTAAACTAAACAAATGAAAAGCTTCGTCTTGCGTTGTTATTAAAATTGAAAAATGCTCAACATACAACAGTATGCCTCCACTTTTTCAATTTTTAATGCCTAGCAATACTCACTTTTGATTTGTTTAGAAACTTGAAACACTGCTATATTGTGAAAATTAAGAAAAATCAAACATATTACTTGAGGAGGCAAAAATGATTTTAGAAAATAAATTAAATATTACTGATCCAGCAGAACTAGCACGAGAAGAAGAAAGAATTAGTAAAATACGTGCAAAAGAAATGTTTGAAACAGGATATTTAGATACATTAGAATCAGGAACATTTGAAACTTTAAAGAAAATTCATAAATGTTTATTTGAAAAAATATATGAATTTGCAGGAGAATTAAGAAATGTAAATATTGCAAAAGGAAATTTCAGATTTGTCCCTCTTGCTTATCTTGAAGCAGCAATTAAAAATATTGAGAAAATGCCACAATCAACCTATGAAGAAATGATAGAAAAATATGTAGAAATGAATATTGCGCACCCATTTAGAGAAGGGAACGGAAGAAGTACAAGAATTTGGCTTGATTTAATTTTAAAAAAAGAATTAAATTTAGTAGTTGATTGGAGTAAAGTTGATAAAACAGATTACCTACTTGCAATGGAACGTAGCCCTATAAAAGATACAGAAATTAAAGAATTATTAAAGAAAAGCTTGACAGATAAGGTAGATGATAGAGAAATGTATATGAAAGGTATAGACAATAGCTATTTATATGAAGGCTATGTATCATTCAAAACAGATGAGTTGTAGACTATAAAATATGAAAATCTATTTTAAAGGAGAATATGAATGTTTAATTTTGAATTTGATAAAAGGTTTATATATGTTATATTAGCTATTATGGTTATAATGAGTCTTAGAGGGATGTCAGGTAACTATTTACTAAGTTTACTTCTAACATTACCAGGAGTTATTGTGGCAATTACATTTCACGAATTTGCACATGCCTATGCAGCATATAAACTAGGTGATGATACACCAAGAATGCAAGGAAGACTAAACTTAAATCCATTAAGTCATATGGATCCTATTGGATTTGTACTACTTATATTTGCACATATTGGATGGGGAAAGCCAGTTCAAATTAATCCTAGAAATTTTGATAGAAAGTACTCTATGTCAGCAGGAGAAGCAATTGTATCTGTCGCAGGACCAGTTATGAATTTTGTTTTAGCATTAGTATTTACAATAATATATTTTGCTACATTAAAATTTGTACCAGGTATTATGCTAACACAATGGGGAGCAATTGTTATAACAATGATAAGTTCTGCGATAATCGTAAATGTAGGATTAGGAGTATTTAATCTTATACCACTTCCACCATTAGACGGAAGTAAAATATTTAGAAACTTTATGTCTTACAATGTAAAAGAATGGTTAGACAGATATGAAAGAGTATTTTATATAATATTTCTTGTATTATGGATTACAGGACTTGCGGGCAAAATCATATCTCCAATTATAGAATTTATCTCTACAGGATTAATAAGACTTGTAGGAATGCTATTTGGAATGTAAAATTATAAAAATATATATTATCCTACAAAATATGTAGGGGCGAGCATTGCTCGTCCACTTTTGTAGAAAATATATGCAAAATAAGAGTAAAAGAGGAAGATAAAAAATGAAGAAAGATATTATTACATTAGGAATTGAATCAAGTTGTGATGAAACTTCTGTAGCTGTTGTAAGAAACGGTAGAGAAGTTCTTTCTAATGTAATTAATTCACAAATAGAAATACATAAAAGATTTGGTGGGGTAGTACCAGAAATCGCATCTAGAAATCACGTAGAAGCAATTTCAAGTGTTACAAAAGAAGCTTTGGAACAAGCAGGAATTGAATTTTCAGATATAGATGTAATAGCATGTACATATGGGCCAGGTTTAGTAGGAGCTTTACTTGTAGGAGTTGCATATGCTAAAGCTCTAAGTTATGCATTAAATAAACCACTTGTAGGAGTTAATCATATACAAGGACATATTGCTGCAAACTATATTACCCATAAAGAATTGAAACCACCATTTCTTTGTACAATAATTTCTGGTGGACATACTCATTTAGTACATATAAAAGATTATACAGATTTTGAAATATTAGGTAAAACACGTGATGATGCAATAGGAGAAGCTTTTGATAAAGTGGCAAGAGTAATCGGACTACAATATCCAGGAGGACCTAAAATAGATAAGCTTGGAAAAGAAGGACAACCAAACATAGAATTGCCACATACATATTTTGAAGATAGTTTAGATTTTAGCTTTAGTGGAATAAAAACAGCAATATTAAACTTACATCACAAAAATCCAGATGTCAATAAAGCGGATTTATGTGCAAGTTTTCAAAAAACAGCAACAGATATGTTAATTACTAATACAAAAAAAGCGATACGTAAATTAGATGTAAATAAAATTGCATTAGCAGGAGGAGTTTCTGCAAGTGACTACATAAGAAAAAGATTTGAAGAATTAGGAAAAGAAGAAAATGTAGAAATATATTATCCAGAATTAAAACTATGTACAGATAATGCTGCAATGATAGCGTCTGCTGGATATTATAATTACTTAGCAGGAAATACTGCAGACCTATCTTTAAATGCAATTCCAAACTTAAAAATATAAGAAATGTCATTACGCAATAATCATATTAATATAAAAAACGAGTTCGACCAACTGAGCAAGGCGACGGTTATTTTTTATCTTAAGTTCAATGTGTATCTTTTGTTTTTAAAACCAACTACACTAAAACGCCTTGAAGAACGGAATTTTTTAGATTAATATGATTATTAAGGTAAGTTATATTATAAGTAGAAAGGAAATTTATATGTCCATATATGTAATAGCAGACTTACACTTGTCGTTTAAAAATCCAAAACCAATGAACATTTTTGGAGACAATTGGGAAAATCATGAACAAAAAATAAAAGACGACTGGTTAAAAAAAGTAGCGAATGAAGACTTAGTAATATTGCCAGGAGACTTTTCATGGGCAATGAATCTAGAAGATGCTTATTTAGATTTTAAATATTTAAATGAGTTACCAGGAAAAAAGATATTGTTAAAAGGAAACCATGATTATTGGTGGACGACAATGAATAAGATGAGAGAGTTTTTAAAAGAAAACAATTTTAATACAATTGATTTCTTATATAATAATAGCTATTTGTTTGATGGGGTTATTTTAACAGGAACAAGAGGGTGGACATTAAATGATTTGGAGGGAGAAGCAAAAATACTAAATCGTGAATTGGGAAGATTAGAACTTTCTATTAATGAGGGGATTTCAAATTTTGGAGAAGATAAACCAATATATGTATTTATGCATTATCCACCAATTACAAATTCTGCAATTTTAAATAAATCAGAATTAAAATTTGTAGAAGTAATGAAAAAATATAAAGTACAAAAATGTATGTATGGACATTTACATTCTCATTCACACAAGGATGCAATAGAAGGAAATATAGAAGGTATAGAATTTAGTTTAATAAGTGCGGACTATCTAGATTTCAAATTAATGAAAGTAAAATAATTTTTTAGTAAAATAAATAACCTCTAGTTATACTAGAGGTTATTATGTATTAGTTATTTTTTTATTTAGATTTTTTTGCATCATCTTTAAAAACTTCTTTTACAGCACCTAAACTGCTTAGGGCAGATGTTGCTTCAAAAGGAATAAATACTTTATTTGCTTCACCATCAGCAACTTTTTCTAAGGCTTCTAAAGATTTTAATTGAACTAGCTTTTCATCTGGATCAGATTTTTTGATTGCTGAATAAATCATTTCAATTTCTTTTGCTTTAGCTTGAGCAACTTGTTTAATAGCGTCTGCTTCACCGGCTGCACGTCTTATTTTAGATTCACGGTCTGCTTCTGCTTGTAAAATAGCTGCTTCTTTTTGACCTTCAGCAATTGTAATTGCTGATTGTCTTTCACCTTCTGCTTGTAAAATTAAAGCTCTTTTATTTCTTTCTGCATTCATTTGTTTTTCCATTGCATCTCTAATGTCAGCAGGTGGTGTAATATCTTTAATTTCAACACGGTCAACTTTACATCCCCATTGGTCTGTTGCTTCATCTAGTATAACACGTAATTGGTCATTAATAGCATCTCTTGAACTAAATGTTGCGTCTAAGTCCATTTTACCAACGATATCACGTATTGTTGTAATTGCTAAATATTCAATACCTTTCTTTAAACTTTGAATTTCATATACTGCTTTTGCAGGATCTGTAATTTTATAGAATACAACTGTATCAATTGTAATTGTAACGTTATCTTTTGTAATAACTCCTTGAGGTGGAATATCCATTGTTTGTTGTTTTAAACTTACAACACTTCTTACATGGTCAATAAATGGAACAATAATAGTAAGACCAGCGTCTGCTATTTTATGATATTTACCAAGTCTTTCAATAATATAAACCTCAGCTTGTTTAACGATTTTAATAGATTTAAATGCTATTATTAATATAATAACAAGTAATATAATTAAAAATGCCATAAAGGTTCCTCCTTATAAAAAATATATATGTATATTTGCATAATAGGATAATTCCTATTATTAAATAGTAAAAACATTACTTTGTAGCAGTTATTAAAAGTGGTTTTACAACTACTTTTACACCACTAATTTCTGCTATTTCTACTTCTGAGCCAACAGGAATAATTTCATCACTAATTCCTTTTGCACTCCAAGTTTCGCTACCTATTTTAACTTGACCAATTCCTTTTTTAGAATTAATTTCTATAGTTACAAGTCCTGTTTTTCCAATAATTGAGTAAGCATTTGTTTTAATACCATCTTTACGAGACATTTTACCTGCAAATGATTTTGTTAAAAATAATAAAAGGGTAGAGGTTATTAAAAAGACAGTGGTTTGAATAATAATATTAGTTGTAAAAAAGCTAGTAATCATTGCAAAAAGTGAACCAATTGCAAACCAAAATACTAAAAAACCAACAGTAATCATTTCTAATATAAAAAACATACCTGATATAATTAACCAGATTTGCCACATAAATATCCCTCCTTATTTAAAACTACAATAATATTATACTATAAAAAATAAAAAAAAGGAAGACTTTTACAAGATTTTAAAGGAAAATAAAGAGAAATAAAATTGACCAATTATGTAAAATGAGATATAATATAGTTAGATTCACAAGAAAGTGGAGTATACAAGATATACAAAATAAGAATTCTTACAATATATCAGCAGGAGGAAAAAAGATGAAAAAAGGTGAAGAATTATCTATTCGCGATGATTGTGGAAACACATATCTTTTGAAGCGGCGTATCAAATGGGACAATGCATTAATTCTGCAGGAACCCAATGAAAATTATGGAATCATAAAAGCGGAAGGGTGTCCAATAAACTTCGCCTATAAAGAGGTAAAGACCGTTGGAAGATATCTGGTTGCGTTTTATAAAGAAGAATTTATTAAAACGCGAGAAACCCATTTCCACATTTATGATAAAAACGGGGAGCCGCTGATGGCAGACGGCAAAAAGATTGTTGGAAAAATGTATGTGGTAATAAGCATCTATGGTATTAAGGTGCTTACAGAAGAAGGGAAGAAGGGAAAATTTTGTATATCACATAGGGCAAAAAAGCACAGAACTCATTATAGGTTCTGTGCTTTTAGCTTCTAAATAATTAAAATTGAAATATATAAATCAAAATAATTTTCTTAAAATTCTTTTAATTTTATTTGCGAAAAATGTATTTTATGGTATAGTAATAACATACTAAAAAAGATAAAGGAGAAAATTAATGAAAAACATAAAAAATGTATGGAAAAAAGTAGCGATTGTTATAGGATTATTAGTTATTGCAGTAGCAATATTAATGATATCTCCAAATTTTAAGAAAGATCCAAATGAAGGAAAAATAAACTTCATAATTAACAATAATAATGTAACTATAAAACTTAAAAAAGATGTTTTTATAGATAGTAATGGAGTAGTGTACGCATCAAAAGAAGATATTGCAAATTTTTTTGATGGACAAATATATTATGATAAAGAAAATGAACAAGTAATCACAACATCAGATACAAAAGTAGCAGTATTATCTTTAAAAGATAAAACAATGAAGGTAAATGGAGCAGAAAGAAAAATTTTAGGAACAGTAGTTAGAAAAGATGGAACTCTATATATTCCAATATCAGAATTAAATGGAGTATATAATTTTGAAGTAACAAACATAAATAATTCAGTTATTACAATAGACTCATTAGATAGAGAACTTGTAAAAGCAGATGCTACTAAAAAAATTAGTGTAAAATCTACTAAAAAATTTATTGCTAAAACTGTAGATAAAGTGGGAGCTGGAGAAAAAGTAATTATAATTTCTGAAAAAGATGGTTGGGCAAGAGTAAGAACTGTAAACGGAAAAATAGGTTATGTAAAAAGTGATAAATTAACTAATAAAACTACAGTACGTAAAGCAATTGAGAAACAACCACAAGTTACAGGAAAGATAAATCTTGTTTGGGATTATTATTCTGAATATGTAACAGCACCAAATAGAAATGGAACAAGTATTGAAGGGATTAATGTAATATCTCCAACATGTTTTACTTTGAAAAATGGAGATAAAGTAGAAATAATCGATAAAGCAAGTAATGAATATAATGAATGGGCAAAATCTAATGGATATAAAGTATGGGCTATGGTTTCAAATAATTCAATGAGAGAAACAACATCTAAAATACTAAATGATTATGCAAAGAGGGAAGAATTAATTGAAAAGATTGTTAGCTTAGCTATTAAATATAAAGTAGATGGAATTAATGTGGATTTTGAAAATATGAATATGGCTGATAAAGATGTATACTCAAGATTTATTATAGAACTTGCACCACGTTTAAGAGAGTTTGGAATTGTAACAAGTGTTGATGTAACAGCACCAGATGGAAGTGAAAACTGGTCTTTATGTTTTGATAGAGATGTATTAGCAGATGCTTCGGATTACATGGTTTTTATGGCATATGATCAACATGGAATATCTAGTACAAAAGCAGGAACTGTTGCGGGACATGACTGGGTAGAAGCAAATATTAAAAAGTTCTTAGGACAAGAAGCTGTAAAAAAAGAAAAACTTATAATGGCAATGCCGCTATATACAAGGTTGTGGAGAACAGACTCAGCTGGAAAGGTAAGTAGCACAGTTGTAAATATGAACCAAGTTAGCAACAAACTTCCAGACAATGTAGAAAAAAAATGGGACGAAAACACAAAACAATACTATGTAAAATATGAAACTAATGGAATAAAATATCAAATGTGGATAGAGGATGAGAAATCTATTTCAGAAAAGTTGGATTTAATAAATAAGTATGAGCTTGCAGGTGGAGCCTTCTGGGAAAAAGATAGAGAGATAGATAATATTTGGTCACTTGCAGAAGAAAAGTTAAAATAAAATTACAAAAAGTATTGCAATCGCAATACTTTTTTGATATAATATCAAAGTTAAAAAATACACACATAGAGTTAGCTTTCGTAAGTGTTTGCAAATATTGTAAATATGCGTAAGTGTTTAAAACTTTATGGAGGTAGAAAACTAAAGGAGGAATTTAAAATGGCAGTAGTTGCAATGAAACAATTACTTGAAGCGGGTGTACATTTCGGACACCAAACAAGAAGATGGGATCCTAGAATGGCTGAATATATTTTTCAAGCTAGAAATGGAATTCACATCATTGATTTACAAAAGACATCAAAGAAAATTGATGAAGCCTACAGATTCATCAAAGAACAAGTTGAAGAAGGAAAAGACGTTCTTTTTGTAGGAACAAAAAAACAAGCACAAGAATGTGTAAAAGAAGCAGCTCTAGCTTCTGGAATGTATTATGTTGATCAAAGATGGTTAGGAGGAATGCTAACAAACTTTGATACAATACAAAAAAGAATTCAAAGATTAAAAGATTTAGAAACAATGCAAGAAGATGGAACATTTGATGTTTTACCTAAAAAAGAAGTTATTGTTCTTAAAAAAGAAATGGAAAAACTAGAAAGAAACCTAGGTGGAATTAAAGAAATGAAAAAAACACCTGGAGTTATGTTTGTAGTTGATCCTAAAAAAGAAAGAATTGCTATATTAGAAGCACGTAAATTAAACATACCAGTTGTTGGATTAGTTGATACAAACTGCAATCCAGAAGATGTTGATTATGTGATTCCTGGAAATGACGATGCAATCCGTGCTGTAAAATTAATTACAGAAGTTATGGGAAATGCAGTTATTGAAGGAAAACAAGGAGAAAGCTTCGAACCAGTTATGGAAGAAAATGTAGAAGAAGTAAATGAAGAACCAACAAGTATAGAAGAAGTTGTTGCAGAAGAGGTAACAACAGAAGAATAGGTTTTAAATTATATATTAAAATATAATGTGCAGGCGACTATGTAGGAGCGACTAGTAGTCGTCTGCTTTTCTAAAAAATATTAGTGAAAAATTAAAAGTGAAAAGTAAAGAATACAAAATTTGCTTTTCGCAAATTTTAAAGGAGGAAGATATTATGGTTACAGCTGCAGTGGTTAAAGAATTAAGAGAAAAAACAGGTGCAGGAATGATGGACTGTAAAAAAGTTTTAACAGAAACAGATGGAGATATTGAAAAAGCAATAGAATTATTACGTGAAAGAGGAATAGCAAAGGCTGCTAAAAAATCTGATAGAGTAGCTGCTGAAGGTGTTGTTGCAGCATATGTTTCAGAAGATGGAAAAGTAGGAAGTGTTGTTGAAGTTAACTCAGAAACAGACTTCGTTGGAAAAAATGAAGAATTTAGAACATTTGTAGCAGATGTAGTAGAACAAATTGCAAAACAAAATCCAGCAAATGTAGAAGATTTATTAAATCAAAAATTCATTAAAGATGAATCTAAAACAGTACAAGAAGTATTAACAGGAAAAATTGCAACAATAGGAGAAAACTTAACAATTAGAAGATTTGAAAGATTTGAATCTACAGGGCTTGTTGAAAAATATATCCATGGAGATGGAAAAATAGGGGTACTTGTAGAATTAGAAAACGGAAATTCTGAACTTGCAAAAGATATTTGTATGCAAATAGCTGCTGCAAAACCAGAGTACTTAGATAGAGAAGCAGTTCCTGCTGACCGTGTAGAAAAAGAAATGGAAATACTAAAGGTTCAAGCAATGAATGAAGGAAAACCTGCTGAAATTGCTGAAAAAATGGTACAAGGAAGAATTGGTAAATTCTATGCAGAAATTTGTCTTGTTGAACAACAATTTGTTAAAGATCCAGACATGAAAATATCTAAACTTTTAGAAGAAAAAGGAGCAAAAGTTGTAAGATTTGCAAGATTTGAAAAAGGTGAAGGAATCGAGAAAAAAGAAGAAAACTTTGCAGAAGAAGTTATGAACCAATTAAAATAAGAAGGTATAAAAACGCACTATCAACAAGATAGTGTGTTTTTTGTCGAGATAAAGTAATTATGTAAAAATGTTATATTCAAAATAGTTCTTTTTTGTTGTTATAACTGTATTTCAAATATATAATAAGGCAAAAAGGGAGAAACAAAAGAAAATGAATAAAGCAAAAAATAAAGGAATAACACTAATAATACTAGTTATAATAATAATTATAATGTTAATATTAGCAGGTGTAGTAATAACTTTAGCACTTGGGAATAATGGACTAATAGGAAAAGCAAAAAAGGCAAAAGAAGAAACAAATAAACAAACAGCAATAGAGCAAATAAATTTTAAAATAGCTAATTCTATAATGAAAAAATATACAGAAGAACAACGAAATCCAACTTTGCAAGAATTAGCCAATGACTTTTGTGAAGATGATGAAATAGAATACGTAGAATTAGAGAGCAAAAAGCTTGCAAGTATAGACAAAATAGAAATAGGAGAGAACAAATCATTTTTTACAAAACTAAAGAAGTATCCATATGAGTTTGAAATAGGTAACACATTAAAAATTGTAAAGATAGATGGAGAAAAAATAGAAGATAAAACAGATTATGGAGATATAGCAGTTAGCAGTGAAGAAGTAAAGCAGTTAAAAGTAAAGTTAGAAGAAACACAAAATAAATTAAACGAATGCCAAAAAGAGTTTGGAGAATATAAGAAAACTATAACAGAAACTTTAACTAATAATGGAGTTGAAACAAAAGTGGAAGAACCAAAGGAAAAAGTGGCACAAAAGATAGAAACTATTGTTAATACAAGCTTTTTAAAAGGTGTTTCATCTAAATTTGTAAGAGTTGCAGAAAACTTAAGCTCAAGATATGGACAAACCGTGAATGTAAGTAATATACAAAATTATAAAAGCTTTATTGTAGATAACTTTGTAATTGTTAATAAAAGTATTACTTGGGCTAATAGCTCTGATGGAGAAGATATTAGTACAATAACAAAACAATATAATTCAGAAACAGGAATATTAACGTTAGGAAAACAAAAATCATATGTTTCGAAACGGTGCTAGTTGGACGTTTTGGAATTTATATGATGTATATGCATTTGTAGGAGAATAAAATAATAAAAATCATTCATTATATCTATAATGAATGATTTTTATTATTTATTTATATTTTTGAAAACAGCATACAATATCATAAAATTTCAAAATATGTTGACAATAATAAATGTATTATATAAAATATGCTTAACGATAAATCGTACATAAACATAAGACAAGGGGAAGAAGTTTTATGAAAATAATAAATGAAAGAGGAATAACACTAATAACGTTAGTTATAACAATAATTATAATGTTAATATTATCTGGTGTAGTAATAACTTTAGCTCTTGGAAATAATGGATTAATAGGAAATGCAAAAGAAGCAAAGAAGGAAACTATAATAGCGCAAGAAAAAGAACAAATAAAAATTTCATATACTTCAGGCGTGCTTAATAAATTGAATGATGATATAACAGAATCTGATTTACAAATACAATTAGATACATTGATTAGAGAAAATAAAACAAAAGTTGCCACAGCGGTGAATGGAAATTTAACTGTGAAATTTCTTGATACAGGACATATATATGAAATTATAGATGGAGAAGTATATGAAAAAATTGAATTAGGAAAAATTAAAATATATGCTACTGATATAGTTAATAATAGTTTTACATTAAATGCAGAACTATTAGATAGTATGGTAGAACCTTCATATGTTGAATGGGAACTAAAATCTACTTATAATGGAGAAAGAAAGAGTTATAGGGTGAATTTTGAAAAAGGAAAAACAAGTGTAAAAATTAATACAGGAAATATAACACATGGATCTTGGCAAGGGTATGCAGTTATAAGAGATGCAAAAGGAGGCTTTGTTGCAGAGGGTACAATGTATATACATATGCCATATACAAAAGTGGGAACGCTGTATGGACAATACAATGGTTCACTTAATTGTACAACATTAAGCAACTATCAAAGCCTAAAAACAGAAGATTTTTATTTTGATTGTATAAATTTAAAATTACCAAATAACAATAGTGGTACTGTAACTTTGTCAAAAAATTATAATCCTAATACAGGAGTATTCTCAATGCAAAGAACTTCATTATCTGGTTCAGGAGTAATTACGTTTTCAGGTAATGTCTATGCGGAGGAAAATGTAAAAAAGATAGGAAGTTACACAGGGTCATATAATATTATAATAGATTGTTCTTTAATTGAAGACTATAAAAATAAAACGGTTAATGATTTTTTGTTAGATTATAAAAGCATTAGAGTACCAGAATCGGCAACAGGAACTATAACTTTCTCTAAAACCTATGATAAAGAGAAAGGAAAATTAACAATTTCAAGAAATAAAATTTCGGGACCAGGAACAATAAGTTTTAGTTTAGATATGTACGTGTATAAATAATTAATATTATTTGTAAAAAAGTACATAAAATTAAGTATTTCTTTTCAAAATATGTTGTAAAATTATAGAAAAATTGATATACTAAGGAAGTCAGCTTAGGGTATCAATTTTTTGTTTATGGAAGATTGTGTACTTGTTGAAAAATAGTGAAAAGTGAAGAGTACAAAAGTTGCTTTTCGCAAATTTTGGAGGAGGAAAAGAATATGGAAAATGAAAATGTAGAAAACGTAAATGAAGAAGTTTTAATAGAAGCAAAGGATGATAATAACGGAATTAAAATATCTGATGATGTAGTAGCTGTTATTGCAGGTGTTGCTGTATCAGAAGTGCCAGGAGTTTCTGGAATGGCAGGAGGATTTGCAGGAGGAATTTCAGAAGTTTTAAGTGGAAAGAAAAATATGTCAAAAGGAATTAAAGTTGAAGTAGGAGAAAAAGAAACTAAAATAGATGTAAATATTATTGTAGAATATGGTACAAGAATACCAGATGTTGCTTTTGAAATCCAAAATAGAGTAAAAAAAGCAGTAGAAACAATGACAGGTTTAACAGTATTAGAAGTAAATGTTCATGTACAAGGTGTAAGTACAGAAAAAACAACAGGAGAAGAAAAAGAAGTGCAAGAATAAGAGTTATGACAAATAAAAATAGTGAAAAATGAAGAAAAGAGTGTAGGGGTCGATGCCCACATCGACCCGTGCTTTTGAAGGGAGAAATATATATGAAAACATTAGATAAAATAGCTTTAGTATTATTTTCAAGTGTTATTTTAATAATATCTGTAATATTTTGTTTAGTAATATTTGGATGGATTAATATTGATATTATCACATTATACATAAAACATGGCTTAAATAATCCAGTAATAACGAATGTAACATTAGGAGTATTAACAGTATTTATTCTATTTGCAATAAAAGGAATTTTCTTTACATCAGATTCTAAAGATGAGTCTTCAATGGAAAATGGAATACTAATTCAAAATGAAAATGGAAAATTACTTATATCTAAAGATACAATACAAAATTTGGTTAGTGGTGTTGTAAAAGAAGTAGAAGGAGCTCAAGATGTTTCTTCAAAAGTACTACTATCAAAAGATGGAAACATAAATGTAGATGTTGTTCTATTTGTATCACAAGATGTAATAATAAAAGACTTATCAAATTCTTTACAATTAAAAATTAAAGATTTAATTAAGAAATCAATGGATGTTGATATAAAAGAAGTAAATATTAAAATAAAAAATATTGCTCCTAAACAAGAAAAGATATAATATAGGAGGAAATAGAAATGGATGGATTTAAAAAATTTATAAGTGAATATGCAGGAGCAATAATTGGAGGTATTGTTGCAATTGTTATATTATGCACACGTTTATATGAATTAATTGTAGGAATTATATTAGTAGCAATAGGAATATTCATAGGAAATTATGTACAAAGAAATAAATATGAAGTAAAAGAAAAACTAAAAAATCTTATAGACAGAATGTAATAAGGAAACATAGGAAAGGAATTGTTATGAACAGATCGCATGCAAGAGAACAGGCTTTTAAATTGTTATATAGTATAGAAATACAACAAGATAATAGTGAGGAACAGATTGATTTATACATAGAAAATAATGAAATTGAAAGTGAAGAAGTAAAAACATACATAAAGGAAACAATAACAGGAATCAAACAAGATGAAGAAGAAATTAATAAACTTATTTCAGAAAATCTAAAAGAAGATTGGCAATTAGATAGAATACCAAAGGTAAATATTTCTCTTCTAAAACTTGCAATATATGAAATTATATATAAGAAGATACCATACAAAGTGGCAATAAATGAAGCTGTTGAACTTTCCAAAAAATATGGGGAAGATAATGCACATGTATTTATTAATGGAATACTTGCAAGCATTGTTAAGAAAAACGATATAACTTAAATAATAAATTTAAACAAGATGTCGAAAATTAACTTTAAGTTTTGATTTTAACATCTTGTTTGCGTGTTAAAATAGGGAGAAAAATATGAATTATGAAGCAATAACTGTAACAGACTTAAACAAGTATATAAAAGATAAAGTTGCAGGTGATGAATATTTAAATAATGTTCTAGTTAAAGGAGAAATATCAAATTTTAAGCATCACTATACAGGACACTTGTATTTTACATTAAAAGATGATAACTCTTTAATAAAATGCATAATGTTTAAATCATATACTACTAATTTAAAATTTACTCCAAAAGATGGTATGAAGGTTATGGTATTTGGAACTGTTTCTGTTTTTGAAAGAGATGGGGTATACCAAATTTATTGTAAAGCAATGCAAGAAGAAGGAATGGGAAGTCTATATAAAGCATATGAAGAATTAAAACAAAAACTTGAAAAAGAAGGATTGTTTGATATAAGCTATAAAAAGAGAATTCCATTTATGCCAAAAGTAATTGGAGTACTTACTTCACAAACGGGTTCAGTAATAAAAGATATTATAAATGTTAGTACAAGAAGAAATCCTAATGTATATATACGTTTATTTCCTGTACCAGTTCAAGGAGAAGGAGCAGGAGAAAAGATTGCAGATGCAATTAAGTATATGAATGATAAAAATTTAGCAGATGTATTAATTTTGGCAAGAGGACGGAGGCTCACTCGAAGATTTATGGCCATTTAATGAAGAAGTAGTTGCAAGAGCAATATTTGCATCTAAACTTCCTATAATATCAGCAGTAGGGCATGAAACAGATTTTACAATTGCAGATTTTGTGGCGGATTTAAGAGCGCCAACACCGTCTGCTGCTGCAGAACTCGCAGTTACAGATGTGGAAGAATTAAAAATTAAAATTTCTAATTACAACAATAGATTAAAGCTCGCTTTAAAGAAAAAAGTAGAATTAATGCGAATGAGATATGAAAAATGCATGGCATCTCGAGCGTTTAAAGAACCATTACAAAGAGTTAATGAGAATTATATTAGACTTGATATGTATGTTAAAAGTATGCAACATAGTATAATTAACAAATATAAAGATAGCAAAAATAAGATGTTAACACTAGTTACAAAATTAGATTCATTAAGTCCGCTAAAAACACTAACTAGAGGTTATTGTATTGCGCAAAAGGACGGAAAAATAATTAAGACAGTAAATGATACAAAACAAGATGAAGAAATTTCTTTAAGGTTTATAGATGGAAGTAAAAAAGCTAAAATACTATGAAGAGTAAAGTAAGGACCACTTTACTTAAGAGGACTGTTACGAAGTTGAGACCTGCAACTTAATAAATAATCGTTTTGTAGAGGCGATTTTAATCGCCCGAACTTCTGTGAAACTACTTAAAAATATTATTTAATACGCCTTTGAATTCTTTTCGGGCGTTCAAGAACGCCCCTACACATCTTTATTTTAAGGTGTGGACATTGGTTAGGAATTGACTTGAGGTCTTACAACAAATATTCAAACATAGAGATGTTAAAATATAATGAAGGGAGAAGAAAAATAATGGCAGAAGCAAATTTTGAAGAGACAATTAAAAAGTTAGAAACAATTGCAAACGAATTAGAAAAAGGAGATTTAAATTTAGATGAATCTGTAACTAAATTTGAAGAAGGTATGAAATTGTCTAAAACGTGTAATGATATATTAGAAAATGCAGAAAAAAGAATTTCAATACTAATAAAAAAAGATGATGAAGTTATGGAAGAAAACTTTAACGTAGAGTAAAAGCATTTATAATATAATAAGAAGTATGTATAAAACGTAGGGGCGATTTTAATCGCCCGAGTGGTGAAACCACTTTTTATGAAAGGGGAAAATATGGAGGAATTAGCACAGTTTAAATATTTATATACACCATTTTTACTATGGTTTTGTATACAATTATTTAAAGTAATATGGGATTTGGTTACAACAAAACAATTTAATTTTAAAAGAATCATGGGAGCAGGAGGAATGCCTAGTTCACATTCAGCCGTTGTCACATCTATTGCCACATTGATTGGAAAATACGAAGGAATAAATTCGCCATTATTTGCATTAGCAGTTGTATTCTCATTTGTTGTAATGTATGATGCGGCAGGAATAAGAAGAGCAGCAGGAAAACAAGCGAGACTATTAAATAAAATAGTTAATACACCAGGACTAACTAACTTACAAGTACAAGAAAAATTAGTAGAAGTATTAGGACACACACCAATGCAAGTAGTTGTTGGAGCAGCAATAGGAATTTTAGCAGGATTAGTATTATAATTAATAAGGAGAGAGTGGTATGAAAGATATAGAAATAGCAAGAAGTGTTGAATTAAAACAAATTAAAGAAGTTGCAGAGAAATTAAATATAAGTGAAGAATATATTGAAAATTATGGAAAATATAAAGCAAAAATTTCAGATAAAATATTTGAAAAAATAGAGAATAATGAAAATGGTAAATTAGTATTAGTAACAGCAGTAAATCCAACACCATTAGGAGAAGGTAAAACAACAATATCAATAGGTCTTGCTGATGGATTATCAAAGATTGGTAAAAAGTCTGTACTTGCTTTAAGAGAACCATCATTAGGACCAGTATTTGGAGTTAAAGGTGGTGCAACAGGTGGAGGGTATGCACAAGTTGGACCAATGGAAGATATTAACTTACATTTTACAGGAGATATTCATGCAATTACATCTGCAAATAATTTACTTGCAGCAATGATTGATAATCATATTTATTTTGGAAATGAATTAGGATTTAAAAAAGTACTTTGGAAAAGATGTGTAGACTTAAATGATAGACAATTAAGAAAAATTGAATGTGGATTATCTGGAGAAAAGAATGTAGTACCAAGAATGGATGGATTTGATATTACAGTTGCATCAGAAATTATGGCTGTTTTATGCTTATCAAAAGACATATATGATTTAAGAAAAAGAATTGGAAACATTATAGTTGGATATAATGAAAAAGAAGAGCCAATTAGAGCAAGTGACCTAAAAGCAGAAGGAAGTTTAGCAGTATTATTAAAAGATGCAATTAAACCAAATTTAGTTCAAACATTAGAACATACACCTGCATTTATTCATGGTGGACCATTTGCAAATATTGCTCATGGATGTAACAGTATAATGGCAACTAAAATGGCATTAAAACTTGGAGAATATGTTGTAACAGAAGCAGGATTTGGAGCAGATTTAGGGGCTGAAAAATTCCTAGATATTAAATGTAGAACAGCAGGAATTAAACCATCAGCGGTAGTTTGTGTAGCAACAATGAAAGCTTTAAAATACCATGGAGGAGTAGCAAAAGAAGACATTCAAAAAGAAAATTTAGAAGCGTTAGAAGAAGGAATACATAACTTACTAAGACATGTTGATAATATTAAAAACAAATTTGGATTAAATGTAATTGTAGCAATCAATAAATATGTAGATGATACAGAAGCTGAAATCGAATTATTAAAATCTAAATTAGAAGAAAAAGAAATAAACTTAAGTTTAGTAGAAGCCTGGGGAAAAGGTGGAGAAGGAGCCAAAGACTTAGCTTCAAAAGTTGTAGATTTATGCGAAAAAGAATCTAACTTAGAATACATGTATGATTTAGAAGATGGTATTAAAGAAAAAGTTGAAAAAATTGCAACAAAGATATATGGAGCAGAGGGAGTAGAATTTTCAAAAGAAGCAGAAGAAGAAATAAGACGAATTGAAAAATTAGGATATTCTAACTTACCAGTTTGTATTGCAAAAACACAATATTCATTCTCAGATGATCCTAAAAACTTATTATGCAAAGAACCATTTAAAATACATGTATCAGAAGTAAACCTAAGAACAGGAGCAGGATTTATTGTTATATTAACAGGAAAAATATTTACAATGCCAGGACTTCCAAAAGTTCCATCAGCAGAATTTATAGACATAGACGATAATGGAAATGTAGTAGGAATATTTTAATCTTTTTATTTCACATTGTATAAATTCACCTTATTTGGAGAAAATACTAAAAACTAGTATTTATTTAAAGAGGTGAATTTTTTGAAAAAAATTAGAAGTCAAATAAGTAAAAATAGAATAGCAATTATAAGCATTTCAGGAGTGTTGTTATTGTTCTTATTATATAACATATTTAGCGTGAATATTGTACAAGCTTTATCAAAATACGGTTCAAGAGGGGAAGAAGTAAGAACAATACAAACTAAATTAAAACGTTGGGGATATTATAATGGAAATGTAGATGGAATATTTGGAAGCCAAACTCTTGCTGCTGTTAAATATTTTCAAAGGAAAAATGGCTTGGTAGTAGATGGAATAGCTGGGAAAAGAACATTAGAGGCAATGGGTATTTTTACTTCATCAGGAAATTCGGGTTCTTCATCTAGCTCAAGTGATTTAAACTTATTAAGTAGATTGGTTTATGGAGAGGCAAGAGGAGAACCATATTCGGGGCAAGTTGCAGTTGCAGCTGTAGTCTTAAATAGAGTTAAAAGTTCAAGTTTCCCAAATTCAATATCAGGAGTTATATATCAAAAGGGTGCATTTAATGTAGTAGATGATGGACAAATTAATTTAACACCAAATAGTACTGCTAGAAAAGCTGCACAAGATGCATTAAATGGTTGGGATCCATCGTATGGTTCAATATATTATTTTAACCCTTCAACAGCAACTAATAAATGGATTTGGTCAAGACCACATGTTGTAACAATAGGAAAGCACAGATTTTGTAAATAAAAAACAAGGTAATTCGATGGAATTACCTTGTTTTGTGTAGGGGGCGATGCCCTCATTGACCTGATAGGCGAAGTCTCTTTTGCATTAATGCACTTCGCTAAATTCAATTTCTTCCTTTTTATATTCTTCTGGTTTTAGTCCTACAGTACCTTTCATATAATCTAATAAAAATATAAAGAATACTGTAAACACACAACCAAGTATAATATATACATATGAAGTAGTAGTAACTTCTAATAATGCAGAACAAATAAAACAAAGTATCATTTTAAGTATGCTATATAAAATTTCGTTAACTAAAGATATTTTAGTTCTCATATTTGAAGTCGTAAAATTATTTAAATATCTTAATGATAATGTACGATAAGGACCTTTTATTGCGTATTGTAAAACCATCATTAGTAATATAATTTCTAAAGTTAATCCAAAATTTAGTCCAATTAAAGGTGCAATACCAATTATAATAAAGGAAATTGTACTACGAGTAGCAAAAACACTTAATGTTCTATTTCTATATCTATTATGAAATTTATTCTGATTAGCAGATGCAATTCCAGATACTAACTGTAATATAGCATATACTATTCCAAAGTATTGTTCAGGTAAGTTTATATCTGTTAGAATACTACTTCTTAAAGTAGAATACATTGATAAAAATGCGCAAAAGAATGCATCGAATATAATTAAACTTCTAAGTCTATTAGATTTAAAAATAAATTTAGAGGCTTGTTTTAAATCTAATAAAATATTCTTAACAGAAGGAGCAGGTTCTTCTTCGGAAGAACTATCTACATCTTTAAAATTAAAAGATAGTAATAATGCAATTATACATATTATAAATGATAATATCATTGGTAAATATCCATTTATAACAAATAGGAATCCTGTGGAAATAGCAGAAATAGCATCAAAATAATAATAAAATGAACTAGCTCGGCCATCTATTTTAGAAAATTGCTCACCTCTTTTATCACTCTTTGGAATAGAATCATAAAGCAAATTAGATTCTGTAAGTCCCTTTAGAGCATATCCAAAAGCAGATAAAAACCAAGCAAATATTACCATATACATATTAGTTGCTAAAATAAGACAAAGTATATATCCTGCAACGAAAAGATTACCTAAAATTAAACTTCTTCTTTTACCTAGTTTATTAACTATAATACTGCTAGGTATTTCTAATACAAATTTAAATAATGGATAAAAAGCATCTGTAAATAAAACTTGAGCTGCAGTTAATCCTTTAATCCCTGTTAAAAACAAAAATTCAATGGCATAATAAAATAATGCATCCCATGAAAGTGCTTTGTATATTGGAAATATTTTCATATTATACGACATATTATCTGAATTTTTGGTACTTTCCATAAATTTTCTCCTTTGTAAAATGTTTAAAAAGATTATATAACAAGGAAAAATGTTTGTAAATAAGTTTGTAATATAAATTGACAAAAACCATATATATTGATAATATAATACTGAAAAAAGATAGGAGAAAATTTATGATTTTATACCCAAAGTTATACGTAGATAATGTGAAGGAAATAACGTTTGAACTATTACAAGAAAATAGTATTAAAGGTTTAATTTTAGATGTGGATAATACACTAATAGATTACTATAAAAATATGCCAGCTGGAGTAGGAAAATGGTGTGAAGATTTAAAAAACAAAGGTATTAAATTTTGCATAGCATCAAATAGTAACAAAAAAGAAAAGGTAAAAGAAGTTTCCCAAAAGCTTAAGATACCATATATATACTTTGCTAAAAAACCATTAAAAATGGGATTAAATAAAGCTAAGAATATAATGAAATTAGAAGCAAAAGAAGTGGCGGTAGTAGGAGATCAGATTTTTACAGATGTGCTAGGAGCAAATAGATGTAAAATGTTTTCAATATTAGTAAATCCAATAGAAGAAAAAGATATTTTTATAACAGTCATAAAGAGACCTATAGAAAATTTAATTAAAAATAATTATGAAAAGAATACAACAAAAGAGGGGAGATAACAAAGGATGTATATTAATGATGTACATATATTATACTATGTATTAGCAGGAATTATAGGCATTATTATGGGGAGTTTTATAAATTGGTGTAATTATGCTATGCCAAAAGATATAAAAGTATTATCAAAGGAGATATTTCAAAAAACTAAAAAAATAAAAGCAAACTACATTCTACCTATAATTATAGCAGTGCTATATATAGTGCTTTTATACTTTTTTGGAATCCATAAAGACTTTTATGCGAATTTAAATCTAATTAAATTTGCACTATTATTACCAATGTTAATATCTGCATTAGTAATAGATTATAAGCATCAAATAATACCAAATAGATTAAACTTAACAATGTTTGAAATAGGTCTAATATTAACATTTATATATGGAATAGTAAATATTAATATTGCAAAAGATATGTTGTTTGGTATGTTTGCAGGTGGAGGAATATTCTTAGTAATAACTTTACTTGGAGGACTTATAGCAGGAAAAGAAGCAATGGGTTTTGGAGATGTAAAACTAATGGGAGCATTAGGGTTATATTTTGGACTTAGTGGAATAATTGTAATTTCATTAATTGCTTTTTTATTAGGGGCAATTATTAGTATTATATTACTTGCAACTAAGATAAAGAAAACTGATGAATATATACCATTTGGACCATTTATTGTAATTGCTGCAATTATTACTATTTTTGTTCCATTTGGATTTTTAGTAAGTATATTATTAAAAGTATTTACATTAGGAATGTATAGAGGTTAAAGATGAAGAAGCCTGCATATTTTGTTAGGCAAAGGGGGAGTTGTTATGAATCCTAAAATTAAATGGTTAAGAGATAAAATATCACGTATGGACATGCAAGGGATGATTGTATCTAATCCTACAAATATTAAGTATTTAATAGGAGTTGATGCTGAAGGAGTTCTACTATTAACTAGAAAAGAAAATATATATATTACTGATGCAAGATATATAGAAAAAGTAAATAGTTTACTTACAATAGATGATGAAATCATTGTAACAAATATTATGGATGTATCTAAGGAGGATTACGAAAATTTCTTTATGTTTTGTGAGAATGTCGGATTTGAAGAAAACTACCTAACATATGCAAAGTACAAAGATTATATGCAACGCTATAAAATTCATAATTTTGTAGAAACTGAAAATATGATTGAAAAACAAAGAATGCTAAAGGATGAATATGAAATAGAATGCATTACTAAAGCATGTAGTATTACAGATGAGTGTTTCAATTATTTACAAACATTTATAAAAAAAGGAATGACAGAAAAGCAAATAGCTTGGGAGATAGAAAAGTATTTTTTATTAAATGGTGCGGATGGACTAGCATTTGATACAATTGTTGCATCAGGACCAAATTCTTCTATGCCACATGCTGTTCCAACAGACAGAAAAATTGCTTCGGGAGATATTATAACGATAGATTTTGGCTGTAAATATAAAGGTTATTGTTCAGATATGACAAGAACGATATTTATAGATTTTGTACAAGATTATATAAAACCAGTTTATGATTTAGTATTAAAAAATCAAGAGCTAACTTTAAAAGAATATTATGATGGTGCAAATGTTAGAATGCTTTCTAAAATGATAGAAAATGATTTTAAAGTAAATAATTTTGATTTAGTACATGCATTAGGACATGGCGTAGGATTAGATATTCATGAAGAGCCAGTAATATCTTCAAGAAAAGGCGATTTTATATTAAGAGAAAATATGACAATTACTGATGAACCAGGAATATATATACCAGGAAAATTTGGCGTAAGAATAGAGGATACAGTGCTTATTACAAAGCAAGGTGCAAAGAGATTGACTAATTCTACAAAGGATTATGTTGTGATAAATGGGTAAGTTTTTTTGTTTCAAAACTTTTAATAAACCATCGGGAGTGGTCTTAGTAATTATTAAACATAGAAAATCATGTAAAAACCTTGATTTTCTAATAAAATTAGTATAAAATAGAAAAGAATTGAAATAATATTAAGGAGGAAATAAAAATGGCAGAAGTATATATGGCAGGAGATTTTAGAAATGGAACAACATTTGAAATGGACGGAAACGTATATAAAGTAGTAGAATTCCAACACGTTAAACCAGGAAAAGGAGCAGCGTTTGTTAGAACAAAATTAAAAAATGTAATAAGTGGGTCAGTATTAGAAAAAACATTTAACCCATCAGAAAAATATCCAGGCGCAGAAATAGAAAAAAGAGATATGCAATATTTATATAATGATGGTGATTTATATTACTTTATGGATAATGATACATATGAACAAATACCATTAAATAAAGAACAATTAGGAGATAGCTTAAAATATATTAAAGAAAATATGAGTGTTAAAATACTATCTTTTAAAGGAAATGTATTTGCAGTAGAACCACCAATGTTTGTTGAATTAGAAGTTACATATACAGAACCAGGATTTAGTGGAAATACAACAACAACATCTGGAAAACCAGCAACACTAGAAAATGGTTACGAAATCAGTGTTCCATTATTCATAAACATAGGAGATGTAATTAAAATAGATACAAGAACAGGCGAATACATGGAAAGAATTTAAGATTAGAGAGGAAGAATTACAAAGTGTCACAATTACAAGATAATTTTAATGCAATTATTGCAAAAATAGAAGAAAGAATTACAGATGCAGATGAACTTAATTTTATTAAAGAACGTATAGCAGAAATATCTATGCTATATATTGATGAGTTAAACAAAATTATGGATCTTAGTGAAAGAAGAGTTAATAAAGTTTTTGAAAATCAGAAAATATTAGAAAAGAAATTAGAAGTTTTGGAAAATAGTATGTCTAATATGAAAGAAGAATTATTTGTAGAAGATGATTATGACTTTGAAATCATATGTCCATATTGTAACCATGAATTTGTATCTGATATCGATTCAAAAAAGAAAGAAGTAAAATGCCCAGAATGCGGTAATACAATAGAACTAGACTGGAATGAGGAAGCAGAACATGAATGCGCGGGACATTGTGGAAGTTGTGGCGGATGCGGACATGATGAAGAAACAGAAAATGACCAAGAAGAACAACAAGAAAATAATGAAGATGATATGTAATAAAAATGAAGAATGAGAATACTCATTCTTCATTTTTTAAAATTTAATATATAGGTGAAGGGGCGTTCTTGAACGCCCGAAAAGCTTCCAAGGTATAATATGAAATATTTATTTAAGCAGTTTCATTGAAGATTGGGCGATTAAAATCGCCCCTACAAAAACTCATTCGTCGCTTTTATTAAATAAATTCAAAGGATTAGTGTACTTATCATTAATCCTGACACCTAAATGTAAATGGCAACCAGTAGTAGCACCATTAGTAGGCTCACCATTTTTGTCTTTATATGTATTTCCAACAACTCCATAAACATTCTTAGGACCGACATTGCTTATATGTTGGCCTTTTACAACTGTATCACCAACACTAACAATAAAATTAGGAGAAACATGACAGTATGTAATTTTCATGCTGTCATTTGAAAGAGTTATAGTATAACCACCTCCACCTAAGAAACCAACAAAAGTTATAATTCCATCACAAACAGCATATAAATTGGTGCCTTCAGGTGCACCAATATCAATCCCTTTGTGGAAACTTGATGCTCCGAGCAGTAGGAGAGGTCCTTTTACCAAAGGGCGAAGTTATTTTTTCGTAACCAGGAATTGGCCATACAAATTCTGAATTATCATCTAATATTAAAACATCAGAATACTTTGAAAATGCCTGTGGATACACATTGAAAATAGGAATTATAAATGAAAAAACTAATACAATAGTAATTAAAATAGAAATAAAACTGTAATTTGAAAAACGAAAAAAGCTACTATTCATTAGAAAAACCTCCAATCTAAATAGTAGCCCAACAATTATTTTTTAAATGCAAAAAATTTACTAATAAAGAAATTTAATATAATAACTATTGCTGAAATTATTAGTTTATTAATTAAATAAGCAGTATTATCACTAAACATTCCGTAAAAGGCATGGATAACATTATTTAATAAAAAGACACCTATAATTTCTACTATCATAGTAAAAGCTCTACCTAAACTAAACTTCCAAAATTCAGTTAACTTTTCTTTAATAGTAACAGCTTGTGAATTAAATACTAATTTACGGTTTGTGAAATATGCAAATAATACACAAACAATAATACCTATAGTACTTGCAATGTTTCCTTCTACATGAAAAAATGCTTTTAATACATACGAAGTAGCAATATTTACAATAGTTGTTAAAATACCAAATATGATGTAAAAAATTACTTCCTTTGTACAAAATTTCTTTATTAAATTATTTATTTGTTCCATAAAAATACTTCCTTTATTTATTATGTGTTATATTATAAAATAATAAAATTGCAAAGTCAAGTAAAAAATATGTTGTAGAAATGACTATAATATAGTATAATAAAAAATGTACCTTATATGGGGGTGTAATTGGTTTTCGACAGCAAATTAGCAGTATAAATAGCGAGTAGTGGAACTCCTTGTAACCACTTAAAAAAACAGGGAAATAAATATAAACGCTAGAAATAACGAAGTAGCATTAGCTGCCTAGATGCGGCTACATCTTTTACAAGAGGCCTACGGCTTGTAAAAGGTGTCAAAATAGTAGGAAACAAAGCTATTTTTTGCTTCAAAAATAGTGGGTATTATAGAAGCTACTAATAAAATAAGTTTGTTTGTTCATTTATTTTATTAGGAAATTTAAGAATAAACTGCACTCGGAGAAGTTTATATGGAAGGTTTGTTGGACAGGAGTTCGACTCTCCTCACCTCCACCAAACTTGCCTTAAGGCAAGAGTTAAAAATGAAGAGTGAATAGTTAAGAGTATAAGCTATTTGTAAAATAAAAAGTAATAGGCAAGTTTGTACTTTTCACTATTAACTTTTCACTTAAAATTAATAAAAACACTTGCAACAAAATGCTTTTTATGCTAATATAATATTTGCAAATTACATAGGGGTATAGTGTCAATGGTTAGCACGATGGTCTCCAAAACCACAAGTCTGAGTTCGAGTCTTAGTACCCCTGCCAAAACAACTAGTATTTGACTAGTTGTTTTTTTATATTGTATAATAACTCTAATATAATATAACAAAGGAGAGTTATATGTTTACATTAAAAGAACTAGAAGAAGAAACTAATGGAAAAATTGTAAATGGAAATTTCGATACTGTAATTTCATTATATAGATGTGGAAGTAAAACTCATACAAAAAATGAGTTTTACGTACCAATTACTTTCAAAAATGTAAACCGTGAAATTTGTATTATAGATTCTGTTAAAAATGGTGGGACTGGATTTTTTATAGAAAAAAATTCCAATCAATATAAAGAAATTGTAAATGAAGCGTTAATGATAAATCCTGATATATGTATTATAGAAGTAGAAAATGTTAACGAAACTATTTGCAAATTAGGATTAAAAATGAGAAAACAAAATATTGATAAAGAGATTATTGCAGTGACAGGAAGTGTAGGTAAAACAAGCCTTTGTAACTTAATATCTAGCATATTAGAAACAGAAAAGAAAGTTTTACACGATTTTAGGAATGCTAATAATAATACAAGAGAGTTTATCTCTGTAGATTTAATGCTATTTGAAAACTATGAAATTGGAGTATTTGAATTAGGAACAGCAAGACCAGGTAGAATGGAGAAAATGTCACAATTAGTTGAGCCATCTATTGCTGTTATTCATAATATAGGAACAGCACATCTAAATAAATTTGAAACAAAAGAGGGAATACTAGAAGAAAAACTACATATTACAGATTTCATTAAAGATAAAAAATTATTATTTGTAAATGCGAATGATGAATATTTAAAAGACATACAAGATTCTAAGAATTATAAAGTTATTAAATATAGTACAGATGAAGCATATGATATTTTTGAAGAAGAAGGAAAATTAAGTTTTAAAATTAATATTTATGGAAAAGAAGTAGGGTTCTCTTTAAATCTTTATGGAAAACATTATATTAATAGTATAATAGTGGCTATAAAAATTGCAGAAATTTATGGGATAAGTTATGAAAATATAATAAAAGGGATTGAAAACTTTAAACCAATAAAGGGAAGATTTCAATTATGGAAAAATGAAGAAAAAGAAATTACTTTAATTGATGATTCATATAGTTCAAGTTTTGAATCTGTAAAATTGGGACTTGAATTAACCAATAAGATGAAAAGTAAAAGAAAAATAGCTGTACTAGGAAAAATGGCAGCATTAGGAGAACAAGCACCAAATTTACATGAAAAACTGGGAAAGTTATTGGGAAACTTAGAATATGACTATTTATATTTAAATGGAGAATTTACAAAACATATATTTAAAGGTGCGTTAAACTATATGGAAGAAAAAAGAATAAAAAAATTTAAAACTAAAGAATTATTAATAGAAGACTTAAAAAAGAACATACAAAATGGAGATGCAGTATATATAAAAGCAGCAGGACAACAGGAATTTGACAAAATAGTAGATGAGCTAAAAGATGAGTATAAGTTAGAAATGGAACAATAAGAAAAATCTTTATGAAACATCTTGAAAAATTTTTCATATAATGGTAAAATGCAAATAATAAAATTAATAGTAAAGTTAAAAGGGAGTAGCCAAAGTATTGTTAGTCAACAGACGCGATATGAAAATATCTGGTTAACAAGCTTATAAAATATAAGTAGGCAAGACTTTTAGATAAGTTTTTTTATATAAAAAATTTATTTAAAAGCCTTGCCATTTTTGTATAATTTAGGAGAAGCAAGCAAAACTAAAAGTAAAGAGGAGAGATGAAAATTGGAAAAAGAATGGTTTTCAAAAGAGGTTGAAGAAACTAAAAAAGAGTTGCAAACAGATTTAGAAAATGGACTAACAAGCGAGCAAGTAGAAAGTAAACAAAAAGAGTATGGACTAAATGAATTAAAAGCAAAAAAGAAAAAAACATTATTTCAAAAATTTTTAGAGCAATTTAAAGACTTTACAATTATTGTATTAATTGTAGCAGCAATTGTATCAGGAATTGTAGGAATATCTGAAGGAGAAGGAATTACAGATACAATTATTATATTAATAGTAGTTATATTAAATGCAGTCATTGGTGTAGCTCAAGAAAGTAAAGCAGAAAAATCATTAGAGGCTTTGCAAAAACTAAGTGACCATGCATCAAAAGTAATTAGAAATGGCAAATTAGAAGTTATTCCATCAAAACAATTAGTACCAGGAGACATTGTGGTACTAGAAACAGGAGACTATATACCAGCAGATTTAAGAATAATCGAAGCAGTAAACCTAAAATCACAAGAATCAGCACTAACTGGGGAATCAGTTCCAGTAGAAAAGCAAGTAGAAAAAATAACAGATGAAAAAGTTGGAATTGGAGATAGAACTAATATGCTATTTTCATCTAGCTTAATCACATATGGTAGAGGAAAAGGTATAGTTGTTAGTACTGGAATGAACACAGAAGTTGGAAAAATTGCAACTATGTTAGATTCTACAGAAGAAACAACAACACCACTACAAGAAAAATTAAACAAATTAGGAAAAACATTAGGAATAGCAGCGCTTGCAATTTGTGTAGTAATATTTGTAATTGGGTTACTATATGGAAAAGAACCAATCCATATGTTTATGACAGCAGTTAGCTTAGCAGTTGCTGCAATTCCAGAAGGATTAGTTGCAGTATCTACAATCGTTCTTGCAATAGGTGTACAAAGAATGGTAAAGAAAAATGCAATTGTAAAAAAACTACCAGCAGTAGAAACTTTAGGAAGTGCAACAGTAATTTGTTCAGATAAAACAGGAACATTAACACAAAATAAAATGACAGTTAAAAAATTATATTTTAACAACAAATTAGTAGATTTTGGAGTGGATTTTGTATATTCAAAAAATGAAGTATTAAAGCACTTAATATATGCAAGTATGCTATGTAATGATACAAAAATAGGACCAAATAATGAACTAACAGGAGACCCAACAGAAACTGCTTTAATAGATATGGGATTTGATTTAGACTTTAACCCAGCATTATATGAACAAATGCCAAGAGTAGAAGAAATTCCATTTGATTCAGATAGAAAATTAATGACAACAGTGCATAAAATAGGAGATAAATATATAGTATATACAAAAGGTGGAGTAGATGAATTATTAAATAGATCTGTTTCATACAATATAAATGGAGAAATAAAAAATGATTTAGATGTATTCAAAAAAGAAATTCAAATGAACAATGAAGAAATGGCAAAGAATGCTTTAAGAGTACTAGCCTTTGCGTATAAAGAATTAGACCATATGCCACAAAAAGAAGAAATGGAAAACATGGAGAGCGATTTAATTTTTGTTGGTATGGTTGGAATGATTGATCCACCAAGAGAAGAAGCTCGTGTCGCTGTAGAAAAGTGTAAAACAGCGGGAATTAAAACTGTAATGATAACAGGAGATCATAAAATAACAGCAATAGCAATTGCAAAAGCATTAGGAATATTAGAAAATGAATCTGAAGCATTAACAGGTGCAGAACTAGAACAAATGTCAGATGAAGAACTAACAAAAAATATCAGAAGTTATAGTGTATATGCTAGAGTCTCACCAGAACACAAAGTACGTATTGTAAAAGCTTGGAAAGCACAAGGAGAAATTGTTGCAATGACAGGCGATGGAGTAAATGATGCACCAGCACTTAAAAATGCAGACATTGGTTGTGCTATGGGAATGGTCGGAACAGATGTTGCAAAAGAGGCGGCAGATGTTATATTAACAGATGATAACTTTGCAACAGTAGTATCAGCAGTTGAAGAAGGAAGACGTATTTATGATAATATCCTAAAAGCAATACAATATTTATTATCAAGTAACGTTGGAGAAATTATAGTATTATTTGTTGCAATATTAATTACACCATTACTTGCTAAATGGTTTGGAATAACAAATATTAGTGCATTAGAACCATTATTACCAATACACATATTATGGATTAATTTAGTAACAGATGCACTACCTGCACTTGCAGTAGCATTTGACCCTGCAAATAAAGATGTTATGAATAGAAAACCAATAGATTCTAAAAAAGGAATATTTACAAAAGGTATGATATGGAGAGTAATATACCAAGGAATTATGATAGGTGTATTAACACTTGTAGCATTTTGTATAGGTCTTGCAACACCAAATATAGAAGGAACACCAGAATATGTAGAACATGTAAAAATTGAAATTGGTCAAACAATGGCATTTTCAGTTTTAGCATTATCTCAATTAGTACACGTATTTAATGTAAGAGATAACAAAAACTCAATTTTTAGAACAAAACCATTTAATAATAAAACTTTATTAGGAGCAATTGCAATATCTGCAGCACTAATGCTTACAATATTATTAGTGCCAGCCTTAAGAACGATATTTAGTATTTGGGCGCTACCTGTAGAAAATATAGTAGAAGTAGTATGCTTAGTATTTGCACCACTTGCTATTGTTGAAATATTTAAACTATTTAAAATTAATACAGCAAAAGATGAGTAAACGCATATAATATAAAACAGAAGCACTATTTTTAACAATATAAATTTATAAAATATATTGTTAAAAATAGTGCTTTTGTTGTATAATAAGTGTATAAACGACAAAAAATAACAAAAGGGGACGTTAAAAAGTGATATATGGTTTAATAGAAGTAGAACCAAAGATGAATAGAAAAAAAGTAATTATCACAGTATTAATAGCAGTGCTTATTATAGCTGCTATTGGTTTTTGTGTTTTTTATCATATAAACAAAGACAAATTTAAAAATATGTCAGAAAAAACAAATACAGTTCCAGAAGAAAAAGTGGTTGCATCAAGTGAAACAAAAAATGAAAAATCAAAACATATTGCAAAAGTGAACTTTAATCCTGTTTATACTGATATTGGAAAAGCTTTAAGAAACAACATATATCATAGTGAAGAAAAAGTAGTTTATTTAACTTTTGATGATGGACCTTCAAAAACTGTAACACCACTACTATTAGACTTATTAAAACAAGAAAATATAAAAGCAACATTCTTTGTATTAGGCGCAAGGGCAGACTTGAATCCAGATATTTTAAGAAGAGAATATAAAGAAGGACACTTTATTGCAAACCATGGATATTCACATATATATGGAAATATCTATGCAACTCCAGAAGCGGTATTAGAAGAATATAATAAAACTAAACAAACAATATCTAGAATATTAGAAACAGATTATGATGGACATTTATTTAGATTTCCAGGTGGTTCAACAGGTGGGAAATATAAAAATATAAAAGCTCAGGCAAAAAACATATTAGATGAAAATAATATAGCCTATATTGATTGGAATTCATTAAGTAGTGATGCGGCAGGAGCAAAAACAAAAGAAGCTATTATAGAAAATACAAAACAAACAGTGGGAAATAAGAATTCAGTAGTAATTTTAATGCATGATGCAGGAGATAAAATATTAACTTATGAAGCGCTACCAGAAATTATTTCTTATTTAAGAGAACAGGGTTATACTTTCAAAAATTTTTATAGTATTATTAAATAGTAAGTATTGACATATTAAAATTTTAGAAATAAAATACATTTATAATATTTAAGGAGGGAAGATTATGCCATTAGTAACAACTAAGGAAATGTTTAAAAAATCTATGGAAGAACATTATGCTATTGGTGCATTTAATGTTAATAACATGGAAATTATACAAGGAATTATAGATGCAGCTAAAGAAGAAAATTCACCAGTAATTTTACAAGCATCATCTGGAGCTATAAAATATGCAAGAGTTAACTATCTAATGAAAATGGTAGAAGCAGCTTGCACTGAAGCACCAAATATTCCTATTGCATTACATTTAGACCATGGACCAGATTTTGAAACTTGTAAAATGTGTATTGATGCAGGCTTTACATCTGTAATGATTGATGGTTCAAAATATGATTTTGAGGAAAACGTTGCATTAACAAAACAAGTTGTAGATTATGCACATGCACATGGTGTAGTTGTAGAAGCAGAACTTGGAAAATTAGCAGGAATTGAAGACGATGTAAATGTAGCAGCAGAAGATGCTATGTATACAGATCCAGAACAAGCTAGAGAATTTGTAGAAAGAACAGGTTGTGATTCACTAGCAATTGCAATTGGAACAAGCCATGGAGCATACAAATTTAAAGGAGATGCAAAATTAAGATTTGATATTCTAAAGAAAATCAAAGAATTAATTCCAAATACTCCAATAGTATTACATGGAGCATCTACAGTAATACCAGAATTAGTAGAAATGTGTAATAAATATGGAGCAGATATTCCAGGAGCAAAAGGTGTTCCAGATGAAATGCTACATGAAGCAAGTTTAAATGGAGTATCAAAAATAAATGTAGATACAGACTTAAGACTTGCGATGACAGCACAAATTAGGAAAGTGTTTGCAGAAGAACCAGGAGCATTTGACCCAAGAAAATATCTAACACCTGCAAGAGAAGAAATTAAAAAGACTGTACAACACAAAATAAAAGATGTATTTGGCTCTAGCAATAAAGCCTAAATATATAATAAATTAAAATAAAAGGGGAGAAAAAAATGAAAAAAAATTTAACAAAATCAATTATTTTAATGATCATCATGGTTATGGCAATAGTAACACTTACAGGATGTAGTGCATTACCAAATGCAGAAAAAACATCAAAAGATGAATTAGAAGGGCTAACAGTAGTAACAGCAGATGAAAATATGGAAGGCTACACTAAATGTGAAGCAATGGAAGGCGTAGAATTTTACTACCCATCAAACTACAAATCAGTAGGAAAAGCAACACAACCAATGTATATGGACCCAGATATTGCTGGTGCAAGTGTAAACATTGTATCAGAAGCATTCCCATCTAGATATACATTTGAAGGTTATATTGAGGCATCTATTATAGGTATTAAACAACAAATGACTATAAAAGATAATGAAGTAAAAACAGAATATATAAACTTAAATGGAAGAAAAGCAGCTAAATTAAGTTACACAGCAACAAGTCAAGGACAAACAATGACAATTACTCAAATGGCAATTGTAAAAGATTCAAAAGTATATATCTTAACAGTTGGTGGATTAGAAAAAGATGCTGAAAGCTTACAACCAAAAATGGAAAAAATAATAAACTCATTCAAATAAAATATGTAACATATATGAAAAGGCAACTTTCTAGTGAAGAATTAGCTTCACGTGGAAGTTGTGCTTTTCTTTTTAAGCCTAAAAAGAAAATGCCCAACTTCCAGCAAGATGAAGCGGACATATATAAGATATTTATCTATTTTTAGTTTTTAAATTTATAGCAATTTGCTTATTTGCATCTTTTTTTGCTAACTCTTGGCGCTTATCATATAATTTTTTACCTTTGCCAATTCCAAGTTCAAGTTTAACTAAACTTCCTTTGAAATATAAAGACATTGGAACCAAAGCATAACCTTTTTGTTTAGTCAATCCAATAAGTTTATTTATTTCACGTTTAGTTAACAAAAGTTTTCTGTTTCGTAAAGGATCTTTATTAAAAATATTTCCATGTTCGTATGGACTTATATGCATACCCAAAACAAAAACTTCTGCATTTTTAATAATAGCATAGCTATCCTTTAAATTTACTTTACTGGCACGAATAGATTTTATTTCAGTTCCGCTAAGAACAATACCTGCTTCTAAAGTATCTTCTATTATATAATTATGTTTTGCAGTTGGATTTTTTGCAATAAGTGATGACATAAATTTTCTCCTTTTAATAATTTTGTTGGTAGTAATCATCAAAAGAAACATATAGTAATATAAGATTAAAAATTCCGTTCTCCAAGGCGTTTTAGTATAATTGGTTTTAATAAATAATATAACACATTATACCTAAGAAAAAGAAAAAACGTCGCCTTGCTCAGTATGGTCGAACTCATTTTTACTCTTATATTACTATATGTTCTCGTATAGAGTATATTAGTAAAAACAGTATCTGATTCTGTAACTATTATAACACTAAAATTTGATATAGAAAAGGAAAAAATTAGTTTTAGATAATTTTGTTTATATCTAAAACTAATTTTCTAATTAATCATTATGATTATTATATTCATTTTTAGTTTGCATTGCATAATACCAAACAAGACCAACTATAGCAATTGCAGCAATTGCTAGAACAAACCATGTCCAAGTAGTTGAGTTCATTCCTAAAAATGTATTATCATTTGCAGTTCTTGCAGTTGCAGTTCTTGTTGCATCATAACCATCATTCCCATTATCTCTAACACGTGCAGCACCATCTGTAAATGTATTTCCTAAATCTCTTACTCCAGTACCAATTGCACCAGCGGCATCTTCTACAACATTTTCAGCACCACCAACAACATTTCTTACAGTATTTGAAGTTTTATTTGCAGAATCGCCAAGTTCATTGTTAGCAGCAAATACATAAGATGTAGATAATAGTAAGAAGATAGCTAGTAAAACGACTATAAATTTCTTTGTCATAATTTTTACCTCCTAATAAAATTTTAAATTTGTTTAACAATATTAGTATTAAAAAATTCGACAATTTAATACATAAAAAAATAGACTATATTACTAGAAAATAGTAGTATAGTCAAATTTTTCATGTTTGAAATTTTTAAAAATTTATCAAAATAAAATTAATTTTTTAAACGAATTATAATTGCGATTGCAAGTAATATTAAAAGTATTCCAATAACAATTAAAATAATACATAAAATATTAGTTAAACCAAGGTCTGCTTCTGGCAATGAACTTAAACTACTAACTGTACTACTTCCAGAAGTATATGTTTCTGGTGTTGAAGTTTGTGTGGTTGGTGTTCTTGCCATATCTCCAGCAGAAGGTGTTTGATTTTCAGAATCTAATGTGTTTGTAGCTGCTTGCGAATTATTTTGATTTGAGTTTTGGTTTAAATCAGCTGAAGCTGTATTTGTTAAATTCATATTAACATCACTAGCATTAACAAGTGTTGGCGCTAATAGTAAAATTATAACTAATAAGATTGTTCCTATATTTAATATTTTTGACATTTGTATACCTCCATTAAAATCAAATTTTAATATAACTATAATACACAAAATAATAATAAAAGTCCATAAGAAACAGAAAAAATATAAAAATAATTTTAAACTTTAGGAAAGTTTTTATATTAAAAAAAGTAATTGACAAGTAGTCAATACTATGATAAAATACAAACAAAGGTTTGAAAATATAAAGATTGTGACCGAATTCGTGTAAAATTCGTGTAAGCTATAAAATATTATTTTAAATATAGGAGTAAGTATGATAAAATGAATCAGTATTTAGGAGGTGTTAATATGGAAAATAATATAATTGATAATAAAAGTAATATAATATTTTATACAACAGATGATGGACAAGTTAAAATAGAAGTAAGGCTAGAAGAAGAAAATGTATGGATTACTCAAAATGCAATGGCAGAATTATTTGATACAACCAAACAAAACATAAGCGGACATATACAAAATATATTTGAAGAGGGTGAATTAAAAGAAAATTCAACTGTAAAGGAATTCTTGACAGTTCAAAAAGAAGGGAATAGAGAAGTTCAAAGAAAAATTAGATTTTACAATTTAGAATTAATTATAGCTGTTGGATATCGTGTAAAATCAATTCGAGGTACTCAGTTTAGAATATGGGCAAATAAATTAATTAAAGATTATTTAATCAAAGGATATAATATCAATAGTGATAGATTTAAAAATAATGGTGGAGGAGTATATTTTGAAGAACTATTAGAGAAAATTAGAGATATCCGTTCATCAGAAAAAGTATTTTGGAGAAAAATTTTAGATATTTATGCAACAAGTGTTGATTATGATGCAAACAATGAATTAACAAAAGAATTTTTTAAAACAATTCAAAACAAAATGCATTATGCTACACATGGAAACACTGCAGCAGAAGTTATTTATAATAGAGTAGATAGCAATAAAGAAAATATAGGACTAACAAATTTTAAAGGAAATATTCCAACAAGAAGTGAAACTGAAATTGCTAAAAATTATTTAACAGAAGAAGAACTTAAAATTCTAAATAGAATGGTATCAGCATATTTAGATATAGCAGAAATTAATGCATTAAGCATGCATACAATGACAATGAAGGACTGGACAAATGAATTAGATAACTTTTTAAAAATGACTAGAAAAGATATATTAAATAACAAGGGGAAAGTATCTCACGAGGAAGCATTAGAAAAAGCTCATAGAGAATATGATAAGTATATGCAAAATCATTTAACACAGGCAGAAAAAGACTATTTGAAAATAATGGGTGAAGATATAAAGAAATTAAAGTAACAGAATGTAAAATAAGATTATAGTGTCGGTGTAATTTTAACACAAAGAAAAATTTTAGAGTTAATAGAACAAAATCAAATATAACTCAAAAAGAAATAGCAGCTAAGTTAAAGACTACTGTAAGGATAATAGATGTCATTTTTGTCGGTCACAAAGGAGGAAAAATGTTTAAATTAGTATCAGATTATAAGCCAACAGGCGACCAACCACAGGCAATAGAATATTTAAGTAAAGGAATAATGGAGGGTAAGAAATTCCAGACACTTCTAGGTGTTACAGGCTCACGGAAAAACTTTTACAATGGCAAATATAATACAAAAAGTGCAAAAGCCAACACTGGTTTTAGCACATAATAAGACACTAGCAGGACAACTATATTCAGAATTCAAAGAGTTCTTTCCAGAGAATAACGTTGAATACTTCGTTTCATATTATGATTATTACCAACCAGAGGCATATATTGCATCATCAGATACATACATCGAAAAGGATTCTTCGGTTAATGATGAAATAGACAAGCTTCGACATTCAGCAACAGCTGCATTATTTGAAACAAAAGATGTTATAATAGTATCTTCAGTTTCTTGTATTTATGGATTAGGAGACCCAATAGATTACGAAAACATGATTATTTCACTTCGTCCAGGAATGCAAAAAACAAGAGATGAAATACTAAGAAAGCTTGTTACAATGCAATATACAAGAAGTGAAATAGATTTTAAAAGAGGAACATTTAGGGCTAAAGGCGATATTATTGAAATTTACCCATCAGATGAAAATGAAAAGGCAATTAGAGTAGAAATGTGGGGAGATGAAATTGAGAAAATATCAGAAATTAATCCATTAACAGGCAAAGTCATAAGCACACGTAACCATGTTATGATTTTCCCAAACTCTCACTATGTTACATCAACAGATAAGATGGAAAGAGCCATCAATACAATAGAAGAAGAACTAGAAGAAAGAATAAAATATTTTAAGGATAATAATAAACTAATTGAGGCACAAAGAATAGAGGAAAGAACAAATTTCGATATAGAAATGATGAAGGAAACAGGCTTTTGTCAAGGAATTGAGAATTATTCAAGACATATTAGTGGAAGAGAACCAGGTAGTGCACCATTTACTTTATTAGATTATCTACCAAAAGATTTCTTATTACTAGTAGATGAATCTCATGCAACAATTCCACAAGTAAGAGGAATGTACAATGGAGATAGAGCAAGAAAAGAGTCACTTGTACAATATGGTTTTAGACTTCCATCTGCGCTAGATAATAGACCATTACAATTTGATGAATTTGAAGATAAGATAAATCAAGTTGTATTTGTTAGTGCAACACCAGCAGATTATGAAAAAGAGCATTCTAAGGAAAATGTTGTAGAGCAAATTATACGTCCAACAGGGTTACTTGATCCAGAAATTGAAGTGAGACCAGTAGAAAATCAAATAGATGATTTAATTACACAAATTCATGAAAGAGTAGAAAAGAAAGAAAGAGTACTTGTTACTACATTAACTAAAAAAATGGCTGAAGATTTAACAGCATATCTTGCTGAAATTGGAATAAAAGTAAGGTATATGCATTCAGAAATAAAAGCACTAGAAAGAATGGAAATTATAAGAGACTTACGTATTGGTGAATTTGATGTTCTTGTTGGAATTAACTTATTAAGAGAAGGTTTGGATATTCCAGAAGTATCACTTGTTGCAATTTTAGATGCAGATAAAGAAGGCTTCTTACGTTCAGAACGTTCACTAATTCAAACAATAGGACGTGCTGCAAGAAATACAGAAGGCAAGGTTATAATGTATGCCGATGAATTGACTGAGAGTATGGAAAAAGCAATTACAGAAACAAATCGTAGAAGAAAAATACAAAGCGAATATAATAAAGCTAATGGAATTACTCCAATGACAATTAAGAAATCTGTAAGAGATACAATAAAAGCAACAATTGTGGAAGATATTAGTGCAGAATACGAAATTAAACAAGATGAGGATGTAAAAGATATTATCAATAGATTAACAGATGAGATGTTAAACCATGCAAGCAATATGGAATTTGAAAAGGCTGCTGAAATAAGAGATAAGATTAAGGAATTAGAAAAATTATTATAAAAAATGGGGGCTTAAAAATCAAGCCCCTTTTTTCTGTTTCTTAGCCTCAATAAGAGTATATTCTGCTGAATACAAGCAGTTTCCCTCCTGACGCTTTAATGAGATTATTGACACTGTGTGTGGCAAAAAGTAAACCTCGGCTTTGCGTGGCAACTCTTCGGCCAATGTCTTATTCATATTGCCAATACAAACTGTTTTGTCTTTCCAAAGACCACGCAATAACTCATTTAATGCTGTTGATAAAGTTTTTGATGATGTACTCATGATTTAATGTCTCCTTTTCAACAATGATTTTTAAACAAATAAAACAGATTATCTTCTTAATTCTAACACATTATGTCGAATATTTCAATAAATATAAAATAATTATATAAGAAATTTACAAAATAAAAAAGAGACTCTACAAGAACTTGAGCCTCTTTTCACTCCATCGCACCAATAGTTACAGTTAAAAGGTGACTTTTACGCGGTGGCTTTTATAGCCAGGTTTCTCTTCCGTTTCGATGATTTCAAAATCCATCGAAGGCTACGCCTTCTTAAACCGCCTGTATTCACTGGGAAACATATTAATTACTGTGGATTCGCCTGCAGGCAAGTTGCCAATGATGTTTTCGATTCGATCTTTGCGAGTTGTCATATTATCTCCTCCTTATAATATATGAAGCTAGCGATAGAGTATACACACATATAAATGTATAAAAATATTATACAACATTATGTTAAATAATTTAATATTTAAAACAATACATATTGTGCTTTTTAGGGTTGTATGATAAAATAGCAATAAATTTAAGGAGAGATAAAATGAAAATAGGAATAGATGTAGATGGAGTTATATTCGATTCTGAAAATGAAATTAGAATACAAGCAGAATTAGATGATTTACTAAAATATAAAGGAAATGGGGCAGAACATCCAGAGGAATTTTGGGAAGAATGTAGATATAATTGGACAAAAGAACAATTGATAGAATTTAGAAGTAATATGAAAGAAATACTTGGAAGAGCAAACTTAATGCCTGGTGCAAAACGAATACTAGATATGCTAAAAAAAGATGGTCACGAATTAGTAGTTATTACAGCAAGAGGAAGAATTGGACCATCTGTAGAGGAGTGTATAGAAGAATTTAAAAGTTATAGTTTAGAATTTGATAAATGTTATTGGAAAGCAGATGATAAAGCAAAAATTTGTAAACAAGAAGAAATCGACCTAATGATTGATGATAGCCCAATTCATTGTAAAAAGCTTGTAGAAAATAAAATAAAAACATTATATTTTAGAGATGTAAATAGAGAAAAGCTAAAAGAAAATGAATACTTAAAAGAAGTAAATCATTGGGGAGAAGTATATAGATACATATATAACTTAAGTATGGAGGAAAAATAGCGTTATGAGTAATAGACAAGAGCATATTAGAAATTTTAGTATTATTGCACATATAGACCACGGAAAATCAACACTTGCTGATAGATTAATTGAAATGACAGGTGTACTTTCTGAACGTGAGATGGAGAGCCAAGTGCTAGACAATATGGAGCTAGAAAAAGAAAGAGGAATTACAATTAAATCTCAAGCGGTTAGAATGGCATATACTGCAAAAAATGGAGAAGAATATACCTTTAATTTAATAGATACACCAGGGCATGTAGATTTTAACTATGAAGTATCAAGAAGCCTTGCTGCATGTGATGGAGCAATATTAGTGGTAGATTCAAGCCAAGGAGTAGAAGCACAAACACTTGCAAATGTATATTTAGCATTAGATAACAACTTAGAAATATTGCCAGTTATAAATAAAATAGACTTACCAAATGCAAGACCAGATGAAGTGAAAAAAGAAATTGAAGATATAATTGGAATTCCTGCAATGGATGCACCTTGTATTTCTGCAAAATCTGGATTAAATGTTGAAGAAGTACTAGAAAGAATTGTAACAGATATACCAGCTCCTAAAGGAAATGAAAATTCAGAACTTAAATGTTTAATATTTGATTCTTTTTATGATAACTACAAAGGTGCAATTGCATATGTACGTGTAGTTGATGGAAGCGTAAAAGTAGGAGACGAAATAAAATTAATGGCTGCAGAAAAAGTATTTACAGTTACAGAAGTGGGACATTTTGAGCCAGGAACTTATGTGCCTAGTAAAGAACTACTTGCAGGAGAAGTTGGATATATTGCAGCAAGTATTAAAAACTTATCAGATATTCATGTTGGAGATACAATTACATTAAATAATAAACCAGCAAGTGAAGCTCTACAAGGTTATAAAAAAGTAAATCCGATGGTATATTGTGGATTGTACCCAGTAGATGGAAGTGACTACGAGAATTTAAAAGTGGCATTAGAAAAATTAAAATTAAATGATGCAGCATTACAATATGAAGCAGAAACTTCAACTGCATTAGGATTTGGGTTTAGATGTGGATTTTTAGGGTTATTACACTTAGAAATTATTGAAGAAAGACTAGATAGAGAATTTGATTTAAGCTTAATTACAACATCTCCATCAGTTATATATAAAGTATATAAAACAGATGGAACAGTAGAAGAATTATATAATCCAGCAGATTTGCCAGCGCCACAAGAAATTTCATACATGGAAGAACCAATTGTTAAAGCAGAGATTTTAACACCAAAAGATTATGTTGGAAATATTATGGAGATATGCCAAAATAGACGTGGTGTATATGTTGATATGAAATATTTAGATGCGACAAGAGTAACACTTATTTATGAATTGCCATTAAATGAAATTATTTATGATTTCTTTGACCAATTAAAATCAAAAACAAAAGGTTATGCATCATTTGATTATGAATTTAAAGAATATAGAAGAGCAGAACTTGTAAAACTAGATATAAGAGTTAATGGAGAAGGAGTAGATGCATTAAGCTTTATTGTTCATAAAGACTCTAGTTATACAAGAGGAAAGAAAATGGTAGAAAAACTAAAAACTGTTATTCCAAGACAATTATTTGCAATACCAATTCAAGCAGTAATTGGAGGACAAATTATAGCAAGAGAAACAATATCTGCAATGAGAAAAGATGTACTTGCAAAATGCTATGGTGGAGATATTACAAGAAAGAAAAAACTACTAGAAAAACAAAAAAAAGGTAAAAAGAAGATGAGACAAATTGGAAATGTAGACATACCACAAGAAGCATTCTTAAGTGTACTAAAATTAGATGATGAATAAAAATTGTTATGGGAAATGCAAATGAATATGTAAAATCAAAAGCAGATTATATAACAGATACAAACAATAATGATGGTGTAGCAAAAGCGTTAGAATATGTATTCTATAAAGGAGAATAAAAATGAAAGATAATAAAGTAGAAAAAGAACAATATCAAGATCAAGTAGAAGGAAGAAATGCAGTACTAGAATTAATAGAATCTGGAAAAGATATTAACAAAATCTATATAGAAAAGGGAGAAAAACAAGGTTCTATTAATAAGATTTTAGCAAAAGCTAATGAAAGAAAAATACTAGTTACAGAAATTGATAAGCAAAAGTTTAGACAAATGGTACAAACACCTAACGCCCAAGGAATTATTGCAATTGTTCCACCATTTGACTACTGTGATGTTTATGATATAATAGACCTTGCAAAGAAAAGAAATGAAGACCCATTTATACTAATATTAGATGGAATAGAAGATCCACATAATTTAGGTTCTATTATAAGAACAGCTGAAACTGCAGGCGTACATGGAATAATCATACCAAAAAGAAGAGCAGCATCTGTAAACAGTACAGTAAACAAAGTATCTGCAGGAGCAGTAGAACATATGAAAATTGCAAGAGTTAATAATATTAATGAAACAATTAATACCTTAAAAAAGGAAGGTATCTGGATTTGTGGAACAGATATGGATACAAACAAATATTATTACAATCAAGATTTAACAGGACCACTTGCAATTGTAATTGGTAGTGAAGGTTTTGGAATGAGTAGACTTGTAAAAGAAAACTGTGATTTCTTAATAAAAATTCCGATGAAGGGAAGGATAACTTCACTAAATGCATCTGTTTCAGCAGGAATAGTAGTATATGAAGCGGTAAAACAAAGGATTACTAAATAAAAAGGAGAGGGAATATATGAAAAACAAAAGCAAATTAGTTATTGCGATTAGTGTAATAGTAGTAATTGTTATAGCAATAGTAATAGGATTATTACTATATTTAAAAACAGACATTTTTAAGAGCAATCAAGAACTGTTTTTTAGATATGCATTACAAAATGGGGAAATTTTAGAAGATTTTGTAATATATTCACAAAACGAAGTATTAGATAATATAAAGAAAAGCGAACATACAACAGATACAAATTTTAATTTTCAGTTAGTATCAAATGATCCACAAATAGCAAACCAAACAATACCTGCAAGAAATTTTAGTATGAACTATTCTAAAAAAGCAGACCCAGTTAACAATAAAGCATCTAGCGAAACTACAATTAATTTCTTAACTAGAGAATTGTTTAAGCTAAAATATATTCAAGATGGAAACTTGTATGCTTTAAAATCTGATGAAGTTGTGAACAAATATTTAGCTTTTAATAATAGTAATTTAAAAGGACTAGCAAAAAAATTTGAATTAGAAGATATATCTAAAATTCCAAACCAAATAGAAAAGGTGGATTTTAAAGAGCTTTTAAAATTAACAGATGAAGAAAAAGAATATTTATATACAAAATATATAAATGTAATTAACAAGAATGTATCTAAAGAAAAATATAAAAAGCAAACCAATGTAACTATTAATATAAATGATAGGGATATTATTACTAATGCGTATACACTAGAATTAACAAAACAAGAATGGACAAACCTTATAATTTCTATATTACAAGAAACTCTACAAGATAATCAAACATTAAACATACTGTTACAAAAAGTTACTTTAATAAATAAAGATATTAGTTTAGATAGCTTAGAAACTATATTACAAAATGAAATTACAAGATTAGGACAGACTTCAAAAATGGGAAGTGTTAAAGTTCTTGTTTATGAAAAAGACAAACAACTTGTAAAAACAGTAATAGTAGATGATAACAATGAAGGTATAGGCATAACTTATTTGAAAAATAATAATGCCATAAAGGCAGTGTTAGATTTTAATTATACTTATGTAGAAGAACCAGAGCCAGAACCAGAAGCACCAGTAGATGATGGATATGCTGTAATCCAAGACCCTAATGCAAATCAAAATCAAAATGAACAGAAAACAGAAGCTTGGGAAGCAAAAGAAATACTTAAAAATCTTATGCCAAAAATAGATAAAAGTATAATTATAAAGGACATAGAAATTGAAAAACAAATTAATGATGGACAATATGAAAGCACATATATTTTAACGTATACAAAAGGTGATGAGACAGTAAAAGTAGCCATGACAGATACAACAACTAATAACATTACAAATGGCGAAGTTGATTCAAATATAGTTATAAATATAAACAATAATGATACAACATATTTTACAGTAAATGCAAAAACTATTACAAAACAAACAACAGGGCTTGTAATAGAAAGCCTAGTAAGAGAAAATTCAGCAACAGTAAATGACTTTACACCAAAATATATTGCTACTTTAACACAACAAATAGTAAATAGATTAAAACAATTGTACAATCAAAAATTGGAAATAGTGCATACTGTACAACAAGAAGAACAAGTTCCACAGACTCCAACACCAGAACAGACTACAACTATAACACAAGGTAATGGAAACGGGCAAAATAACACAAACCAAATAACCAATACAAATAATACAATAGGAACACAGAATAATGTATAAATAATGTAGAGAGTCGACAAAGGTGTCGACCCTCTACATTTTATTTATTAAAAATAAATAAATTATTTGTTTTTATTGTTTTAAATTTCGACATCATATGATAAAATAGCATTTATAAAAGGGAGGCACATTTTAATGCAAGAAGAACTAAAAACAGTTAAAGAAATATTTGGTGACTATAAAGAAGATAGTAGTATTAATCAATGTAAAATAGAAAAAATTAATTTATATAAAAAAACGAATAAACTAGAAATAGATTTAAAACCAGAAGAATACATAGCAGTAAAAGAATTAGTATCTTTTGAAAATTATTTAAAGTCTAGATTTAATATAGAAATTGTAGAGATAGATTTGAAATATGAAGACAATATAGAGATTCCAACTATAGAAGCTAGCTGGAAAACCATCGTAGAATATATGTCATATAAATATCCATTAACAAAAGTATTATTACAAAATAGTAAAATTCAGATACAAGATAAGCTTGTAATAGTTACAATATGTGTAAATGGAGTGGACTTTTTAAATGCAAGAGGATTTGACAAGATATTAGAAGACACCTTAAAAAGTTTATATGGAAAAACATATAAAGTTAAATATATAGAAGCTCTAAAAGAAGAAGAAATACAAAAAATAGAGCAAAAATCTAAAATGACAGAAAAATATGAAATAGAAAAAGCAATAAGCGAAGCACAAGCAGCATTAGAAGAGCAAGAAGAAAATGAGAAAGAAGAGAAAAAGGAAGTAGAAGAACAAGTAAGTAGCGAAGATTTGCCACAAGAAGAACCAGAAGAAAAAACACCACTAATATTAGGAAGAAATGCAAATATAAAAGATACAATTGTAAAAGTAGCTGATATATCAATTGATAGTGGCAAAATTGCATTAGAGGGAGAAATTATAAATACAGATTCACGTGAACTAAAAAGTGGAAAATTCCTAGTAATGTTTGATTTATATGATGGTACAAGTACTATTACTTGTAAGGCCTTTGTTGAAGCTGAAAAAGCAAAAGCAGTACTTGGAAGAATTTCAGATGCAAAAGGAGTGCGTATTTCTGGAACAGCACAATTTGATCCATTTGCAAAAGAACTAGGAGTTATTGCAAATGTAATTGTGGAAACACCAGGAAAGAAAAAACAAGAAAGACAAGATCTTGCTAAAGAAAAAAGAGTAGAACTTCATATGCATACACAAATGAGTCAAATGGATGGTATGACATCAGCAACTGACTTAATTAAACGTGCAATGAAATGGGGATGGAAATCTATTGCAATTACAGATCATGGTGTTGTACAAGCATTCCCAGAAGCACATAAATTATTAGGAAGAGATAATCCTGATATGAAAATTATATATGGAGTTGAAGCATATCTTGTACCAGATAAAACGCCATCTGTAAGTTTTCCAAAAAATCAAGATATAGATGCTGAATACTGTGTATTAGATATAGAAACAACAGGATTATCATTTAGAACTGAAAAAATTACAGAACTTGGAGCAGTTATATATAAAAATGGTGAAGTAATTGACGAGTTTGAATGTTTTGTAAATCCAGAAAAACCAATACCACAAGAAGTGGTTGAAGTTACACATATTACAGATGAAATGGTAAAGGATTCAGAAACTATTGAAACGATATTACCTAAATTTTTAGAATTTATTGGAGATAGAATTATAGTAGCACATAACGCTGATTTTGACGTTGGATTTATTAAATATAATGCTGAAAAATTAGGAATAAAATTAGAAAATACATACATAGATACGCTAAGACTTGCAAAAGATTTATTTCCAGATTATAAAAAATATAAATTAGGAATTATCGCAGATAAGTTAGGAATAAAAGTAGATGTTGCTCACCGTGCATTAGATGATGTAATTACACTTGTAAAAGTATTTAAAGTAATGATAGATATGCTAAAAGAACAAGGCGCAAAGAAAATAGAAGATATAGATGAATTAGGAGCTGGAAAAGCAGATTTTAAAAAGTTGCCAAGCTACCATGCAATAATTCTTGCTAAAAACTACGTGGGATTAAAAAACTTATATAAACTAGTATCTTTTTCACATTTAAATTATTTTTATAAAAAACCAAAAATTCTAAAATCATTATATAAACAATATTCTGAAGGATTGATTTTAGGAAGTGCGTGTGAAGCGGGAGAATTATATAGAGCGATTGTTGCAGGTAAATCTGATGAAGAAGTAGAACAAATTGCAAAAGATTATGACTATCTAGAAATTCAACCTAATGGAAATAATATGTTTATGGTACGAAATGGAACTGTACCAGATGTAGAAGCATTACAAGAAATAAATAAGAAAATAGTTGCATTAGGAGAAAAACTAGGAAAACTAGTTGTTGCTACTTGTGATGTTCACTTTATGGATCCACAAGACGAAATATATAGAAGAATATTACAAGCAGGACAAGGATATGATGATGCAGATGAACAAGCACCATTATATTTAAGAACAACAAATGAAATGATAGAAGAGTTTAAATACTTAGGTTTAGATAAAGCATATGAACTTGTAGTAACAAATACAAATAAAATTGCAGATATGTGTGAGCAAATTAGCCCAATTTCACCTGAAAAATGTCCTCCTCATATTGAAGGATGTGAAAAAGAAATTGAAGATATTGCAATGAATAGGGCAAAAGAATTATATGGTGACCCATTGCCACAAATAGTAAAAGAAAGACTTGATAAAGAACTTCAATCAATTATTAAAAATGGGTTCTCTGTAATGTATATTATAGCTCAAAAACTGGTATGGAAATCTAATGAAGATGGCTACATTGTAGGTTCAAGAGGTTCTGTTGGGTCATCATTTGTAGCAAATATGACAGGAATAACGGAAGTTAACTCACTTCCTGCACATTACCGTTGTCCAAATTGTAAGTATTCAGATTTTTCTGATTATGGATATAAAAATGGGTTTGACCTACCCGATAAAGATTGCCCAAAATGTGGACATAAACTAGATAAGGATGGAATGGATATACCATTTGAAACCTTCCTTGGGTTTAATGGAGATAAAGAACCTGATATAGACTTAAACTTCTCAGGAGAATACCAAGCAAAAGCACATAGATATACAGAAGTAATATTTGGAAAAGGAACTACATTTAAAGCGGGAACAATAGGAACAGTAGCAGATAAAACGGCTTTTGGTTATGTAAAAAAATATTATGAAGAAAGAGGAATACCAATAAACAGTGCTGAAGCTGTAAGAATTGCAAAAGGATGTACAGGCATAAAAAGAACAACAGGACAGCATCCAGGTGGAATTATCGTTGTACCAAAAGGAAGAGAAATTTACGAATTTTGTCCAGTACAACACCCAGCAGATGATCCAAACTCAGATATTATTACAACACATTTTGATTATCACTCAATAGATCAAAACTTATTAAAACTTGATATTTTGGGGCATGACGATCCGACGGTTATAAGAATGCTACAAGATATTACAGGAATAGACCCTACAAAGATACCATTAGATGATAAAGCAACAATGTCAATATTTTCTTCTACAGATGCATTAGGAGTAACGCCAGAACAAATACATTCAGAAGTTGGAAGTTATGGAGTTCCAGAGTTTGGTACAAAATTTGTACGTGGAATGTTACTAGATACAAAACCAAAAACATTTGATGAATTAATTCGTATATCAGGATTATCACATGGTACAGACGTGTGGCTTGGAAATGCACAAAGTTTAATTCAAGAAGGAACAGTAACTTTAAATGAAGCTATATGTTGTCGTGATGATATTATGATATATCTTATGAAAAAAGGATTAGAGCCAAACCCAGCATTTAAAATAATGGAGACAGTCCGTAAAGGTAAAGCATTAAAAGACCCAGCAAAATGGGCAGAATATGTGAAAATGATGAAAGAACATGATGTACCAGATTGGTATATAAAATCTTGTGAAAAAATCAAGTACATGTTCCCCAAAGCCCATGCAGCAGCATATGTAACAAACGCATTTAGAATTGCTTGGTTTAAAGTACACGAGCCACTTGCATATTACGCAGCATATTTTTCTATTCGTGCAAAAGCATTTGATAGTGATGTTATGTGCCATGGAAAAGAGAAAGTAAAAAACAAGATGAAAGAAATTGAACTTATGGGAAATGTAGCAACACAAAAAGATAAAGATATGTATGATGACTTAGAAATTGTTTGGGAAATGTATGCAAGAGGTTTTGAATTTTTACCAATAGATTTATATAAATCTGATTCAAAGAACTTTTTAATTGACGATGGAAAAATAAGACCACCATTAAATAGTATTCCTGGTCTTGGAAATGTTGCAGCAGATAGTATTGTTGATGCAAGAAAAGATGGAAGATTTATGTCCATAGATGACTTAAAAATTCGTTCAAGAGCAGGAAAATCAGTAATAGAAATGCTAACAAATGCAGGATGTTTAGAAGGAATAAGCCAATCTAATCAAATGAGCTTGTTTGGATAAAATATGTTGACAATTATAAATAAAAATGAATATACTATAAGGGAATAACGAAAGTTATTTAAAAGAGGTGTACCACTACCAAAAGTGTGGAGCTTTAAAATATGGGGGAAATAGTTTAAATACTGTTTCCTCCATTTTATGTTATAGGAGGTAACAAATAAAAAAGGTTGAAATAGAAGAAGAAAAGGATTATAATTATAAAGAGTTACTAAGAAACGAATATAAGCTTTGTGTTCCAAAATTTAAAAAGATTATTGCGAATGCAAATATATTATATAAGCAGGTAACAGTATATAAAATGAAAATATCCGGTAGATGCTGTGATTTTAAATTATTAGAAGAAAAATGTGAGTTGTATAAGGAGGAATGAAATGGAAAATATTAATAGTATGTTTGAACAAATCTTTTCAATACAAAATATTATTATATATTTAGTAATCATAAATATTATAGGTTTTCTTATAATGCTAATAGATAAGAAAAAAGCAAAATACGGAAAATGGAGAATAAGAGAAAATACTTTGTTTATAGTTGCAGCTTTAGGTGGAGGAATAGGTACTATTGCAGGTATGTATACTTTTAGACATAAGACTCAAAAGGCAAAGTTTGTTTTTGGGTTTCCTGCAATAATAGTTATTCAGATTGTTATTGCTCTTATGATTATATTTAAAATATAAAATGACTTGAGCTTGAGCTCAAGTCATTTTTTTATGTACATGTAGGGGTCGACGCCCACGTCGACCCGAGAGATTGAAACCATTAGCATTTATATAGTGAAAAAAATTTACATTTTAACAAAAAGAAAACACGTGTACTGTGCACATAATTCATGTAAATAAATGGAAATGAAATAAGCTACATAATTCAAAATTGAAAATGTGAATAAATTGTGTCTAAAAAGTGGCTTAAAATAGTTATTCACAGAGTTATCCACATTATCCACATGATTATTTTTTATGAAAATAATGTTTTGGTAAACAAAAAAGTAAACATAATATAAACAAATTGAAACATGTCTGTTTTGTAATTGTAATAATTTTGAAACAAAACGCTCAACATGAAACATATGCGTAATATTGTAACTATATTGTTATTGAAATAGAATGTAATTGATATTTTTTAAAGCTTGTGATAATATAGAGTATATAAATTGAACAAATAAGGGGGATTAATAATGAAAACAGAAGTAATGGGAGGAAATTTGCCAGTTGTTGTATGTAAATTATCAAAGGGAGAAGAAGTTTATACAGAAACTGGTGGAATGAGTTGGATGAGCCAAGGTATTAAAATGAGTACAAATACAAATGGTGGAATAATGAAAGGACTTGGTAGAGCACTTGCAGGAGAATCTATATTTATGAATACATATACAGCAGAAGAAGATGAAACAGAAATTGCATTTGCATCATCTTTCCCAGGAGAAATATTAGAATTTGATTTAAAAGAAGGAGAAACAATAATAGCACAAAAAAGAGCATTTTTATGTGCAGAAAAAACAGTTAACATGGCTATGCACTTTAGAAAAAAAATAGGAGCAGGTTTCTTTGGTGGAGAAGGATTTATAATGCAAAAGTTATCTGGACATGGAAAAGTATTTTTGGAAATAGATGGAGCAGCTATAAAAAAAGAATTAGCACCAGGTGAAATTTTGAATATTGATAACGGTTATGTTGCTGCAATGACGCAAGACGTACAATTAGATATAAAAACAGTTAAAGGTATAAAAAATATAGTATTTGGTGGAGAGGGACTATTTTTAACAACAGTAAAAGGACCAGGTACAGTATGGCTACAATCTATGCCAATTTCAAAGCTTGCAGGAAGTTTATATGGAACAATGCCTCAAAGTAAATAAGAATAGTTAACAAAAAAGATAAGTTCTTAATATTATATATATTAGGAACTTATCTTTTTTTCTATATTATAGGAAAGTACGTTGATTTACGGTAAACGTAGGGGCGAGCATTGCTCGTCCGAGAGGCGAAGCCTCTTTTCTATATAACAAGAAAGCTATTTTTTAGGAGGAAAATAATGAAATTAAACAATATAAAAAACAAAATAAAAAATGTTTTACAGTTACGACTGTTTAGAAGTACAAACCTTTTAACATATGTGGAAGCAAAAGACATGCTAAAAGAAGATGCAAATGGAATTCTTTTAGATGTAAGAAGTATACAAGAGTATAAAGAATATCATTTGAATGGAGCAATTTGTATACCTCTATATGAATTACAAATTAAAATTGAAAATATAGTTCAAAATAAGCAACAATTAATTATAGTATATTGCCAAAGTGGTGCAAGAAGTAAGAAAGGAGTGGGAGTTCTTAAAGCAATGGGATATACTAATTTATATGAAATTGATGGTGGTATTGACAACATATAACAAAAAATTTAAAAAACTATTGTAAATATTAAGATTATTGGTATAATAATACTGTTAATAGAAGTTACAAAAAAGGAGATGTATATTAATATGGTAAAAAAAGTAGCAATTTTAACTAATGGAGGAGATGCACCAGGATTAAATGCAGTAATACGTGCAATTGTAAAAACTGCAGAAACAAATGGAGTAGAATGTTATGGATATATTGAAGGATATAAGGGATTGTTAAATAACAACTATGTAAAATTAGATTCAACAGGAAATGCATCAGGATTATTGCACCGTGGAGGAACTATAATAGGAACATCTAATAATACAAACGTGTTTAATTTAAAAGTTGAAGAGAATGGACAAGTTGTATATAAAGATATGTCTGAAAAATGTATACAAAATATAAAAGAAGCAGGATTTGATTGTATATTTACATTAGGTGGAGATGGAACACAAAAATCAGCAAGAGATTTCTCATTAAGAGGAGTAAATGTTATTGGTGTTCCAAAAACAATAGATAATGATGTTGCAGATACAGATATCACATTTGGTTATAATACAGCTGTATCTATAGCTACAGAAGCATTAGATCGTTTACACACAACAGCAGAATCTCATCATAGAATTATGGTATTGGAAGTAATGGGAAGATATGCAGGATGGATAGCACTAGAATCTGCAATCGCTGGTGGTGCAGATGTTGCACTAATTCCAGAAATTCCATATGATATCAATAAAGTTGCTGAAAAAATAAACCAAAGAAGAGCTGCTGGAAAAGATTTTAGCATAGTTGTTGTTTCGGAAGGAGCAAAACCAATTGATGGAGAAATTGTTGTAAAGAAGAAGTTAGATGATGGAAAAGGACTTGACAATATCCGTTTAGGTGGAATTGGAGAAAAAGTAGCAAGTGACCTAGAAGAATTAACAGGATTAACATCAAGAAATACAGTTTTAGGTTATGTTCAAAGAGGAGGAACTCCAACATCATATGACCGTGTATTATCAAGTAAATATGGAGTAAAAGCGATGAGACTTGCCATGAGAGGAACATTTAATGTATTAGTAAACTATAGAAACGGAAAAATGGGATGTGTATCATTAGAAGATGTTGTTGGAAACAATAAAGAAATAGGAGCAGCATCTGGTAATACAAAAGAAAGTAACATTAGAAAAATTGAAAAAGATGATGATTTAATTAAAACTGCAAAAAGTTTAGGAATATCACTAGGAGAGTAAAAATATATTGGGAATATAAATAAAATATAAAAAGGAGTAATGATTATGGAAGAAAAGAAAAATGTAGAGCAAAATCTAAACACAGAAGAATTAAAAAAGGAAACTGTAGAAACAGTAAACCAAGTAAAGGAAACAATTAAAAATGTAGACATTAAAAATGATGCAAAAGAAGCAACAGGATTTGTAACATCAATGTTTAAAGATCCATTTGGAACTATTAAAACAATTGTAGATGATAGCAATAACAAACACTTCAAAACAGCAATTATATTTGTAGCAATATGGACAATAGTAGTATTTATTAAAGCATTATCATTAAAATTCTGGTCATTTGATGCATTATTTAGAAATATGCTATCACTAATAAAAACAATTATAGCACCAGCATTAGGAATATTAGTATTATCAGGAATTATTTATTTTATGAACAAAGAAAATAAGAAATCACTAGTAACAATAATTACGGCTGTTACAACTGCAAAGATTCCAGTTATAGTAGCATCTGTAGTTAGCTTACTAACAATGTTTTCGGTTAGCGCATATAAAATAACAACTCCATTTGCATCACTATGTTCAGTTGTTAGCGTAATTTTAACATATTTTACAGCTAAAAATATTTTTAAAGAAGAACAAAATTCAAAATTCTTTAAAAAATTTGTTGCAATAGAGGCTATTTACTATGTTGCTTATATATTAATTTCTTTCTTAGAAATTTATATTTAGAAAAAACTAAAATAATAATGTAAAGAAGTGAAGGAGTTTTAATCATTCACTTCTTTTATGTTATAGAAATTAAATGTAGGGGCGATTTTAATCGCCCGAATAGGATTATATATGAATGTAAGTTATTAGTTTTTAGTTAATATATATTTTTTCTTACTTCCGTTCTCCAAACATTTGTAGACAGAGCTGTGAATCAGTATCCGTTATGAACTTTTATTTAGCGCTTTTCTGGATTGTGCAGGTCGAACTCATTCAAAAAATAATATATATTAACTAAAACCATATAAACAAGAATAAACAAATTAAATAAAAAGAACAAAAACACTTTAGTTTTTGTTCTTTTTTTGTTATAATGTAGAACATATAGTTCGGTATACCAAACTAATTAATTATAAAGGGTGAAATGAATGAAAGATTTTAAAATGCAAATAGCAGAAAAAATAGCAGAAGTAACAAGTATTGATGTAAATGAAATAAAAGGTTATATAGAAATTCCAAAGGATGCTAATATGGGAGATTATGCATTTCCTTGTTTTAGTTTGGCTAAGAGCTTAAGAAAAGCTCCACAAATGATAGCAACTGAAATTAAAGAAAAGATAGATATAACTGATACAGACATAGAAACAGTAGAAATAGCAGGAGGGTATTTAAATTTTACGATTTCTAAAGACGAACTTGCAAAAGTAGTATTAGAAGAAATTGCATTAAAAAATGAAGAGTATGGAAAATCAGATATTGGTAATGGAAAGAAAATAGTAATAGATTATTCGGCGCCTAATATTGCAAAACCATTTCATATAGGCCATTTACGTTCAACAGTTATTGGTGGAGCGCTATACAACATATATAAATATTTGGGTTATACTGTAACAGGGATAAACCATTTGGGAGATTATGGAACACAATTTGGTAAATTGATTGAAGGATATAAATTGTGGGGACAAGAATATAATATAGAAGAAAATCCTATAGAAGAATTAACTAAAATATATATAAGAATAAATGAAGCATGTAAACAAGATGAACAGGTATTAGAAAACTGTAGGAATAATTTTAAAAAGCTAGAAGATGGAGATAAATATTGCACTGAAGTATGGGAAAAATTTAGAAGTTTAAGCCTTAAAGAATTTAAAAAAGTATATGAACTACTAGGAAGTAAATTTGATTCATGGAATGGAGAGGCATTTTATTCAGATAAAATGCCAGAAGTAATAGACATTCTATCTAAAACAGGAAGACTTGTAGAGTCACAGGGAGCAAAAATAATAGATTTAGAATCTGAAGGAATAAACACGCCATGTATAATAGAAAAATCGAATGGTTCTACAACATATGCAACAAGAGATTTAGCAGCAATACTATATAGGGCAAGAACATATGATTTTGATAAAGCATTGTACGTAACATCATATGAACAGGTATTACATTTTAAACAAGTATTTGAAGTAGCAAAATTATTAGGCTTAGACGAAAAATATGCTAAAGGATTAGAGCATGTTGCATTTGGAATGGTGCTACTACCAACAGGGAAAATGTCTACAAGAGAAGGTAACGTAGTCAAATTAGAAGAGCTTCTAAATGAAGCAATATCTAAAGTTAAGGAAATAATAGAAGAAAAAAATCCTGATTTTACACAAGGAGAAAAACAAGATATTGCAAAAAAAGTAGGTATTGGAGCAGTTATTTTTAACGATTTATCTGGAAGTAGAATTAAAGATGAAATATTTGATTGGGATACGATGCTAAACTTTAATGGAGAAACAGGACCATATATACAATATACTTATGTTCGTACAAATAGTGTGCTAAAAAAAGCAGGATATTTACCTGAAATAAAAGATATAGATTTTAGTAGATTAACTGATAAAGAAGCACAAAATGTATTAAAACTAATATACTCTTTTACAAATATAATAGAACAAGCGACTGTAAAAAATGAACCTTCAGTTATTGCAAGATTTTTAATAGATTTATCAAAAGCATATAGTAGTTTTTATAATGAAAACAAAATAATAGTTGAAGATAAAGCTATTCAAGATGCACGTGTATATTTAACACATGCAACAAACTTAGTTCTAAAAAATGGAGCAAAACTATTAGGAATAGACATGCCAGAAAAAATGTAAGGAGAGTTTTATGGAAGTATTATTTTTTGAGCCAGTATATAAAGATTATATATGGGGTGGTACAAAATTAAAAGAATATTTTGGAAAAGCGACTACTACTGATATAACGGCAGAAAGCTGGGAAATATCTACAAATACAGATGGAGTAAGCAAAATTAAAGGTAAAAATATTACATTAAAAGAGCTATTTGATAATAAGGAAACAAGAGAAGAGATATTTGGAACAAAAACGAAAGATATGGAAAAGTTTCCTTTACTAATAAAGTTTATAGATGCAAACAGTAATCTATCTGTACAAGTTCATCCAGATGATAAATATGCAAAAGAATATGAGGCAGACACAGGAAAAACTGAAATGTGGTATATTATAGATTGCATGCCAAATTCACAAATTATATGTGGAATGAAAGAAAATGTAAAACAAGAAGAAGTAGAAGATATTATTAGAAATAATAAGATAAAAGAAAACTTAAATTATGTAGATATTAAAAAAGGCGATTCTATATACATACCATCAGGAACAATTCATGCGATACTAGGGGGAGCATTAATTTGTGAAATACAACAAAATAGTAACCTAACATATAGAGTATATGATTGGGATAGAGTAGGGAATGATGGAAAACCACGTACTCTACATATAGATAAAGCAATAGATGTAATAAATGTAAATGCAAATCCTAAAGTTGAACATGAAAAACAAGAAGAATGTTATAGAATTGCAGATTCTGAATTCTTTAAAGTAGATAAAGTTAATATAGAAAATGAATATAAAGATAAGTCATGTAAAGAAAGTTTTTATGCAATAAATATTGTAGAGGGTATGGGAACAATAGAATACCAAAACAATATATGTAATTTAAAAAGAGGCGATAGTATCATAATTCCAGCGTATTTAGGAGAGTATACAATAAGAGGAAAAATAGAATTATTAAAATCATATGTTGATTAAAAAACATCTAAGGTGTACAATAATATAAAATTAGTAACAGGAGATGAAGTGAAAAATGGGTAAACATAGTGAAGGAAAAGAAAGAAAAAAATCAGGAAAAGCAAAAAAAGTAGTACTAATTATTTTATTGGTATTAGTCATTTTATTGGGAGTAGCATCAGGAATTGGAGTTTGGTATGTTGGAGATAAATTTGGAAAAGTAAACTATGTGGATATAGATGAAAAAGATATCGAAGTAAATAATGGAATAGATGAAAAATTAAATGGATACAGAACAATTGCAATATTTGGGGTAGATAGTAGAGATAATGAATTAGTAAAAGGTACAAGAAGTGATTGTATTATTCTTGCTACAATAGATGAAAAAACAAAAGAAGTAAAATTAACTTCTGTATACCGTGATACATATTTAGAAATAACAGGAAGAAGCTTAGATAAAGTAACACATGCTTATGCATATGGTGGAGCGGCGTTATCAATGAGTACATTGAATACAAACTTGGACTTAAACATAAAAGAATTTGTAACAGTAAATTTTGAATCTGTAGTAGATATTGTAAATGCAGTTGGCGGAGTAAATATAGATATAACAAGTTCGGAATTAAAATACATTAATGGTTATATTGATGAAATAAATAGAGTAACTAATAATAATGCAAGCCATATAACAAAAACAGGAAGTCAAACATTAAACGGAGTGCAAGCTCTTGCATACGGTAGAATACGTTATACAGCAGGTGGAGATTACAAACGTACAGAAAGAATGAGAGATGTTATGATGGCAGTAGTAAATAAAGCTAAGAAAATGAGTGTAACAAAGCTAAACTCACTTGCTGATACACTACTTCCTAAAGTATATACAAATATGAGCGCTGGAGAAATAATTGGATTAATACCACAGCTTGCAAGCTACAAAATAACAGATAGTACAGGATGGCCATATAATACAAAAGGAGCAACAATAAATGGTGTATGGTATGGACCACCAATTACACTAGAATCTAATGTAAAAGAACTACATGAAAAAGTATATGGACAAACAGATTATGAACCAAGCGAAAAAGTAAAAGAAATAAGTAAAAAGATTGTAAACAAAACAGGGTATAGTAAGTAAGAAATAACAAGCATAAAATTCGAATGGATTTTATGCTTGTTATTTTATGTTATTAAATAGTATCTAATTATTACAATACTATGACATTTAGGCTAAAAACCTTGCACCAAGACGAGTTTTGTAGTATTATGGTAAAGAAGAATAAAAAACCTTGAAACAGCACACAAAATTTGATATAATGTGCAAGATTGGGGTAAAGTTAAATGAAGATAAAAAAAGCAATATGTATAATGCTTGTTATTATATGGATGAGCGTTATGTTTTGGTTTTCAAACCAACAAGGAATAGGTTCTAGCAGTACAAGTAAAAAGGTATCAGAAATAATAGTAAATATAATAGATATAAACAAACAATATTCAGATACACAAAAAGAAGAAATAATAGAAGTAGTAGAACCAATTATTAGAAAACTTGCTCATTATACGTTTTACGCAATAGGAGGAATACTAATTGCAAATTGTGTTTACCAATTTTGCAGTAAAGAAAAACGTGTAATAGCATTTAGTGCAATTATAGGAATAGCATATGCAGCAAGTGATGAAATACATCAACTTATGGTGCCAGGAAGAAGCGGCAACATAAAAGATATAATGATAGATTCTATAGGAGTTTTAACAGGAATTGCTTTGTTTTTGCTAGTAAAAGAAATTATTAAAATAATGCTAGCAAAATTTAAAAAAGCTAAGGAGGTAGAATAAATTGGTTGTAGAACAATCTAATTTATCAACAAGGGATAATGAAATAATACAAGAGAAAATAAATAATAAATTAACAAAAATAAAAATAAGACATGCCATCAGTGGCTTTATTAAGAGAGGTATTGATTTAGTAGCAGGAGTTACAGGATGTTTGCTACTTATTCCAATAACTCTTTTTGTAGTTATTTCAAATGCACTAAACAAAGATAATGGACCAATTTTATTTACGCAAGAACGTATTGGCAAAAATGGAAAAGTATTTAAAATGTATAAGTTTAGAACAATGGTAGTTGGTGCAGAAGAAATACTAAAAAAACATATAGAAGAAGAAACAGAAATAGGAAAAGAGTACATTGAACATAAAAAAATAAAAAATGATCCAAGAATTACGAAAGTAGGAAAATTTTTAAGAGCAACAAGTTTAGACGAATTTCCACAATTTATAAATGTAATAAAAGGACAAATGAGCCTCGTAGGACCTCGTCCATATTTGCCAATGGAAAAAGAAGACATGGCAGAATACTACAATTACATAGTACAAATGAAACCAGGAGTAACTGGACCATGGCAAGTGGCAGGAAGAAATGATGTGGAATTTAGCGATAGATTAGAAATGGACAAGGAATACTGTGTTAGAAGAGGAAATAGAAGAGATGTAAGAATACTATTTAAAACAATACTTAAAGTTGTAAGGAAAGAAGGGGCAATATAAAAATGAGTATGCAACATGTGTATATAATTGGATCAAAAGGAATACCCGCAAAATATGGCGGGTTTGAAACTTTTGTGGAAAATTTAACAAGTAAAAAAGTTAATAAAAATATAAAATATCATGTAGCATGTATGGGAAAAGATAATAATATTTTTGAACATAATGATGCTGTGTGTTTTAATATTAATGTACCCAATATTGGACCAGCAAAAGCAGTATATTATGATGTAATGGCACTAAAACAATGTATAAAAGATATAAAAGAAAACAATGTAGAGAATGGAATTGTATATATATTAGCATGCAGAATAGGACCTTTTATTGGACATTATAAGAAAAAGTTAAAGAAGTTAGGAATAAAATTATATGTTAATCCAGATGGACATGAGTGGAAAAGAGCAAAATGGAATTGGTTAATAAAAAAATACTGGAAATTTTCTGAAAAGCTAATGGTAAAACATGCGGATTTATTAATTTGCGATTCTGTCAATATAGAGAAGTATATTAAAGAAGATTATAAAAAATACAATCCAAATACAACTTTTATAGCTTATGGTTCAGATGTAACAAAAAGTACTTTAAAAGATGATGATGAACAGCTATTGAATTGGTATAAAGAAAAAAATGTAAAACCAAAAGAATATTATTTAGTTGTTGGACGATTCGTACCAGAAAACAATTATGAAACAATGATTACAGAATATATGAAATCAAAAACAACTAAAGATTTTGTTTTGATTACAAATGTAGAACAAAATAAATTTTATGAAGCTTTAAAAGAGAAAACACGTTTTGAACAAGATAAAAGAATTAAATTTGTTGGAACTGTCTATGACCAAGAATTATTAAAGAAAATTCGTGAAAATGCATATGGATATATTCATGGACATGAAGTAGGAGGAACAAATCCGTCTTTACTAGAAGCTCTTGCAAGCACCAAACTAAATCTTTTATTAGATGTAGGATTTAATAAAGAAGTTGGACAAGATGGAGCAGTATATTGGAATAAAGAAGAAGGCAACTTATCTAATTTAATAAATGAATTAGATAATATTTTAGAAGAGAAAAGAGAAAATTATTCCAATAAAGCCAAAAAAAGGATACAAGATGAATATAGCTGGAAGAAGATTATAGAAGATTATGAAAAGATATTTAAAGTGATGAAAGGGAAAAAATGAAATTTGATATAGAAAAAGTACAATTATTTTTACTTAAACTATTTGTTATTATGTTACCATATCATTATATGCTAATTTGTATATTGGCTAAAGATGTACCAATACTAAAGTATTGGAAAGAAACCATAATTATATTAATGTTTTTTTTAGATGCATTAAAAAATATTTCTGGAAGAAAAAAGTATAAGATTAAAACAATAGATATTATAAATAGCATATTTTTATTAATATTAATGTTCTATGTAATAATAAGTGATAATAAATATTCTGCACTTTATATTGCAAGAGTATATTTCTTACCTATGTTATTGATTCCAATTGTAGCTAATATGAACTTGAATAAAAGTAATATAAAAAATCTTTTTAATATTATAGTTATTAATTCTATAATATTAAGTATTTGGGGAATTTTTCAATGTATTGCTCTTGGAGACAAATTCTTGATTAATATAGGTTATAATCATTATTTTAATAGTGATTTGGGTTATGAAAGATTACACCCAGCATTTTATATATCGGGAATAATAAAATTTCAAAGATTAACAAGTACATTTGTTGCACCAAATACATGTGCAATGTATTTTTCAATTATATTTACACTAATATTATTTTTGCATAAAAAAATTGAAATGAATAAAAAAATGTTTTATTTCAGTATAGGAATTATTAGTATAGCAATATTGCTAACTTTTTCTAGAAGTACGTGGATAGCATGGGGGATAGCAATTTTGATTTATGTTATTAACAATATAAAATTTACTAAAGGAAACTTGAAAAACATAATAATTACATTTTTTATTATCATAGCGATAGTTTTATTAATAGATACATTACTATTAAATAATACAATTATGAATATAGGAACACATCTTATATTAAATACAATAAATTTTAAAGATTCATCTATGATAGGTCATATTGATTCTTTGAAAGAATCATTAGAATTATTTTCAAAGAATGTATATGGATTAGGACTAGGAAAGAACGGGCCTAGAATGATTAACTTGATAGGAGAAGCTAATGCAAATCTAACAGAATCATCATATTTCTTGATTTTGTACGACGTGGGAATTATAGGATTTTTTATATATTTTTTAAGTTATATAAAAGTGATCTTGGACAACAAATACATAAGAAAAAAAACGGGAATAAATGACTTAAGAGTTGTGTCAGTGGTTACTTTAATGTTTCTAATAAGTTATTTGTTTTTGCCATATGTTCAAGAATTTGAGCTGTTAGTAATGTTATATATTATAGTAGGTATACAATATAACAATAAAATTCTTAAAATGAGTTAGGAGAATAAATGAGAATATTACATGTTACATTTGGCATAGCTCCTTTTGATACAGGAGGATTGCCTTCTTATGTTAAAGATTTAACAATGCAAGAAATGCATAAAGATAATGAAGTTATTATCTTGAAACCAGGACCATATAAACTATATAAAGCTGCTAAAATTATTTTAAAAGGAGAAAATACATACCAACTTATTAATCCGTTACCAGTTCCATCAATATTTGGAATTGGAAATCCAAATGACTATATGAAAACTTGCAATAAAGATATTTATAAGAACTTCTTGATAGAGATAAAACCAGATGTTATTCATGTTCATTCTATTATGGGAATTCACAAAGAATTTTTTGAAGTAGCGAAGCAATTAAATATCGAAATGATATATACAACGCATGATTATTTTGGGTTATGTTTTAGAACTAATTTTATTGATAGAGATAATAAAGGGTGTAATCAATGTGACATAGAAAAATGTAGCAGATGTAATTATAAAGCTGGATTATCGAAAAGCAAAACGTATGTAATGCAATCAAATGTATATAAACGAATTAAAAATTTAGTAATAATTAAAAGGATAAGAAAAAGACTAAGGAAAAGTACTTTGGAAGTAGGAAACATAAGTATGGATTCAATAAAAACGGAAAAGAGTAGTATTAATCTATATTTAGAACTACATAAATATTATATGGACATATATTCTTTAATTGACTATTTTCATTTTAATAGTTATATAGCAAAAGAGGTTTTCAAAGAAAATTTGGGAGAACTAAAAGGAAAAGTTATTCCATTGACATTGAACACCATTCAGGACTGTAGAAATAATGAGAACAAATTAAATAAAAATAAAGATATTACTATAGGATATATAGGAAGAAAAGAACATTATAAGGGAGTTCAATTGTTAGTGAATTCTTTAAAAATTCTAGAAAAAAAGGACATTAAATTTAAATGCAATTTATATGGTGATGATTTCTCTGATGATTATGGACTATCAAATAAAATAGTAAACAAGGGAAATTATGCTAGAAAAGATTTAAAGAAAATAATGAATGATATAGATATTCTTGTTGTGCCAAGTATTTGGAAAGAAACATTTGGGTTTATTACATTAGAGGCTTTATCTTGTAATGTACCAGTAATAGTGACAAATTGTGTAGGAAGCAAAATGCTATTAGAATCATGCAAAGTAAATCCAATTGTTGAACCCAATGAGATAAAGTTAGCCCAAAAGATAGAAGAATTTATAGAAGATAAAGTCAAACTACAAAAATATAAAGAATGGATACAAAGAATGGATAATGTATTTGACATGGAAGAACATACAGATCAAATATTAAAAATGTACAAAGAAAGGATTAGGTAGAATGCAAAAAATAGGTTTTGTTATATTGCATTATAAAGTTATAGATAAAACAATTACTTGCATCGATTCGATTATACAGAGAATTGATACAGAAAATTATGAAATTGTTGTAGTTGACAATGGATCATGTGATGACACTGGAGAAAAGATAAATGAAATATATAAAGAAAATTTAAAAGTGCATACTTTAATAAATAAAGAAAATTTAGGTTTTTCAAAAGGAAATAATTTGGGATACATTTATGCAAAAAATAATTTGAAATGCAATTTTATTGCTATGATAAATAATGATACATACTTAATACAAGATAATTTTTTTCAAGTAATTTTAGAAGAATATCAAAGAAGCAATTTTTCAGTAATGGGTCCAAAAATTATTACAAAAGAAGCAAATCCAGTTTTACCAGATGGAAATCTAATTACCTTAAATAGACAAAAAAAATATTTAAGAAATTTAAAAATAAAGTGTTTATTAAATTTCTTAGGTATGGATTATGTAACTGATAAGATAATAGAACAAAAAAAAGAAAACAAAACAAATGAAGATAAATCTTATTTAGAAAAAAGAAGAGAAAAAGTAATATTACATGGTTGTTGTTTAATATTTTCACCAACATACATTAATAAATTTGATGGGCTAGAAGAAAAAACATTTTTGTATTGTGAGGAAGAATTTTTATATATTCGTTTAATGAAAAACAATTTAAAATCGGTATATAATCCACAATTACTTATTTATCATGACGAAGCTGCGTCAACAAATCAGGTTAGTAAAAAAAATCGTCTAAAGAAAAGATTTGTATATAAAAATTTGATTAAGGCAAATGAAATTTTGAAAAAAGATTTAGAACAGTTAAGAAGGGATAATTATGAACAAAAATATTAAAATAATAGCGTTTTATTTACCACAATTCCATACATTTCCAGAAAATGATAAATGGTGGGGAAAAGGCTTTACTGAATGGACAAATACTAAGAAAGCTAAACCGCTATTTAAAGGACATAATCAACCAAGGACACCTTTAAATGAAAATTATTATAATTTATTGGACGATGAAGTAAAAAAGAGACAAGTAAAATTAGCAAAAGAAAATGGAATTTATGGATTTTGCTATTATCATTACTGGTTTAAAAATGGAAAAAAATTAATGGAAAAGCCAGTAGAGCAAATGCTAAAAAATAAAGAAATAGATATGCCATTTTGCCTAAGTTGGGCAAATGAGCCATGGTCTAGAAGATGGGATGGCAGCGAAAATGAAATTATTATGCCTCAAGAATATGGGGAGAAAGAAGAATGGAAAAAGCATTTTCTATATCTATATGAGTTCTTTAAAGATGAAAGATATATTAAGATAGATGGGAATCCACTATTTATAATATATAAACCAGAATTAATACCTAATTTAAATGAAATGATTGATTATTGGAATGAACTTGCGCAACAAAATAATTTCAAAAAAATAGTTTTTGCCTATCAATATCCAACATTTTATTACTTGAAGAATAAAGATGATTCTCGATTTACATATGGAATACAATTTGAACCATTTTTTTCAAACGGAGATATAGAATATACAATGAAAAACAAAAAAGAAAAGATTTGCTTTTTGATAAAAAATTTTGATATTTTATTTAGAAAGATAAAAAACAAAGTATATAAAATGCTACATTTGGACAAGCCAAATTTATATAGTTATAAAAAAACATGGAAAAGGCTTTTAAACAATAAACCAGTTAATGACAAAATGATACCAGGAGCGTTCGTGGATTGGGATAATACAGCAAGAAGAGGCAAAAATGCGACGTGTTATCTAGGTGCAAATCCAAGCAAATTTAAAACATATATGAAAAAATTAGTAAAGAAAACACAAAAAGAGTACAATAAAGATATGATTTTCATAAATGCATGGAACGAATGGGCTGAAGGAGCTTATTTGGAACCAGATGAAAAATATGGGTATCAATATTTAGAAGCAATTAAAGAATTAATAAAGGAAGTAGATTAATGAAAAAAATAAAATTATTGTTCGTGACAAATGATTCTGTTACATATGGTTCTACAAGATCAATGCTAAACCTAATTGATGAATTACAAAATAAAAATATAGAAATAAAAGTATTAATACCTTCACAAGGATCACTAGAACAAGAATTACAAACAAGAAATTTGACTTATAAAATTGGAAACTATTACACAGGAGTTATTCCAAGAGGAGAAAAAGGAAAAATAAAATTATATATAAAAATGTTGATAAATTATTTTATTGCATGTAGAATTTCTAAATGGATTAAAGAGGAAAAATTTGACATAATTCATTCTGTAAATTCAGCAGTTTTTATAGGACATTATATTAGTAAAATTAACCACATAATACATATATGGCACATACGAGAACTTATGCAAGAAGACCATAACCTTGAATTTTTTAATAAAAAAATAGCATATAAAATGTTTAAAAAAGCTAATTACAGAATGTATGTATCAAAATCAGTAGAAGATAAATATAAGCCTATTTTAGATAATAAAAATTCAAAAGTAATTTATAATGGAATACCAACAGAAAAATTTATAGATATAAAAATGCCGGAAACAAGTAAAAAATACAAACTACTGATAGCTGGAAACATCTGTCAAACAAAAGGACAACAAGAAGCCATTAAAGCGATTGAATATTTGGTTAATAAAGGAGTTATTAACATAGAATTATCAATTGCAGGAGATGGAGTTATGCAAAAAGAATTAGAACAATATGTAACAGAAAGACATTTAGAAGATAATGTTAAATTTTTAGGATTTAGAAATGATTTGGACAATATAAGAAAGCAGATTAATATTTATCTAATGTGTTCAAAAAAAGAAGCGTTTGGAAGAGTTACAATTGAATCAATGATGTCTAAGAATTTAGTAATACGGAGCAAATACAGGAGGAACAAAAGAATTGATACAAGATAATGTGAATGGATTTTTATATGATCAGGGAAATTATATTGAACTTGCTAGTAAAATTCAATATGCAATTGAAAATTGGGAAAAATGTGTAGATATAATTGAAGAGGCATATAAAGAAGCGATGGAGAAATATTCTATTAAAAGATGTGCAAATGAAGTATATGAAGTATATGAAAAACTATTAAAGGAGGATGAAAATGTATAAAGTAGTAGTAGCTGGAACTGGTTATGTAGGATTAGTGGCAGGAGTTTGCTTTGCTGAAAAAGGACAAAAAGTAATTTGCGTTGATGTAGATGAAGATAAAATAAATCAAATGAAACAAGGAAAATCGCCAATATATGAAGAAAATTTAGAAGAATTAATGAAGAAGAATTATACTGCAGGAAGACTAGATTATACTACAAATTATAGAACTGCATATAAAGATGCTGATTTTATTTTTATTGGTGTTGGAACACCAGAAAGAAAGGATGGATCAGCGAATCTTGACTATGTATATACAGTTGCAAAACAAATTGCGGAAAGTGTAGAAAAAGACTGTATTATAGTACTAAAATCGACTGTACCTATTGGAACAAATGATAAATTAGAAATATATATAAAAGAAAATTTAAAACATGATGTAAAAATTAATGTAGTAAGTAATCCAGAATTTTTAGCCCAAGGAACAGCGGTACATGACACACTACATGCATCTAGAATTGTTATAGGAATAAATAGCAAAGAAGCAGAAGAAAAAATGTTAGAATTATATAAAAATTTCGAACCACCAATTGTACTTACAAATAGAAGAAGCGCAGAAATGATAAAATATGCATCAAATGATTTCCTTGCATTAAAAATTAGCTTTATGAATGATATAGCAAATTTATGTGAGATAGTTGGCGCAAATGTTGAAGAAGTTGCACAAGGAATGAGCTATGATAAAAGAATTGGTGATAAATTTTTAAAAGCGGGATGTGGATATGGAGGTAGTTGCTTTCCAAAAGATACAAAGGCATTACATTATTTAGCTCAACAAGAAGGCTACGAATTAAAAACGATAAAAGCTGCAATTGAAGTAAATAAAAATCAAAAGCTAGTATTATTAAGAAAAGCAAGAAAAAGATTTGCAACATTTAAAGATGTAAATGTTGCAGTATTAGGTCTAACTTTTAAGCCAGGAACAGATGATTTAAGAGAGGCACCATCATTAGATAATATTTCAATTTTATTAGAAGAAGGAGCCAATATAAAAGCTTATGATCCTGTAGGAATTGAAAATTATAAAAAAATATACCCAACGGAAATTGAATATGTAAAGACTCCACAAGAAGCATTAAAGAATGCTGAAATTTGCTTTATATTTACCGAATGGAAAGAAATACAAAATATAAAGATAGAAGAATATAAAAAACTAATGAAAACACCAATAGTATATGATGGAAGAAATATATATAAACTAGATGATACAAAGGAAATAGAGTATTATTCAATAGGAAGGTAAATTTTAAATGGAGAAAAATAGAAATGTCGGAATAGATATTTTAAAATCACTAGGAATTATTTTAATTATATTGGCACATACATGTACTTCAAAAGAGATTTTAGAAACTTTGATGTACCATTATTAGTAATATTATCAGGATTCTTAGCTGTAAATTCACATAAATCAAATGAAAGCATGTATACATACTTAAAGAAGAGATTTATACGATTAGTATTACCAGTATGGATATTTTTGACAATATTTTTTTTCGGAGCATTAATTGTGCGAGCATTTGGGATTAAATATCCGTTTAGTCTTAATACAATTTTTAGGTCATATGCATTAATAGATGGAATAGGATATGTTTGGATAATAAGAGTTTATTTATTATGCGCATTATCAGTGCCACTGTTAATAAAAATAAAAGAAAAACTTAACTTAAATATTTATTATGTATTAATTATTTTGGTATACATATTATATGAAATATTATATTATAGCATAGGAGAGAAAAATTACATATTAAAGTATCTTATATATTATTTTATACCTTATGGGATATTAACTTTTATAGGTATGGAAATAAAAGAATGGAAAAGCAAACGATTGATTAATATTTCAGTAGCAATGTTCATAATATTTGTTATTCTTATGTTAGTAATGAGGATAACAACTGGAAGATTCATACAAACAAATGAATTGAAATATCCACCCACATTATATTATTTAAGTTATTCGATAGGTATGTCACTATTAATGTATTATTTGGTAGTAGTAAAAAATGTGTTCAATATTAAAAATAAAATAAATATAAAAATAATTACCTTTATCAGCAGTCATACTATGTGGATATATTTATGGCACATTTTATATTTGTATATTATTGATTTTAAATTTAAATCTTCAAATTGGTTAATAAAATTTATTGTGATTACGATATTGTCTATGCTTACAGCATGTATTCAATCAAAAATTATAAAAAGAAGTAAAATAAAAAATAAAATTGCAATATCGATTTTAGATTGTTAAAAAGAGAGGAAATTATGAGTAGTGTTAGAAAGAATTTTTTTTATAATGTACTGTACCAAGTGTTAGTACTAATACTTCCTCTAGTAACGGCACCATATATAGCAAGAGTATTAGGGGCTGAAAACATAGGAATTTATTCATATACATATTCGGTTGTTTACTATTTTATGCTAATTGCAATGTTAGGAATTAATAATTATGGAAATAGAGAAATAGCGAAAGTAAGAAATAATAGAGACGAGTTACAAAAGACATTTACATCAATTTATACTTTACAAATAGTAATGACAATTTTTATGATACTGATATATGCTATTTATATATGCATTGTTGTAAAAGCTAATGTGAATATTGCTCTAATACAAGGAATTTATTTGATTTCAGTAGCATTTGATATTAATTGGTTCTTTTTTGGAATAGAAGAATTTAAATTAACAGTAACACGCAATACTATAATAAAATTGTTATCAGTAATCTCAATATTAATGTTTGTAAAAAAGAAAGAAGATGTGTATATATATACATTAATTGTAGCAAGTAGTGCATTGATAAGTCAATTAGCTTTATGGCCATTTGTAAGAAAATATACAAAGTTAGTAAAAATAAAAGTAAAGGATGTAACAAGACATATAAAACAATGTTTCATACTATTTGTACCAATTATAGCAGTTAGTTTATATAAAATTATGGATAAAATTATGTTGGGAAATATGACAGATATGTCACAAGTAGGCTTTTATGAGAATGCAGAAAAGATTATAAACATACCAATGGGGGTAATTACAGCACTTGCTACTGTTATGTTACCTAAGATATCTAATTTGGTTGCGAATGGTGAAAAGGAAAAGATAGAAAGATATACAAGAAAAGCAATGGAATTTGAATTTATATCTTCAGCTGCTTTAACATTTGGACTAATTGCTGTTGCATCAATTTTTGTTCCTATTTTTTTAGGAAATGAATTTACTTATTCGGCAATTTTAGTTAAAAATCTATCTGTTACTATTATATTTATTTCATTAGCAAGCGTAATTAGAACACAATATCTAATTCCAAATGAAAAAGATAAAATATATATGTTCTCAGTAATAGTTGGAGCAGTATTAAATTTGAGTATTAATTTAATATTGATTCCTAAATTTAAGGCGGTAGGAGCAACCATAGGAACTATTATTGCAGAATTTAGTGTGTTTGCTTATCAAACATATGCTGTTAGAAAAGAATTGGATATAAAAAAATATTTGAAAAATGGGATTAAATATATTGTATTAGCTATAATCATGTGTATAATAGTAAGTAGTATTAATATAAATATAGAACCAATTGTATTATTAGTAATAAAAGTATTACTGGGAGTTGTTATTTATATGTCAGGACTAATTATCATAAAAGCAGTAGAATACAAAGAAATGAACATAAAAAGAATTCTATTAAAATTTAAAAATCTAGAATAAAGGAGTTATAAGAATTATGAAAATTTTAATTACAGGAGCAAATGGAATGCTTGCAAAAGCAGTTCATAATGAATTAAAGAATGAGGAGTTAATTTTAACAGATGTAGCAGAATTAGACATCACAAATATAGATGCGGTAAGAAATTTTGTAAAAGAAAACAAGCCACAATATATTATAAACTGTGCTGCTTATACTGCAGTAGATAAAGCAGAAGAACAATTAGAACTTGCAAGAAAGGTTAATGCGTTAGGTCCTAAAAACCTTGCAATAGTTGCAAATGAGGAAGACGCTACTTTAATTCATATTAGTACAGACTATGTATTTGGAGGAGCAAAATCTGTAGAAGAAGACTATACAGAAATGGAAGAAAAAAATCCAGAATCTGTATATGGAGTTACAAAACTAGAAGGTGAAAATGCTATTATTGATAGTACTTTCAAATATTATATATTCCGTACAGCATGGCTATATGGAGATGGAAATAACTTTGTAAGAACCATGCTAAAACTAGGAAAAGAAAAAGCTGAAATAAATGTTGTATCAGACCAACATGGAAGTCCAACATATGCAGTTGACCTTGCAAGTATTATTCATCAAGCAATTGAAAAACAAATTCCTTATGGAATTTATCATACAACTAATATGGGGTATACAACTTGGTATGAATTTACAAAGAAGATATTTGAAAAAGTAAACTATTCTTGTAAAGTAAACCCAGTAACAAGTGAAGAATTTAATAGCGCTGCAAAACGTCCTAAAAATTCTAAATTATCAAAAGAAAAATTAATAAAAGCAGGAATAGAAGTACCAACATATGAAGATGCTTTAGATAGATATTTAAAAGAAGAATTAAAATAGGAGATGTAAAATGAAGAATCGTAAAGGAATTATTTTAGCAGGTGGTAGTGCTACAAGGTTATACCCATTAACACTTGCAATATCAAAACAAATTATGCCAGTATATGATAAACCAATGATATACTATCCATTATCTGTGTTAATGGAAGCAGATATAAAAGAAATACTAATAATTTCTACACCAAGAGATATTGTAGTATTTAAAGAGCTATTAGGAGATGGCTCAAAATGGGGAATGCACTTTGAATATAAAGTACAAGAAAAACCAGCAGGGCTTGCAGAAGCATTTATTTTGGGCGCTGATTTTATTGGTGAAGATAATGTTGCAATGATACTTGGAGATAATATGTTCTATGGAAATAACTTATGCAAAATTCTAAAACATGCAAATGAAAGAGAAGATGAAGCAACAGTTTTTGGCTACTATGTAAAAGATCCTAAAGCCTATGGAGTTGTTGAAATAGACAAAGAAGGAAATGCAGTATCTATTGAAGAAAAACCAGAAAAACCAAAATCTCATTATGCAGTTCCTGGACTATATTTTTATACAAATGAAGTTGTGAAAATTGCAAAGAACGTAAAACCATCTGCAAGAGGAGAACTTGAAATAACATCAATTAATGAAGAATACATGAAACGTGGAAAATTAAAAGTAGAAAAATTAGGACGAGCTATGACATGGTTCGATACTGGAACACACGATTCTTTATTAGAAACTGCAAGTTTTGTACAGACAATAGAAAAAAGACAAGGAATGCAAATTTGTTCACCAGATGCAATTGCATATGAAAAAGGATGGATTACATCTGAAGAGTTATCTAAAATTGCAGATAAATATATGAAAACAGACTATGGAAGATGTTTAAAAGATTTAGCAGAAAACATGATTGGAGAAGAATAAAATGGGGAAATTTAAGAAAATAGAAACTTCTATTGATGGAGTATATGTTATTGAACCTACAATATTTGGAGATAATAGAGGTTACTTCATGGAAACATACAGTAAAAAAGATTTTGAAGAATTAGGATTAAATTATGAATTCGTACAAGATAATCAATCAAAATCTAAAAAAGGAGTTTTAAGAGGACTACATTTTCAAAAAGAGAATACTCAAGCAAAACTTGTAAGAGTATTAAAAGGCGAAGTATTTGACGTAGCAGTAGACCTAAGACCAGGAAGTAAAACTTATGGAAAATGGGAAGGAGTAACTCTTTCAGAAGAAAACAAGAAAATGTTTATGATACCAAGAGGATTTGCACATGGATTTTTAGTATTATCAGATGAAGCAGAATTTACATATAAATGTGATGATATTTATAATCACGAAGCAGAAGGTGGACTTGCTTGGAATGATAAAGACGTAGCAATTGATTGGCCTTTTGGAGATATGAAAGAAGAAGATTTATTAACATCTGAAAAAGATGCAAACTGGCCATCTTTAGAAGAAATAAGAAAAACAGATTTATTTAAAAATTTGTAGAAACATATTTTGTTTTATAATATAAATTTTAGTTTTTATATAGCATTTGCAATCACTTATTTTTATTATTTTGAAATACTGCGTAAGCGACCAAACGAGTACGAAGTACGAGTGCGAATTGGAGCAACCGTCCATATTTAAAATTGGAGGTTGCGACAGCAAGGTATAAAAAAATAATAAAAATAAATGATTGTAAAATGCAAAAAATAAATAATTATGAAGGAGAAATTTATTATGAGTAAAAATATTTTAGTAACAGGAGCAGCAGGATTTATTGGAGCAAACTTTGCAGAATTTTTTGTAAATAAACATCCAGAATATAATGTTGTAGTATTAGATAAATTAACATATGCAGGAAATATGGACAATCTAAAAAAAGTAATGGATAAAATAACTTTTGTACAAGGTGATATTTGCGATTATCAATTTGTAAAAGAGTTATTTGAAAAATATGCTATCGATGGAGTAATTCATTTTGCAGCAGAATCTCATGTAGATAATAGCATAAAAAATCCATTTATATTCACACAAACTAATGTAATTGGAACACATACATTATTAGAAGTTGCAAAACAAGTTTGGGGAGAAGGAAGTAAGAATAAATTTGTACATATTTCAACAGATGAAGTATATGGAACATTAGGAGAAGAAGGATACTTTACAGAAACTACGCCAATTAATCCAAACAGCCCATATTCTGCATCAAAAGCAAGTTCTGATTTAATTGCAAGAGCATATTTTGAAACATTTAAAATGAATGTAACAATAACAAACTGCTCAAACAATTATGGACCATATCAACATAACGAAAAATTAATTCCTCATATGATTAAACTTGCAATGAATAATGAGAAACTACCAGTATACGGCAATGGTAAAAATATTCGTGATTGGTTATATGTAGAAGATCATTGCGAAGCAATAGATTTAGTATTCCATAATGGAAGAGCAGGAGAAAGATATAATATTGGTGGACACAATGAAAAAAGAAATATTGAAATTGTTAAATTAATATTAAAACACTTAAACAAGTCTGAAGACCTAATAGAATTTGTAGAAGATAGAAAAGGACATGACTATCGTTATGCAATAGATCCAACTAAAATAAAAAATGAATTAGGATGGTTACCTAAAACAAAATTTGAAGATGGAATTGTTAAAACAATAGATTGGTACTTAGCAAATCCAGATTGGTTAAAATAAAGCGAACATACAAGAGGTTAACAAATGAAAGAAGAACAAAGACAAAAGCATGGAAAACATGCTAAGACTAAAATGAATAAATGGTTAAAAATAGTATTAATACTACTTGCAATAATAATTATTGCAAGTGGTATTTTAGTAGGTAAATTCATATGGGACAAATTATCTAAAATAAATTTCCAAGGCTTAGACGAAGATAACCTTTCAATAAATGATGGATTGTACAATGAAGTTACAGGGTTAACGCTAAAAGAATATAAAGATGTAATTAATATCTTACTATTAGGTTCAGACTCTAAAGATATGTCTAACCAATACTCTGGAAATAGTGATGCTATGATGATTATTTCTATTAATCCTAAATATAAAAGCATTAAGCTAATTAGTATTCCACGTGATACTGCGGTAAATATTGAAGGAGAAAAAAATAGATATAAAATAAATTATGCTTTTGCAAAAGGTAGAGAGCAACTTGCTGTAAAAACAGTTAACGAAAATTTTGGATTAAACTTAAAAGAATATATAACAATAAACATTTCTTCAATGTATGACATTATAAATGAACTTGGAGGAGTAGAGCTAAATATTACAAAAGATGAAATGAAGTGGATAAATGAATATGTAGATATGTTCTATGAGTTTTCAGGAAAACCAGTTAAGAAAGTAACAAAATCTGGTAAAGTAACATTAACAGGAGAACAAGCAGCAGCACATGTAAAAGAAAGAATGGCAGGGCCAAGTAGTGATACAAATGAACATGGAGATTATGGTAGAACAAGAAGACAACGTGATGTATTAACAGCAATGCTAAATAAAATTGCAAGTAAAGATGCAGGAGAAATTTCTAAAATAATAGATGTGGTGTTATCACAAGTAACAACAAACATAGATGTTGGAAAATATACAATGAAATTGCCAGAACTTATTGCAAATAAAGATGCATATTTAAGTAATGTAACTTCTATAATGATACCATCTTTAGACTATAGTAAAGAAATTTTGGAGAAAGGCGCATACTTATATGTAACTGATAAGGAAAAGGCTAAAAAAGATTTTATAAAATATATGTACGAAATGTAATAAAGAGACAAACTATCTTTATGAATATTTTTGAAAATTTTCTAATAGAAAAAAGTAAGATTTTTAGATAAGCTAAAATTTAATTTTTAGCTTATTTTTGAATTTATATTGCCTTTTCTTCTAAGGCTTCAATATGAATATCATGTTTATCTAGTTTTGAATTAATTTTATTTAAAGTTTCAGTTATATCTTCAAAATGTTTCATTGCTCCAGAAGCATATTCTAATCCTAATTGAGCTTTATCTCCGATGTTTTTCTCCATTCTTGTAACAGTATTGCCTAATGAAATAAATTCGGATTTAAGTTCTTCAAACTTTTTATCTTGACTATCAAAGCGTTTGTTAAGTTGTTTAAAGTTTTCGTCATAATTATCGAATTTTTTATTTATAAATTTAAAATTCTCATCATAAGTGCGAAATTTTGCATTTATAAAATTAAAGTTTTCATCATGAGCTTCGAGTTTAGCATTGATTTGTTTAAAGTTTTCATCATGAGCTTCGAGTTTAGCATTGATTTGTTTAAAGTTTTCATCA
>JAAWOE010000012.1 GCA_022799315.1 Clostridia bacterium | reverse complement strand
GTCTTTATCATTATTTTGAAGCCAGTCTTTTCTAGTTCCTAGTAAATCTCTATCATATGTAACTTTTACAACCCTGTTCTCATTAACTATATAATAATACATGGTTGTCTTGTTGTCAATATGTTTTTTAATATTTTCTTCTTTTTCTATAGTCATTACCTCCTTTTAATTTAATTTTTCTTTTTGGATTTTTAATTTAAGATTTAATTTTTTGAATATAAAATTAATTGATATAAATATGAACTTATATTACTATTATTTTTTATCTTTTGCAAGATATTTTAATGAATTTTATTTAATAATAAAATTCATTAAAATAATCGATGTTCTCCTTACATTTTAAGTCTGAATCATGTGTTTCCTTATATCAAAAAGTAACAGCTTTTATCTGTTACTTTTTGATTATTTTATTGTATAAACATTGCATCTCCGAAGCTAAAGAATCTATATCTTTCTTTTACTGCTTCATTATATGCACTCATTACATAATCTTTCCCTGCAAGTGCAGATACAAGCATTATTAGCGTTGATTCTGGTAGATGGAAGTTTGTAATCAATCCATCTATACATTTAAATTTATAGCCTGGATAAATAAATATATTTGTGTCTCTTTCTTGTTCTTCTACGTAGCCTTCTTCACTTGCAATAGATTCTAATACTCTACAAGATGTTGTTCCTACTGCGATAACCCTTCTTCCTTCTTTTTTTGCTTTATTAATTATATCTGCATCTTCTTTTTTAATATAAAAATGCTCAAAATGCATTTCATGTTCTTCTACAGTTTCTTCTTTTACTGGTCTAAATGTTCCAATTCCTACATGTAAAGTTACATTTGCGATTTCTACGCCTTTTTTACTTAACTCTTTTAATAATTCATCTGTGAAATGTAGTCCTGCTGTTGGAGCTGCAGCTGAACCTTCATATTTTGCATACACTGTTTGATATCTATCTTTTTCTTTTAGTGTTTCATGTATGTATGGTGGAAGTGGCATAAGCCCTATTTTATCTAATATCTCATTAAATATTCCATCATAAGAAAATTGTACTTTTCTTGTTCCTCCTGGCATGGTATCTAAAATTTCTGCTTGTAATAAGCCATCTCCAAAAATAACCTTTGTACCAACATGTAATTTGTTTCCTGGTCTTACAATAGATTCCCAGATATCTCCCTCTATTCTATTTAATAGAAGAAATTCTACATTTGCCCCTGTATCTTTTTTACCATATAGTCTTGCTGGTATTACTTTTGTATTGTTTCTTACTAACACATCTCCTGGTTTTAAATAGTCTAATATATCTTTAAATGTTTTATGCTCTATGGTTTTTTCTTTTCTGTTTAATACCATAAGTCTTGACTCATCTCTTTTTTGTATTGGAACTTGTGCTATTAGTTCTTCTGGTAGTTCATAATTAAATTCTGAAACATTCATTATATCTGATTCTCCTCTTTCTTTATTGTAAGTCTTGTTACATTTTCAAATGCTTTTTCTATAATCATTTTTATTTCTTCAAAAATATTACTTGGTTCTTTAAATTCATCTAGTGAATATGAGTATTCAAAGTCTTCTTCACTATTTGGTTTATACTTATAAATATCTTTAGGTAATCCTATATACCCACTACTTGTTTTAATTTCACCATTCATATAATCTTGGTACCATTTCTTAAGCCCTTCTAAACGTTCTTCTTTATATCCATATTTTGAATAGTCATGTAATTCTGGTATTGTATATCCATATTCCTTAGCATTTCTTTCCAATGAGTGTAAGAATTCATGTACAAATACTTCTTCTGGAAAAGTATTTATTCTTGCATCATATTTATAAATGTAACTTCTATTACTATTAGGTAATCTAATATTTGAAAATCCAATTCCTAAATAATCCATTCCTCCAAGTCCAATCCAATCATATACTGGTATATCTTCTTGATGTTCATTATCACCTAACCTAAGGCATGCAAATATATGGTCATATGATTTATTCCTTAAGTATGGTTCTATTATACTTGAAACATTTTGTGGTGCCACAAAATATCCATTTTCTGTATCATATGATAATGATATTATTGGCTCTTTTATGGTTATAAAATCATAGGTTATACTAATTTTATTTTTAGATAGTTCTTCAAAAGAAGATTTAAATCTAGCCATATTTTGTCTCATATCTGCTATATCAGTCATATTCATAGTTAGATTAATTTTACTTTTCTGTCCATCTTTTTCAATTTCTACATTTGTATTTTCAAATACAAGACAAGCAAATTTCCAATTTGAATCTTGTGTTTCAGACCCTTTTTCTATTGTGAAATCTGAAAACCATGCTGTGCCTGTACAGTTATCATCATATCCTCCAAGTCTAAACCCTATGTTTACACTTGTCCTGTTTTTAGAATTAAAAATAAATTCTAATCTTTGCCAATCATTTGTACCTGTAATACTTTTTGATTTTTCTGTTGTATCTGCAATGCTAATATGTGCTCCACCATTTTTTCCAGTTTCTACTGTTTTTACATCTTTTGTTTTAACCATACAAGTTACTTTATATGGTGTGTTCGGTATTACTGTAATCTCTTTATAGAACATCGCATCATTTTCTTTTGTAGATACAATCTTATAACTACTTACATCTGTATACTTTACATTTTTATCTCTTAAAAACTCTGATGTATATGGTATGTATTCTGTTCTTATAAAATCGTTAAAATTATTTACTTTGTATTTATCGTATAGTTTATATGCTGTAAAAAGTAATATAACTACAACTATAAAATATACAATTCTTCCTATTATTGACTTCTCTTCTTTATTTTTATCTTTTGACATTTCATTCTCCTAATTGTACAAAAAAATCTAGTACTATTATACTAGATTTTTTTGTATTACACAACTGTTAAAGTTCGATTCATGAATAATATATAATTCGATATTTCTATTACTTATAATCCATAAACTCTAACTTCTTTAATTCCCTTAGATGCCCACCATCCATTAGATGTACAAACTAGTAATGAATTTACTTTTATTCTTCTAACTTTTAATGGCTTATCTAATTCAAATATTTTATTATGTGGGGTTCCAGCTGTATTTTTTCCATATGAATATTCGTCTTCTCCTACTTTTATCCAAGAATCTTCTCCTGTTTCTTTTTCCGATACATATATCTCTAATGTTTCTGTTGCTGAACCATTTGTAGAATTGTCGGAGTCTACATCTATTCTATATATAGTACATATACTATCAAATTGATATATAAAAAATGGCATTATATCTGGCACTGTTGAAGTGAAAGATGGCGTTATCCAGAGAGTTGAAGAATCTCCATCAAATGCTGTCCATGGTCCACCATATCTTGAATCATGCTCTATACTTTCTGTTATCGTTCCGCTTGGCTCTGTATTAGTTATCATATTAGGAATTGCTTTCATATTTTGATTAAATTCAGGTATTTTTTTCCCTTTTTCAATTAATTTATTAAGCCACAATTCGTTATTTGCTAATTTTTGTCTTGGTTTTTCTTTTGATACAAGCATTACTGTTGCTATTTCCGAATCTGTAAAAGCTTCTAAATATTCATCAGGATGAGATAATAAATAATTAACAGCATCTGAATTTGATAGTACTTTTTCTAAGATTCCATCTTTATTATTTACTAAATCTTCTAAAGTATATCTTTTATCAATTTTACATTCTTTTAACATATCTTCAAATGATGTTATACCATATAATAAATTATCTAAATTGGAGAATTTCTGTTGTTCTTTTTCTGTTTCATTATTCCATTTGTTTACTGCATATTTTGCTGTTTTAAATAAGCCATCTTCTCCTATTGTTAAACTTATTCCCACTCCTGCTAAAATTAACATTATAATTATTGTTATAATAAGTGCTATTAATGTAATTCCTTTATTATTTTTTCTTTTCATAAAATTTCTTCTCCTTGTCTTATGTTTATAAATGATTTATCGCATATACATTTTATAAAACCACATCTTTATTGTCAACATTTTAAGAAATTTTATGAATTATATTTTAATAGCATCTTTATATAGCAAAGAATGTAAAATATTTAATTTTCCTTTACATTTTCTATAATTTCCTTACATTCTTTCCAATTAGTAATTTTCAATATATCATAGTCTTTTTTCATTTCATTTAATATTTCTTTTGTTTCATCTTGTGAATCTAAATCCGCAACAATAACATTTTTTATATAGTCTTCTTTACCATAAATAATTTTAAATAGTATCGAACGCAAAAATCCTTCTATCCTATTTTCTTGGTTCTTTACAGCAACAATTACATATATACCGTCTGATTGTAGTTTTGTATAAGAACATATGTATATGATTGTTTTTGCAATTTCAAATAATCCATAAAGTGCAAGAGTCCAAACGGTTGTAGATATTATAAAATCCCACATTTAACTCCCTCCTTAGCATAGTTTATGATTTTTTTAAATTTTTGTTACAAATAAATTGTAAAAATTAATAATAACTTGTTTTTTTAACATAATATTTATAGATTTATTAATATTATATAGTTTGTAAATTTTAAGTTGATTTGATATTTGGGTTATGGTATGATAATTTACGAATTATAAAAAAAGGAGAATGATTTATGAAATTTAAAGAATGGAATGATTTTAAAAGTGGAGATTGGCAAAATGAAATTGATGTAAGAAACTTTATTATAAACAATTACACTCCATATGAAGGAGATTCTAGTTTCTTATCTGGACCTACTAATAAAACTAAAGAATTATGGAATCAAGTAATAGAATTATATAAGAAAGAAAAAGAAAATAATGGTGTTTTAGATATCGATTCTAAAACTATATCTAGTATTGCTGCATATGATGCTGGTTATATAGATAAAAACTTAGAAGAAATAGTTGGCCTTCAAACAGATGCCCCATTAAAAAGAGCAATTATGCCTTTTGGTGGTATTAAAATTGTAGAAAAGTCTTGTGCTGCATATGGCAAGGAAGTAGACCCTGAAGTTAGTAAAATATTTAATACAATAAGAAGAACTCATAATGATGGTGTATTTAGTGTATATACTCCAGATATTCGTGCTGCTAGAAGCTCACACTTAATCACTGGTCTTCCTGATGGATATGGTCGTGGAAGAATTATTGGTGATTATAGACGTGTAGCATTATATGGTGTAGACGTATTAATAAATGAGAAAAAAGAAGAACTAAATAATTTAAATATTGATTATTTAACAGAAGAAATTATAAAACAAAGAGAAGAAATTCATGATCAAATACTTGCCTTAGAACAATTAAAAGTAATGGCCCTAAGATATGGTTTTGACATTTCAATTCCTGCAAGTACTGCTAAAGAAGCTATTCAATGGACTTATTTTGCATACTTAGGTGCTGTAAAAGACCAAAACGGTGCTGCTATGAGTTTAGGAAGAACTTCTACTTTCTTAGATATTTATATTGAAAGAGATTTACAAAATGGTACTTTGACTGAATCTCAAGCACAAGAATTAATGGATCACTTTGTTATGAAGTTACGTTTAATTAGATTTTTAAGAACTCCAGAATATAATGAATTATTTAGTGGAGACCCTGTTTGGGTTACTGAATCTATCGGTGGTATGGGAATTGATGGTAGAACTTTAGTTACAAAAAATTCTTATAGAATGTTATATACTCTTGTAAACTTAGGTCCTGCACCCGAACCAAATTTAACTGTATTATGGTCTACAAAATTACCAAAAGCATTTAAAGATTTTTGCGCAGATTTATCTATAAAAACCTCTTCTATTCAATATGAAAATGATGATTTAATGAGAAAATACTGGGGTGATGACTATGGAATTGCTTGTTGTGTATCTGCCATGAGAATTGGAAAACAAATGCAATTTTTTGGAGCAAGATGTAACCTTGCTAAAACTCTTCTTTATGCAATTAATGGTGGTAGAGATGAGCTAAGTGGAAAACAAGTTACTCCAAAATTTGAACCCATTACTTCTGAATATTTAGACTATAATGAAGTAATGGAAAAATTTGATACTATGATGGACTATGTCGCAAAAATATATATTAAAGCATTAAATGCTATTCATTATATGCATGATAAATATTCATATGAAGCATTAGAAATGGCATTACATGATCAAGAAATTTTAAGAACAATGGCTTGTGGAATTGCTGGACTTTCTGTTGTAGCAGATTCATTATCTGCAATAAAATATGCAAAAGTAAAAGTTATAAGAGACGAGTCTGGTATTGCAGTAGATTATGAAATAGATGGTGATTTTCCAAAATACGGTAATGATGATGATAGAGCAGATAGTATTGCTGTATCAATAGTTAAAAAATTTATGAATAAATTAAAGAAATACAATACTTATAGAAATTCAAAAACAACAATGTCTATACTTACGATTACTTCAAACGTTGTTTATGGAAAAGCAACAGGAAATACTCCTGATGGTAGAAAAGCAGGTGAGCCATTTGGCCCTGGTGCAAATCCATTGCATGGAAGAGATACAAATGGTGCTTTAGCTGTTATGAACTCTGTTGCAAAGCTTCCTTATGAATATTCTCAAGATGGTATTTCATATACATTTTCTATTACACCTTCTACTCTTGGAAAAGATGAGACTGGTAGAGTTAATAACTTAGTATCTATGTTAGATGGATATTTTGCAAGTGAGGGACATCATATAAATGTAAATGTATTTGATAGAGCATTACTTGAAGATGCTATGGAGCATCCAGAAAAATATCCTCAATTAACAATACGTGTTTCTGGATATGCAGTTCATTTTACAAAATTAACTCGTGAACAACAATTAGATGTTATTAATAGGACTATACATGAAAGAATTTAAGATATTTTATATGGGAGAAATATATGGAGCAATTTAATAAAGAAACTATGGCAAGAATACATTCTATTGAAACACTTGGAACTGTAGATGGACCTGGTATAAGATTTGTTATATTTATGCAGGGATGTCATTTAAAATGTAAATACTGTCATAATAGAGATACTTGGAATCTATCTTGTGGTACAATTATAACTATAGATGAATTAATAGATAAAATTAGTCGTTATTCTAATTATTTTAAAGCTTCTGGTGGTGGAATTACCATTTCTGGAGGAGAACCTTTACTACAAATAGATTTTTTAATAAATCTATTTAAAGAATTAAAGAAGTTTAATATTCATACTGCAATTGATACTTCTGGTATGTTTTGCATAACACAAAAATTAGAAGAACTAATTAGCTTAACAGACCTATTTTTAGTGGATATTAAACATATTAATCCCGATAAATGTAAAAAGCTTGTGGGATTTTCAAATGAGAGAGAACTTGAATTTATAAAGTATTTAAATAGTATTAATAAACCAATTTGGATAAGACAAGTAATTATTCCTAATATTACAGATGATAAAGAAGATTTAATTAGATTAAAAGATTTTATATCTACTTTATCTAATGTAGAAAAAATAGAATTATTAAAATATCATAATATGGGTAAATTTAAATGGGAAAGTTTAGGCAAAGTTTATGAGTTAGAAAATGTTCCTAATGCTACAGATGAAGATATAGCAAGAGCAAAAAAAATTTTGAATATCTAAATTAGAAGAAACAACGCATACACTAGCGTTGTTTCTTTGTAAAAAATAAATTTTACATTTTTTCAATTTGATTAGCTATAGGTCTTGCTTTTTTATTTCTTTTATGTTAGAATATTATGCGTTATAGTTTATTTTACATACAAGGAGGTGCAATATAATGCCAAACATTAAATCAGCAATAAAAAGAGTAAGTGTTATCGAAAAGAAAACATTAAGAAATAATATGATAAAATCTGGTTACAGAACAGCCATTAGAAAATTTGAAGAAGCTATTGAAGCTGGAGATGTAGCTAATGCTGAAACTCTATTTGTAGAAGCTACAAAAAAAATAGATATGGCTTGTTCAAAAGGAGTTATAGTAAAAAATACAGCTGCTAGAAAAAAATCTAGATTAGCTAAAAAATTAAATGCTGTAAAAGCATAGAAAATTAAAAAATTATGCATAGTTTTTTAATAAATCCTTCCACATACGTGGAAGGATTTTTGTTTACCACAAATTACCTTTGATTTTACTATTTCTTCATGTTACCATTATATTATAAGTATATTTAATTATATATGGAGGAAATAGTTATGATTAAAATGTTAAGAGATAAATTTAATTCTATGGAAGATAAAGTAAAAAAGACTATGAATTATGGCTTTATTTTTTCTTTTGTAGTATGTATGGTTAGTATGGCATTACTAATTAGTTATGAATTAAGTGCAAATTTAGAACTATACTATATAGGTCTATCTGTATTTCGACTAAGCCTATTTTTTGCAGTTGAATTCCTTATTTGTGCCCTTGCAATTGACACAATTAAGAAGCAAATTTGCTGAGGTTTTCATAAAATTTGCTTTATGTAGATTTTTATGGTATAATATATATAATATAAGTTTTTGTTATAATATATTACACAAGGAGGACATTCATATGTCAAAAGTCGTTTACAACAGAAAAAACAACACCACCATCATCATCATTCAGAACCATAAGAACAGCAAGAACCGCGAATACCGCAGGCTCCATATGATTTAAATGTCCAACACAACTGAATATGAAAAGCAAAAATGCCGCAGGTTATGTACCTGCGGCGTTTTATTTACATCTTATTTATTTCTTCTACAAACATTTTATTTAACATTTGTGGGTTTGCTTTTCCTTTTGTTTGTTTCATTGCTTGCCCTACTAAGAAACCAATTGCTCTATCTTTTCCTGCTTTAAAATCTATTACAGATTGTGGATTTGATTCTAGTATTTGCATTACTACTTCCTTAATTGCTCCTTCATCTGAAATTTGAATCCAGCCTTTTTCTTCAATAATTTTACTTGGTTCTTTTGGATCTTCAAATAGTTCTTCTAGTACTTTTTTAGCAATAGCACTACTAATAGTTCCTTTTTCTATTAGTGTAATTAACCCAGCTAAATTATCCGCTGTAAATGGTATTTCATTTGCTTCCATTTCCTTTTCATTTAATATTCTTGATATATCTGATAAAATCCAGTTGCAACTAGCTTTTGCATTACCACAAATAGCTGTTGTAGCTTCAAAAAGATTTGATAAATGTTTGGATGCAGTTAATAAATTTGCATCACGTTCTGTTAAATTATACTCATCTATATATCTTGCTCTTCTAGACTCTGGAAGTTCTGGTAGTGTTTTTCTAACATCTTCAATATATTCATCAGATAGTCGAATTTCTACTAAATCTGGGTCTGGAAAATATCTGTAATCTTGCGCATCTTCTTTATCTCTCATCGAAAATGTTTTTCCTGATACATCATCCCATCTTAATGTTTCTTGTTCTACCTTACCACCCTCTTCTAATACATCAATTTGACGTTCTATTTCGTATTCTATCCCTCTTACAATTGATCTAAATGAGTTCATATTTTTCATTTCTGTACGCGTACCAAGTTTTGTTTCTCCTCTTTTTCTAACAGAAACGTTAACATCTGCACGAAGAGATCCCTCTTGCATTTTACAGTCTGATACTTCAATATATTCTAAAATTGATTTCAATTTTCTTAAATAGTTTTCTGCCTCACGGCTTGAACGCATATCTGGTTCTGATACAATTTCAATTAGTGGTACTCCTGCACGGTTTAAGTCTACTAGACTTCCTCCACCAAATTCATCATGGTTTAGTTTTCCTGCATCTTCTTCTATATGAATTCTTGTAATGCCAATAACTCTTTTTTCGCCTTTCTCATTTTCAATTTCTATACTACCTTTTTTACAAAGTGGTTTATCAAATTGTGATATTTGATAAGACTTTGGTAAATCTGGATAGAAATAGTTCTTGCGATCATTTTTACTATTTTGCTCAATTTCACAATTTGTTGCAAGCCCTGCACGAACTGCATATTCTATTACTTTTTCATTTAATACTGGTAATGCTCCAGGTAGCGCCATACATACTGGGCAACAATGTGTGTTTGGTTCTCCACCAAATTCTGTAGGACAAGAACAAAATATCTTCGTTTTTGTTGAAAGTTCTGCGTGTACTTCTAGTCCTATTACAACTTCATAATCTTCTCTTGACATATATTTTATTCCCTCCTTAATTTTTAAACTCTGGTTTATTTTTTCTAAAATCTGTATTTTGTTCATATGTATATGCTGCATTTAAAATTGTACTTTCTGCAAATGGCTTTCCTATTAATTGAAATCCGATTGGCATCCCCTCAGAATTTAGTCCACAAGGTACACTAATTCCTGGGAGACCTGCAATATTAACAGGTACTGTACAAAGATCTGCAAGATACATTTCTAGTGGATCATTAATTTTAGAACCAATATCAAATGCAACATTAGATGCTGTTGGTATTAAAATTACATCATACTTTTCAAAATTTCTTGCAAATTCATTTTTAACTAAAGTACGAACTTGTTGTGCTTTTTTATAATAAGCATCATAGTATCCAGAAGAAAGCACATATGTACCTAAAATAATTCTTCTTTTTACTTCTGCACCAAATCCTTCACTTCTAGAATTACGATATATATCTTTTAAATTTTCATAGTTTTTGCTTCTATATCCATAACGTATTCCATCAAATCTTCCAAGGTTTGAACTTGCTTCTGCACAAGCAATAATGTAATATGTTGCAAGTGCATAGTCTGCAACATCTAGAGAACATTCTTCAACGGTTGCTCCTAGTTCTTTATATTTTTCAATTACTTGTTTTATAGCTTCTTTTACTTCAGGATTTATTCCTTCTCCAAAATACTCTTTTGGAACTCCTATTTTTAATCCTTTTACATCATTTTTTAAAGCTTTTGTATAGTCTTCTTTTTCACGAATTGCAGATGTTGAATCTTTTTTATCATGACCTGCAATTACATTTAATAGAAGTGCTGAATCTTCTACATCTTTTGTTAATGTACCTATTTGGTCTAAAGATGATGCAAATGCTACTAATCCATAACGAGAAACTAAACCATATGTAGGTTTTAATCCAACAACTCCACAAAAAGACGCAGGTTGACGAATACTTCCTCCAGTATCAGAACCCAGTGCCCAAGGCACCATTCCGTGCTGCTACTGCAGCAGCAGATCCACCAGAAGATCCTCCTGGTACTTTATTTAGGTTCCATGGATTTTTAGTTACCTTAAAATAAGAATGTTCTGTTGAACCTCCCATAGCAAACTCATCCATGTTTAATTTTCCTAAAGTTATCATTCCTTCTTCATTTATCTTTTCCATTACTGTCGCATCATATGGTGAAACAAAGTTTTCTAGCATTTTTGAAGAACAAGTTGTTTTTACACCTTTTGTACAAATATTATCTTTAATTCCTATTGGAATTCCTGTTAATTTTGATGTGTTATTCTCTACTTTATTTAAGCATTCTTTAGCTTCTTTGTCTGTTATTGTAACAAAAGCTTGTACATCTTTTTCTTTTTCATTAATTCTATTTTGGTAAGAAGCTAAAATTTCTTCTTTTGTTATCTCTTTTTTATCTAACTTCTCTAATAATTCATGTACCGTTAATTCATATATTTCCATTTGCTTTCCTCCTTTTTTTGAGGTTGGACGTTGGATGTTGGATGTTAGAATTTAAGATTTTCCTTCGAAGAATTTCTTATTTCTAACCTCTAACTTCTAACCTCTAACTTCTAATTAATTACTTTTGGAATTTTGAACATTCCCTCTTGTACTTCTTTCGCATTTTGTAATAGTTCTTCTCTATTTATTCCTTGCTTTAATTCATCTTTTCTAAATACATTATAAGTTTCATTTGCTCCAATAGTCTCTTTTAATCCTTCAATTGGTGCTTCATTTACAATATTCGCAAAATTTAAAATTTCTTCTAAGTGTCCCATATATGTAGTTACTTCTTCTTCTTTTAAATTTAAGTTAGCTAGTTTTGCAATATGTAAAATTTCTTCTTTACTTACTTGCATATATCTCATCTCCCAACTCTTTATATAGTTCATTATTATATAATTTTTTAAGCAAAAAAACAAGCTAATTTGCTTGTTTTTTCCATTTTTTAGGTTACTATTCAAAAATTAGTATAAACCAAAGTGTAGGGGCGATTTTAATCGTCCACAGTCCTTAAATCAAATTTTTCTTTGATAAATATATGCTAAAAGATTAAATACAAATAAAGCAACGCCTCTAAAATAGGGGGCTCAAGAGCTCCCCCTACTTTTTCTCTACTATTTTATACTAGCATAATTTCTATTGTAATGTTGTACCACCAAAGTATTTTTGTATATCAAATGCATCTTGTGTTTCTGGAATACCATAATCCACCCCAAATGTTTCAACTGTTATACTTTTAATTACTGGTGGTTCTACTGGTTTATCAAGTCCATTTGATGCTTCTGATGATGAAGAATCTCTTGTTATTACTTCCACATTTTCTATTTTATGTACTACATCCATTCCTTCTATTACTTTTCCAAATGGAGCATACAATCCATTTAAAGATGGATAATTTGTAGTTGTAATAAAGAATTGAGATCCTGCTGAATTATATCCTTCTTCTGTAAGACCATAATTAGAATAATCTGATCTTGCCATAGATATAACTCCTTCTTCATGTCTTAATGTGTTTTGTTTATATCCATTTGCTACAAATTCTCCTTTAATTGCATATTCTTTATCTGTTTCTACATTATCCATTATATCACTTAAACTAGGTGTTCCTGTGCCTGTACTTGTTTTATCTCCACCTTGTATCATGAAATTTGGTATTGTTCTATGGAAAGTTAATCCATTATAAAATCCTCTATTTGCAAGTCTTATAAAGTTTGTAACTGTATTTGGAGCCATATCAGGATATAGTTCTATTTTAATTGTTCCATACCCTTCCACTTCCATTGTTACTATTGGATTTTGTACTTTCTTTAAAAATTTTTCATAATATCCATAGCATAACACTCCAATAAGTGCTACCACCAATATAATCGCTATAATTGTAATTATTTTCTTTGTATTCATTTGTTTACCTCCTAAAAATTTATTATTTTATATTAAAACGTTCTTTATCAACATTAAAATTATTTATTATTTCTTCTTGTGTCAATTCTTTATTATAAATACTAATTCTATGATACTGTCCTTGTGCATTTGTGCTAAATGAAGTTATTTCTTCTGGATCACTTACATAGACTTTCTCAGCCTTTTTTTCTCCATTAATATAAAGCCTAGCCACCTTTGTATCTGCATTATATGTATATGTTAATAGCACTGGTTTATTTAATGGTAATTTATAGTTAATGTCTGTTGGTATAAATCTGTCTTTTCTAGAAGCCTCATAATTTCCACCAATATAAATACTTCCATCATCATTCCAAGTATGTGCACAAAAAGATGACCAACTATTGTCTGCAGATAAAATTTCCATATATTTATAACTTACTTCAGTTAAAACTATTTCTACTGATATAGTACTAGATTTAGGAAATTGAACTGGATATATTATCTCATCATCATCATCTAACTGTATAGTTTTTTCTTTCCATCCACTTTGTTCATTAAAATTAAAAGCACTAAGTTTTGCATCATTTTCATTCCCTGTTAAATCTTTCCATATGTTTGTTGTATTACTATGCCCATTTCCTATATTATTTTCTGCATCATAATAGGCAATTACTCCATCTGTTGTATAATCACATATTGGAATAAATTGTTTTTTAATAACTTCATTACCTATTGTATCTGTATATTTTACATCATATATTCCTGGCTTGTTTACTATAAAGCTCATATTATTACCATTTAGTAACCAATTTTCGTCACTATGCAATTTATAACTTACATTTCCATTATTTATACTATTTCCATTAGCATCTTTTATTGTAATTCTATATGAATCTGATAATTTTGTTTGGTCTATTATGATATCTTTTTCTTCTACATTTTTATTAACATGTTCTACTTCATACCAATTATAATTAGGTAAATCTTTTAACTTATAGTATTTAACTCCATCTATTTCGATTCCTGTTAGGCTAATCACCTCACATGTATCAAAATTTATTATAACATCTTGCTTAATATCATCTAAGTCAATTAGTTTCAGATCTTCTTTAGAAAAATATCTAAAACCTTCTTTAGAGCTCTCACCTAATACTTGCAATAAAGTTTCTTCATTTATCACCGTTATATCATAACCTAGCTTATCATAATATAATTTTTCCTCATCGTTGTTTTTTCTTTTTTCATGAATAACATTTACTTTAGCTTGTATCATTTCAAGTTCCTGAGTAAATATGGTAGTTTGTGCAGATTTAATAGATTCAAATCCAGAATAAGTTGTAACACCTGCAATAATAATCATAACAACAATTGTAATTACTAAAGTAGTAAGTGTTATACCTTTTTGGTTTTTCAAAGTTTTCACCTCTTCTTTCGTATACTATAACATTAAATTATCAAACACAAATTGCTCTTGCATTCTTTTTAGCGATTGCTTAATTGTTCGTGCTCTTACTTCTCCAATTCCGTCTACATCGTCTAACTCTGGTATATCTGCTGATAGTATATGTTGGAATGATTTGAACTTTTTAATTAGATTTTCTACAATATTGCTTGGCATTCTTGGTATTTTATCCAAAATTCTATAACCTCTTGTGTATACTCCTACTTCATCATAATTATCAAATATTTCATATCCTAGTATCTTTGCTATTACTTGTGAGTTTGTTAAATCTTCATATTGTAAATTTAATATTTCATTTAATACTTTTTCAGGTGTTCTTTTTTTACCTGGTGCAATATAATCTTTAATAATTAGTAATTCTTCTTTTTCAAGTCCTCCTACCAATTCTTCTAATTGCATTTGTATAAGCCTTCCTTCTACTCCTAACTCACTAATGCTTTTTTGCACCTCTGTAACAACCCTCATAACCATTTCAGCTCTTTGTATTGCTGTTACCACATTATCTAGAGTGACAATATCATTAAATTCATATTCATTTAATATACTTAGCTTTCCATCAAATACTTTTTTATATTTTTCAACTGTTTGTAAGGCCTGATTTGCTTTTGTAAGAACTTTTGCAGTATCTTCTATAACATATCTAAAGTCTCCTTTAAACACAGTAATAATGTTTCTTCTTTGTGAAATGCTTATAACCAATTCTTTAGTTTGCTTAGCTGTACGTTCTGCTGTTCTATGTCTTGTACCTGTTTCTTTTGTAAATATTGATGCATTTGGTATTAACTGAGCATTTGCATATAATATTCTTTTCAAGTCTTTGCTAAGGACTATAGCTCCATCCATTTTAGCAAGTTCATATAGTCTTGATGATGTATAATCTTCGTCAATTCTAAATCCACCATCTACTATATCCATCACTTGTTTAGAATCACCTATAACAATTAAAGCTCCTGTTTTTGCTTTTAGTATGTTTTCTAATCCTTCTCTTATATCAGTTCCAGGCGCAATTAATTTTAATATATCTATAGTTTGTGTTTCCCCATTATCTATTCTCAAAGCCTACAAACTCCCTTCTATTTAGAATTATATATATATTTACTTTAATCCTATTTTCTTCATTGCGTCATTTATATCTTTTACGCCTATTATATCTAATTTATAGTCTTCTTTCAATAGTTTTTTGTTACTTTCTGGAATAATACACGTTTTAAATCCTAATTTTTCCGCTTCTTTAATTCTCTTTTCAATTAGATTAACACTTCTAATTTCTCCAGTTAATCCTACTTCTCCTATAGCAACTGTTCCTTTGGCAATAGGAATATTTTTATAACTAGATGCTGCTGAAAGCACTACTCCTAAATCTATCGCTGGCTCATTTACCTTAATTCCTCCAACAACATTTATATATACATCTTGATTTCCAAGAGGTAGTCCTACCTTCTTTTCTAATACTGCTATAAGTAATGTTAATCTATTATAATCCATACCATTTGCAGTTCTTTTTGGAATACCAAATACACTAGTTGAAGTTAAACTTTGAATTTCAATTAATAACGGTCTTGTTCCTTCCATTGTTGCAATAATTATAGAGCCTGCTGGATTTTCTTCTCTTTCAGAAATTAGTATTGATGATGGGTTTGTAATTTCTACCATTCCTTTATCTTGCATTTCAAACATTCCAATTTCATTGGTAGAGCCAAACCTATTTTTTACACCTCTTAATATTCTATATGAAAAGTATCTTTCTCCTTCTAAATATAAAACCGTATCTACCATATGTTCTAATACTCTTGGTCCTGCTATATTTCCGTCTTTTGTAACATGTCCTATAATTATTGTGGTAATTGCATTTTCTTTGCAAATCCTCATTATTTTAGATGTAATTTCTCTAACCTGACTTACACTTCCTGGAGCTGATGTTATTTCATCTGAATACATAGTTTGAATAGAATCTATAATTACAAGCTTCGGATTTGTTTTTAAAATTGCATCTTGTATTAAGCTTATGTCTGTTTCTCCTAAAAATAATATATCATTATTTTTAATTCCTAATCTATCTGCTCTTATTTTTATTTGTTCTGCTGATTCTTCTCCAGATACATATAATACTTTTCCTTCTCCTTTTATTTTGTCGCAAATTTGAAGAATTAGGGTAGACTTTCCTATTCCTGGCTCTCCTCCTAATAAAACTAAAGAACCATTTACAATTCCTCCACCTAAAACTCTATCAAGTTCTGCAAAACCTGTAGAATTTCTAAGTACTTCTTTTCCTTCTAGTTCATTTAGTACAAGTGGATTTGCATCTGTTCTTTTTTCATGTTTTGTTCCACTTTGTTTTACTATTTTCTCTTCATAAAAAGAATTCCATTCGTTACATCCTGGGCATTTCCCCATCCATTTTGGTGATTCATAACCACAATTACTACATACAAATACAGTTTGATTTTTAGCCATTTATTTCTCCTTTTTACTCCTACTTTCAAAAAGGATTATATATATATTCTTACAAAATGTCAATGAATTTTGTAAAATAGCGCAAACATTTTTTTGGTATGTTTTTGTAAAATAAAAATACCGCTAAGAATAGCGATATTTTTATTCTATCCGTTCACTAATTTTTCTAATACTAGCACAAACATTGCATGGCTCCAGCCAAGACCTATAACCCAATTTGATTCCATTGTTTCATTATCTACTTGCTCCGCTAAAAAACCATGTTTAGTTGCTGATGAAACTACAAAATTAATACACTCTTTTGCCTCTTTATATTGTTTTGTTTCTATATAGTATAGTGCCATCCATAAGGTCGCAATTGGCCAAGGATTACCATTTCTATAATTGTCTTCTTCAAATCTTTTATATCCACTTGTATACGTACGTAAAGTCATATTAATTTTTTCTACAGTATTTGTAATCTTCTTTTCATTTTTTGAAAACATATTAAATGGAGTTACTACACCCATTATGCTAATATCCATTTTTCTATCTTCTATATTTCTCACAAAAGTTTTCGCATTTTCATCATATAAATTGTCTTGTACATATTTCTTCATTACTTCTATTTGTTCTTGTATTGTCACTCTATTTCTTGCTATTTTTTCTTGTTTCAATCTATTATTTGCATTATCTTTATCTTCTTCTAAAACGTCATATATTTTTAGCATTGCCTGATATGCACCATATATACTTGCTATAGAATATAAGCTCACTCCCTCATGCATTTCCCATAAATCATAGCTTACTGGAATTTTTTCTAGTTTGTCCTTATATTCCTCTTCTAACTCTTTTTTAACAAGGTCTTTTTCTTCTTTTATATTCATTACTTGAGCTACATATTTTTCTAGAAAATGAACTGCTTTTTCACACATTTTTAATGTATCTTTTAGGAATTTCTCATTCTTTGTTTTTTCGTAGTGATCATATACACCATATACAACGCTTGCTGTTTCATCAATTTGGTAACCCCAACATGGTGCAAGCTTTCCATCTGTATAAAAGCGTTGTTCCCACATACCAGAATCGCTTTGGGTATTTTTACAAAAGTTTTTATAAAACTTTTCTGTTTCTTTTTCCATGCCCAATATATCTAAAGCTTTTGTAACAAAAACAGCATCTCTTGGCCAACAGTAACTATATCTTCCACATTGCGTTTTAAACTCGTCTATTTCTACACTTGCTGAAATTCCACCTGTTTCTTCATTTGTAAGTAATGGATATAATAGAATTGTTCTTTTTAATATATTTTTTATCTTTTTATCATATTCTGTGTTTTCTTTTAATTCTATAGTTTCATGTTCTTTTACATATTTTCTCCAGTACTTTGTAGTACTTGCTAGTTCTTTTTCAAAATCAATTTTTCTAATTTCTTCGTTTTTCTTTTCTATTTCATCTAGTTTGTACTTTTCTTTGTTATCATTAATCCACATATAAATTACAAGTTCTTTTCTTTCTCTTGGTTTTAGTACTCCGATATCATAACATATACTAGAATCTGCACTCATTCCTATATAGTCTTTATCCCAAATTACACCTGAATTAATATTTGCATTTGTATCATTAATTTGAAAACTCAAAACTTCTATGTTTTTTGATACAGTTGAAATTGTAAAATCATGTGAATATTGAACCATCCCATGCTTTATAATTTTACAACTTACTGAATTGTTTTCATCAGAAATTAGTTTTGAATGTAATAAAAATTTTACATCTAAATCTATACTATTTTCATTAATAAATTCATATCTTTTTACTAATACATTTTGTTTTATTGGAACAAAATCTAATTGATTAACTTTTAAATTAAAATATGTATTACGAATTTCCGTATTTAATATATTGGTATCTTCTGTATAGTATTGATTATATTCATTGTTAATATCATCATGTAATTTTATAAGGCATGAATCATTAATTTTAAGTCCTGCATAGCAATAATCTATATATTGTTTATTGTCTGGTGCTGGGTAATATAATCTTAGCAATTCTCCTTTACTTGTATAACTTGCTACTATTTTTTTATTTCCAATAATTGCATCATTTAAGTACTTTGTTCTCATTTTTTATTCTCCTTACTTTATGTTGACTTTTACAGGTTTTTATGTTATTATAATTCTATGATTCATGAAATTTGTTGAATTCATAGGAAAGCACAGCACTGTAAACTTATATAGATACGTGTAAATTTGGCAAAATTTTAAAATTGTCATTTCCTTGTGCTTAAAACTAAATATTAAAAAGATAGAAAGAGTTACAATTTAATATGGAACTATAAGAGGATTCTTTTAAAAGAATCTTGATTCTCACTTTATAAAAGGAGGAATGCCAATTTTTGTAACTTAAAAACTACATAAGGCAATAGAAAGTACAACGTATCGACTTAATATTTTTTCTTTCTATCTTCCCCAGTCTTTTAAAAGACTGGGGTTTTTATTTTATTCTCCTATAATTTCAACAATTTGTCTTTCTAATTCTTTTATTTTCTCATTTATTAATGCAACTTCTACATCTTTTGCTTTTTCTGTTATGATGTCTTCTTTTATTATTTTTGTCATATCACTTACTTCGTCTTTTAGTTTTTGCATTCTTTCTATTACTTCTAGTCTTAATGGTTTATATCTTGTTGTAAGTTCTATTTTGTTTGTCATTGTAATTTCATCGTTTAATTCATATGTTTCACCATAATCTGGTATTGTTACAGGAATTCCTGTAGTTTCTAATAATTTTTCTTTTAATACTTCTTGTGCGTCTTCTTCACCATGAACTAAAAATATATGCTTTGGTTTTTTAATAAATGAATATACAAAATTTAATAACCATTCTTGGTCGGCATGACCTGAATATCCCTCTATATATTCAATTCTTGCATTCACTGTAATTTCTTCTCCAAATACTTTTACCTTTTTTTCTCCATTTACAAGCTTACTTCCTAATGTTCCTGGTGCTTGGTAGCCAACAAATAATATTGTACTATTGGGATTCCAAAGATTGTGTTTTAGATGATGTTTTATACGTCCAACTTCGCACATACCACTTGCAGATATTATTATTGATGATTGATTACTTTCATTTAAAGCCTTTGACTCATCAGCGGTTCTTGTAAATTGTAATCCTGGAAATTCTAATGGATTATCTCCTTTTTCCATTTCCTCTTTTACTTCATCATCAAAAAGATCTGTATTTTCTCTAAATATTTCTGTTGCAGAAATTGCAAGCGGACTATCAACAAATACTGGTACACTCATTAAAGTTTTATATTTTTTAATAAATTCTTCATCATCTCTATTTTCTTTTAGTTTGTTTAACTCATATACTATTTCTTGTGTTCTACCTACTGCAAATGATGGGATTACAACTGTTCCACCTTTATCTAATGTTTCTGAAACAATATTTAAGAACAATTCTGCTTTATCATCATTTCTCATATGTAATCTACTTCCATATGTTGATTCCATAATTAAATAATCTGCTGATTCAATCATTGTAGGAGATGCTAAAAGTGGTATATCATTATTTCCCAGATCTCCTGTGAATACTGCCTTCTCTGTTTTATCATTTTCAGTCGCCCATACTTCAATAATGCTAGAACCTAACATATGTCCTGCATCATTAAAACGTACTTTTATGTTTTCGTCTATTTCAACTATTTCATCATATTTAACTCTTTTAAATAATTCTAAACACTTTGTAGCATCTTCTGCAGTATAAAGTGGTGGAAGTTCTGGTTTTCCTTCTCTTTTTCTTTTTTTATTTCTCCATTCAATTTCCATTTCTTGAATATGTCCACTATCTGGTAGCATAATTGTACAAAGATCGCATGTAGCTTTTGTTGCAATTATTGGATTTCTATACCCATCATTATATAGTTTTGGAATTCTACCAGAGTGATCAATGTGAGCATGTGTTAATAGCATAAAATCTATTTCTGATACATCAAATAAAAATGGTGCTTCATTTTCTTTTTCTTCTGTAGCTTTTCCTTGGTACATACCACAATCTACTAAAAATTTCTTTCCTGCTGCTTCTACTAAAAAGTTTGAACCAGTTACAGTTTTAGCAGCTCCCAAAAATGTTATTTTCATAGTTTAACCCTCCTATTATAGTTTTATCTTTAATCGTAAGTAAATTTTGTAGGGGCGATTTTAATCGCCCATTAAACAAATACATCTATTTAAAACATATTATTTTATGCTTTCTTTCTGCGGGCGTTCAAGAACTCCCATATAAGTTTTATATTGTAATTTAATATTATATAAACAGTCTTATTGTTTTGTTAAATTTAGTAGCTATTGCTTTTTTATTAAATACTGGTATTACAATACTTTTTTCATAAATATCTGCATCATACAATTTTATTTCTAGTACCTCATTATTATCTTCTAATAATAAATTGATATTTTCCATGGAAATAATTTTGGTAAGCAATACATTTCTTATAATTTCATTATTAGTAGTTTCCTCACTACTTATATGATTTATTACTTTTAATTCATATGCTTTTTTTATTAAAGCATTCTCTAATTTGTTTCTTTCAGCTTTCAGTTCTTCTATATCTTTTATCTGTTCTTTTCCTGTAACATACATGTAATTATAATATCTAATCATATACAACAATTTAATAATTTCTTCTTTTTCTTTAGCATTTTTAATTTTTATATAAAAACATTTTATAAATACTTTTTGCAGGTTTAAAAGATACTTTCTTTTTCTTTCTTTCTTCTCTTCTTCTGATAATTCTATATCTTCAAGCAAATATAATTGTTTTGTTAGTCCATCTTTTACATTTACATAGTTTTTTGGATCTAGTAATTTATTATTTTGTTCCATAGCAGTCATAAGCTTTCTTCGTTCTTTGTTTAATATCTCAGTTAAGTGTTTTAAATTGATTATTTTATTATATTCTGGTCTTTTTTCATTTCTTTTAATATATTCTTCCTCTAATAATTTTTTGTCACTTATTATAGTATCTATCTGTTTAATTCTTCTTAATGTTTCTTTCTTTGAAACTGATATTTCCTCTAATAATTCTTTTTTATTTTCTAATCTTTCTAGCTCTTTTTGTAAATCCTCTTTTTCTTCTAGTAGACGTTTCTTTTCTCTTTCATTTTTACCTGTACAAATAATAATAGAAATTTTATAAATTTCGTTTAGTATTTCTTCTGCATTTTCTCTTTTATATAAGTTTGTTAATCTAGTTTGTATTAATTCCATACAGTCTACTATTTCTTCTTTATGCACTAACTCTTTTAAAAACTCTATTCCTAATAAGTAAATTAAATTTTGATAAACTGTATTTGTAGTAATTTCTGGAATCTCCTTTATTTCTGTGTTCCAATTCCAGCCATTAAAATCTCTTAGTACTTCTATATTGTTGATGTTTTCTCCCGAATTTATCAATTCTGAAAATGCATTTCTAATAAGATTATATTTTTCATCTACATATATTTGTTTATCATCAAGTTTGTAAATAGTATATAATAGTAGTATTTCATTAGGATACATTAGTTGTATTGTTCCTTCTAATTTATCTACTAAAAATTTCGTTCCCATTTCTTCCATTTCTTTACTTATGCTTGAATCTTCTTTTACAATAATTATCTTTTTACATTTTTTATCAATTATTTCTAATATTTCTTCTATATATGTTTTTTTGTTTTGTACTGCTACTTTTACTGTTTCGTAGTCTTTATATCCCGCATCTATTTTATAAACGCAAGAAAGAAGAAGATTTTTAACATCTTCAGAAAAATCTTTTTTTTCCAATATTTTTTCCAATTGATTATTATAATCCTTTGAATTCAATTTTGAAAATATCTTTTCTGTATCCATTAAATATCTTCTTCCTTTCTTTTGTATTTAACATTTTTTATTCTACATTTTCAGAATTTGTTTCTTCTTGTTTTGTCATGTTTAATTCTTGCCATCTTTCTTTTGACATTAGTACTTGTCTTGGCTTACTTCCTTCATAACCAGATATAATTCCTCTTTCTTCCATTTGGTCTATAATTCTTCCTGCTCTTGCATAACCAACTTTAAATCTTCTTTGAATAAATGATGTCGATGCTTGTCCCGTTTCTACAACAGTCGCAATAGCATCCATTAAAAATGGATCTGTATCGTCGTCTACATCTTCTCTTTCTAATTCTTTATCTGTATTGTTTGCTTTTTCTATTGATTCTATTATATCTTCACTATATTGTACTTCTCCATTAGATTTTAAGAAGTCTACAATTTTTTCTACTTCTTTATCTGATACAAATGCACCTTGAAGTCTTGTTGGTTTTGGTGCTCCTGATGGGTAAAATAGCATATCCCCTTTACCTAATAGTTTTTCTGCACCAACCATATCAAGTATTGTTCTTGAATCTACTTGTGATGAAACAGCAAATGCAATTCTAGATGGAATATTTGCCTTAATAATACCTGTAATAACATCTACAGACGGCCTTTGTGTAGCTATAACTAGGTGCATCCCTGCAGCTCTTGCCATTTGTGCAAGTCTACATATGGCATCTTCTACATCTTTTGCAGCTACCATCATTAAGTCTGCAAGTTCATCTATTATTATTACAATTTGTGGTAATTTTTCAGCTGAGCCTTCTTTTTCTATTTGTGCATTATAACCTTTAATATCTCTTACACCTTTTGCAGCAAATAAACTATATCTATTTACCATTTCTTGTACAGCCCAAGATAATGCTCCCGCTGCTTTTTTAGGGTCTGTCACAACTGGAATAAGTAAGTGTGGAATTCCATTATAAACTGATAATTCTACAACTTTTGGATCTACCATAACAAGTTTTACTTCACTTGGTTTTGCTTTATAAATTATACTTGTAATAAGAGTATTTATACATACACTCTTTCCAGAGCCTGTTGAACCTGCAATTAATACGTGCGGCATTTTTGCAATATCTGTCACAACTTCATTTCCTGCAACATCTTTTCCTAATGCAAATGCAAGATTTGATTCATAATCCATAAATGTGTCCGTTTCTAGTATGTCTCTTAAATGTACCATTTCGGTTTCTTTATTTGGAACTTCTATTCCAACTGCTTGCTTACCTGGAATTGGTGCTTCTATACGTATTGATTCTGCAGCTAGATTTAGTGCAATGTCATCTGCTAAATTTGCAATTTTAGACACTCTAACTCCTTCTGCTGGTTTTAATTCATACCTTGTAATAGCAGGTCCAACAGAAACATTTTCTACTTTTGCGGATACGCCAAAGCTATATAATGTTTTTTGCAATTTTGTTGCATTATCTGCTATTGCCTTTTTCCCTCCCTTTAGTCCTGTAGGTTTTCCTTCACTAAGAAGCTCGATTGGTGGAAATTCATAATTTTCATCTTCAGATGTTAAAGTATGTTCTAATACTAGTACTTCTTTTGTTTTTTCCTCTTTTACTTCTTGCTCTGTTTTGAAAATGTTTTCCAACTCATTTGGAGATGATTTCTTGCTTTCTTCCATGCCTAAAGGTAATAAATCTTCTCCGCTATGATCATATTTTTTTAATTTTCCTGGTTTATCATTTAAATTAATTGTTATTTGATCATCTAGTGGTATGTCTATTGATTCCTTTTTATTATTTCTCCTTAATTCTTTTTTATCAATTCTTTTTATTCTTTCTTTTTTTGCTAATTCTTCTTCCTCGTCATCTTCTTCAAAACTTAAATTTCTTCTTTCTTCTTTTCTTTCCTCCATATTTTCTATTGCATCAGTTATTAATTTAGCCGGATGAATACCAAACATGAAGATTAATACTAAAACTGCAACTCCTATTGCTAAAATTACTGCACCTGTCATTCCAAGTAGTTGAATTATAGGTATTGCAACTATTGCTCCTATTGCTCCACCGCCAATATTCTTTTCACCTAAATTATATGCTTGGTTTAGTACATTTCCAAAGTCTTTATTCATGTCTATATTTCCTGTTGATATTTGATATATACACATTATAACTGCAATACAAGCTAGAAAAGTCCCATATTGAACAAGTTTTGGTGATAATGTTTCCTTCTTTTCACAGGCTAAATTTATTGCAATAGCCAATGTTCCAATTGGTAATATGTATTTCATCCATCCCATTATTCCTCCTAGTAATGGGCTTAATGTTTTTCCAATATAACCAGAACTTGTGTATATTAGTACTGCTAGTAATATGCTTATGATTATCATAGATACTACTGCTAAATCAATTCTTGTTTCATTTTGTTTTTTTCTTGCGTATGTTCTTTTCTTAGTTGTTTGTTTTCTTCTTTTAGCTTTTGCCATTTAACATCTTCTCCTACTTTGTAATTTATATTTTCTTTCGCTTGTTACTTTAGTTACTATGTATTTTTGGTCGAGTTCAACCTGTACATCATATAACAGTACTTTTTAAAACGTCAAACTAGCTTCACGTGGATGATGTGCTTTTCTTTTTAAGCCTAAAAAGAAAATGCCCATCATCCAGCAAGATGAAGCGGATTTTTTAGTGCATCTGCAAATAAAAAACAGAAATCGGATGTCAAACTATACTTGACCTTTATTTCTACTCCGATTTCTGACTTGTCCGTTTTATTTTAATTCTTTTCTATTGTTTTGAACTGTTTTTAATGCATCTCCCAAAACAGCTTCAATTTTTTCTAGAAGATTGTCAGCATAATCTTTTGTACCTTTTGATATTTCTCTAGACATTTCATTTGCTGTTTCAATTATTTGAGCTTTTTGTTCATATGCTTTTCTTGTGATTTCGTGTTCATCTATCATTGATATAATTCTGTTTTCAGCTTCTTTTACTATATCATCTGCCTCTTTTTTAGCTTCTACTATAATTCTTGATCTCTCTTCTTTTACCCATTTGGCTTGTTTTAACTCATCTGGAAGTTTAATTCTTATTTCTTTAATAATTTCAAAAAATTCCTCTTTGTCTACAATGCACTTATCAGAAAAAGGTATAGTTCTACTTTTTTCTAAAGCCTCTTCTAAAGTTTCTAATAGTGTAAATATCTCCATTTTTTACCCCTTTCGATTTAAGAATATAAGTTTAACTCTTCCATACTTTCTTAAATCATATACATTCACATTTATTTTTTTTAAATTTTCTAGTTCTCGTTCCTCTTCGTCAGTTTCTAAAACAATAATTCCTTCTTCTGTAAGCAGATCTAATTCAACTATGTTTTTAATTGCATTTACTGCAATATTTTCAGTGTAAGGTGGATCTATGAAAATTAAATCAAACTTTTGATTTAAAGAATTTAACGTTTTAATATAATCATTTTTTATTACTCTTGCATTTTCCTCTAATTTTGTTTTTTGCAAATTTCTATTTATTACTTTTATAGCATCACTAGATTTATCCGCCATAACGCAAAAACGTGCTCCTCTACTTAAAGCCTCAATTCCTAATGCCCCACTTCCAGAAAACAAATCAAGTACATATGCATTTCTAATATCATTTTGTAATATATTAAACAAAGCTTCTTTAACTCTATCAAGTGTGGGACGAGTTTTTTTTCCCTCTAAGGATTCTAAACTTGTTCCTTTTGCTGTTCCGCTAATTACTCTCATTTTGCTCCTTCTTCTCGTATATATTTTATTCTATTTTATTAATAAGTCAATAGTAATAATAGAAATGTAATATACATTTAATAGTTTTGTAATAAAGACAGATAAAGACAGATTAATCTGTCTTTATCGAACTTTTATACCTTAATCTTTATTAATTTCCTTTAATATTTCTAATTGTGATATAAGTAAAGATTCCATTTTTGCTTTATAAATGTCAAATTGTTTTTGTGCATCTTCTAATTCTTTCTTTTTAACCATAATTTCTTGTTCTAGCATACTTACTTCTTTTGACGCAGACATTCTTGCATCTTCAACAATTTGTTCTGCTTGTTGTTTTGCAACATTTTTTACTTCTTCAGCTGTAGATTGTGCCATCATCAAAGTACTTTGTAATGTACTTTCTATTGTTTTATAGTGTGCTAAATCGCCTGTCAATTGTTCGATTTTTTCTCTTGCTTCTGAGTTTTCTTTATACATTCTTTCGTAATCTACTGTTAGTAAATCTAAAAATTCATCTACCTCTTCAACATTATATCCATTAACCATTTGTTTTGAAAATTTTTTATTTTCTATTTCTAGTGGTGTTAACATATATTTTCCCTCCATTTATATCATATAATTTCAAAAAAGTCGGGCATCTATCAGAAGATTTCTGATACCTACTCCGACTTTTCATATATTCTTAGTTATTTCTTAACCATGATACAGATAATCTATTTTTGATTTCTTCTCTTGCCATTTCATTAGCAATTTCATAGTTGGTTGGAGCAATTAGGAATATTGAATTTGATATTTTTTGGATATGTCCATCTAATGCATGAACAGCTCCACTAATAAAATCAACAATTCTTCTTGCGACATCTTTATTAACATATTCTAAATTAACTATAACAGATTTTCTTTCTTTTAAATAGTTACATATTTCCTCTGATTGTTCAAATGTTGTTGGTTGTGATATCACCATTTTTATTTGTTGTGTTTGTGGCATATTAACAATTTTTGGTTTTCTACCAAATATTTTATTGATTCCTTCTGGTTCTTCTTCCTCTTCTTCATAATCATAATCATATGCTCTATCTTCTAATTCTTCTGTTTCTTCTGCATTTTCAATTCCTAAAAAATCCCAAATTTTATTCATTACAGCTCCTGCCATTTTATAACCTCCTAAATTTCTCCTTGGTATTTGTTAATAGTATCTTACTTTTTACCAATATTGTCAATACCTTTTCGGATTGTAATCTATTTTTAATCTACTTGTAATATTTTTGTAATACTACTTTTTATGATTAATAACTATCTCATCATGTAGTACTATAGTATTCACTTGTTTTATCTGTGTATCATTATAACCAAGATCATTTTTCAATTCATCATTTGTATAATTAGAAATAATTGAATATGAGCCATTCTTTTTCAATACTTTTGCTTCTATTTCATCTGTATATCCCATTCTGTTTCTTGTAACAAAATATACTTGCTTTCCATTAACTTCTTTTGGAATTAATGCATCATTTGGAACTTTCAATCCACTATAATTCCACCATATAATATCAAATGTTATTTTCCTATAATTTGCTAGTAAATCTAAGCCATTAGTAATTTTAAATATTAATAATTTAGACTCTCCTTCATCTATTATGTATTCTATCTTTGCTGTTATTTCTTCAGAATTTGATAATCTTAACTTAATACTATCTCCTACATTTGCCTCTTTAGCTTTTTTACTTTCCAAGCTTGTAGCAATATATGCTTCAAAATTATCTATTATCTTTCCACTTTCTTCACTTGTAGACACAATTTCTCCTGTTTTAAGTTTTAGTTCGTCTAAAAATTTCTTATTTATAGTAGAAAAACTTTCTGGAGTAAGAACATTTTCTAGTCCATCTACTCTATACGATACAATTCCACTTTCAGGTGCATTTATATATTCCGAACCTGAATTTAATGTATTTTCATAGCCTGTTCTTTCTTCTATTAATTTTTTAATATATGATCCTGATGGGCTTAAATCTCCTGCTATTTTTGCTTTTTTAGTTATTCTTGTAGTAATGTCCTTTTTATACTCGGCTATTTTTTGTATATCTTTCGATTTTGCAACCTCTACTAATCTATCTTCTATTTGGCTATCTAAAACTTTCATATCGCTTGAAAATATATCTGTTTGATTTGACATTGCATCTTGTATCTTAATATCTAATTCTTGTATTTTTTTTACTAATGTTTCTTCATTATTACTGTAATACCTAAAAATAGAATCTCCTTTTGCCACTCTTTCTCCTTCTGTTTTAATTTGGATCATTCCATTTTTATAATTGTCCCCTTGTACAACAGTTTCTTTTCTTATTACATATCCTATTGCATTTTCTTCTTCAGATAAACTTCCGTTTTCAATAACAAATACATTCGTTGGTTGTTTAATCAATTGAATTATAGCGTAAACAAAATATATTAATATTATTAATCCAATAACATATGCAATTCTTACTTTTTTCATATTTATTTTTTGAGTTTTCTTATTTTTGTTAGTTTTTTCCAAAATCTACTTCCTCCAAAATAATGTTAATATTATTCTGTCTGTCATCTGCTCCATCTATCCATACTGTATCTTTATTCTTTCTAAACCATGTCAATTGTCTTTTAGCATATCTTCTTGTTTCTTGCTTTACTTTTTCTATTGCCTCTTCTTTTGTAATAATTCCATCTAAGTATTCTTTTATTTCTTTATATCCAAGGGCTTGCATTGCAGTTGGATACTTAAGGTATTTAGTTACAATATTTTTTACCTCTTCTATAAGTCCTTGTTCAATCATAATGTCTACTCTTTTATTTATTCTATTATATAGTAATTCTCTATCCATATTTATTGCAAATACTTTATAGTCATATGGAACTTCGTTTTTTCTAGATTCTATTTCTTGTTCTGTTTTCGTTTTTCCTGTTGCTTTATATATTTCTAAAACTCTAATAATTCTTTTTCTATCATTTTTACTGATATTTTTCATTGCTTCTGGATCAATTTTTTGTGCCTCTTTATATAGTTCTTCTAATCCTTCTACTTCTGCCCTTTTTTCTAGTTCTTTTCTATATTCTTCATCAAATTCCATTTTAGGATATTCTATTCCATAAATTAAAGAATCTACATATAGCCCTGTTCCTCCTACTACAATCGGAACTTTGCCTTTTTTTAATATTTCTTCTATAGCTTGTACCGCTTCTTCTTTATAATCTGCAACATTATATCTTTGTTCAGGTGATACAAAATCTAACATATAATGCTTTATTCCCTGCATTTCTTCTGCACTAGGTTTTGCACTCCCAATATCCATATCTTTATATATTTGCATAGAATCTGCAGACACAATTTCTCCATCTATTTTTTTTGCAAGTTCTATTGATAATGCTGTTTTCCCAGATGCCGTTGGTCCACATATTACAATTACTTTTGGTTTCATATTTTCTCCCCCATACTACTTTCTTCTTGCAAATTTCTTTTCTATATCATTTTTATCCATTTTAATCGCTGTAGGTCTTCCATGTGGACAAGTAAATGGATTTGGTAATTTTAATAAATCAGACATTAAACTATCTACTTCTTCATGTGTTAAATCCATATGTGCTTTTACTGCTGCCTTACATGCTACTGTTGCAATAAATCTCTCTTCTATTTCTTGTTTTGCTGTTCTTGCAACTTGATTTATTTCATCTAGTGTTTCTAAGAACAACTCTTTTGTATCAAGTTCTAAACAAATGTTAGGAACTCCGCTTAATTTGATTGTGTTTTCTCCAAATTCTTCTAATATAAATCCAGCTTTTTCAAACATATCATAGTTATCCCTTAATATGTCCATTTCTTTGTGTGTTAGCGTAATAACATCTGGTAATAATAACATTTGTGAATCTTTATTTTCATCAGAATAATAATTCTCTTTTACTTTTTCATACATAACTCTTTCATGTGCTGCATGTTGGTCTATAATATATAATTCATTTTGTATCTCTATAATTATATATGTATTAAATGCAATTCCAACTAGCTTGTATACAGGTTTTTTATATTCTTCTATGTTTTCAAAAACAGAAATATTATTATCTTTTATTAGCTCATATGCATTAATTTTTTCTTCTTGTTGTTTCTTATTTTCTTCTACAGATGCTGGTAATTTTCCAAATATTTTTTCATACATGTTTGCAAATTCTGGACTTTCTTCTATATTATCTATTTTTTCTAGAGTGTCCATCATTTCTTGTATTTCTTCACTTGAGAATACTTTTGTATCTTGATTTTGTTCATTGCTTTCTTCTTTAGTAGCATCTTCTTTATCTGTTTCTACAACATTATAATTTGTTTCGTCTTCTTTAACTTCATCTGCTTTATCTTCTTTTTCTTCTTGTATTTCATTTTCTTCTATGTTATCTGTTACAACACTTTCTTGTTCTTCTACAGGTTCTTCATCTTTAACATCAGTTTCTGTTTCTTCTAATTGTTTAGTATTTTGAATTAATGTATCAATATTGGTTCGTATGTTTGGATTGTCTTTTGTTTCTTCTTTTAATCTCTCTTGCATTGCTAATAATTCTTTAAATACGTCTTTTCTTTTACTCTCCATATCACTTTTTATTGTATCACTAATAACTTCTGTAGTTTTTTCTATCGTTTGAACTGGAGCAGTATTTTCTTTTTGTTTATATATTTGTTCTAATATATTATCTTGTGCATTATCTTGTTTTTCTTCATGTTCTTGTGCTCTTGAAATTTTTCTAAATAAATCTGAAAAACTTGATTTTTGAACATTAGGTTGTACTTCTTCTTTTTCTATTTGTTCTACAGTCTTTTCAGTATTTGCAACTAATTCTGCTTTTAGAAGTGTATCTTTTATAGCATGATATATTGCTTTAAATACTTTACCTTCTTCTTGAAATCTTACTTCTAATTTTGCAGGATGTACATTAACATCTACTTTTGCAGGATTCATTTCTATATTTAGTACTAAAAATCCATATTTTCCTATTGGTAGCAGTCCTTTAAATGCACTTTCAACAGCACTAGATAAGGTTTTATCTTTTACATATCTTTTATTTACAAAAAATAATTGGTTAGAACGATTAGATCTTGCAATTTCCGGTTTTCCAACAACCCCTGTAACACGCATCTCCTCATATTCATAATTAACATCTAACACACTTGTTGCTATATCTTTACCATAAATTGAGTAAATAACATCTTGTATATTTCCATTTCCAGAGGTTTGTATTATTGTTTTTCCACTATTTACTAGCTTAAATGCAATATTAGGATTAATTAATGCAAGTCTAGTAATTGCATCTTCAATATATCCAGATTCTGTATAATCTTTTTTTAAGAATTTATATCTAACTGGAGTATTAAAAAATAAATTTTGAACAGTTATTGTTGTACCTTGTTGACATCCTGTTTCTTCCATAGAAAGAACTTGTCCCGCTTCTACTACAATTCTATTTCCTATTTCTTGTTCTTTGGTTTTTGATATCATTTCTACATTTGCAATTGCTGCAATGCTGGCAAGAGCCTCTCCTCTAAACCCCATAGATTTAACTTCGTTTAAATCTTCTGCACTTCTAATTTTACTTGTTGCATGTCTTTCAAATGCAATTTCTAAATCATCTGTGGATATTCCTTTTCCATTATCTGTTATACGGATATATGATATTCCTCCGTTTTTTATTTCTATATTTATGTTTGTTGCTCCTGCATCAATTGAGTTTTCAACCATTTCTTTTATTACTGATGCTGGTCTTTCTATAACTTCTCCTGCAGCAATTTTGTTGACTGTTAATTCGTCTAATAAAACAATACTTCCCATATATTTTTCCTCTTCTTTCTTCCCATTTGCTTTATAGGGAGATTATATCATTTATTGTTATTTTTTGTATAGTTTTTTGGAATAAATTATTGAATTAATTTTGTAACACTTTTTTTCTTATCAGAATAGTATATACCATACGAAAGAACAAAAAACTTAGTTCTTTATAGGGAGGTTGCTAAAATGGGAAATTGTTGTAATAGTGAGATTTTGTGGTTCATTATCTTATTCTTACTACTTTTCTGTAGCTGTGGTAACAGTAACTGCGGGTGCAGATGCAACTAGTTAGTCTTACCCTTAACAGAAAAGTACATTTTTAACATTTGAAAGGGGGGAAAGATTATGCCAGAAAATAGAGGTTGCGGATGTGGCTGCGGATGCGGATTTGGCGGAGATAACTGCATTTGGATTATCATCGTTATTTTAATAATCTTCTGTTGTTGTGGTAACAACAACTGTGGTGGATGTTGCTAATTTTAATGTTAGCAATTAGAGGTTGGAAGTTAAATTTATAACTTCCAAGCATTATAAAAAGGAGGGGTATTCAAACTATACCCCTCCCATTTAATGAACTAAAAACATCGTCCATTACGGATTAAAACTTAAGTATCAGAGGATAAGATTTCTTGGACATCTTCTATGAATTGACCGACTTTTTCTTCTTCCGGCACCGGGCTTCTTAACAACTCGTTTAATCTATAAGTGTATGCTTTTTGGTCTGTTTCTGACAGTCCTTCACTCCTCATTAACGAATTATATGCAGTTATTAATTTGGTCTTTCTTTCAATCCCCTCTGTCTTCACTGCAGTTAAGCCTTCCATAAACCCATCATAATACGCATCATACTTTGCCATCTGATACATCGAATCATATTCTTCCTCAAATTTGTGATCATATCCCATTTTATAGAATATGTTACACAAAATTAATATTGCAAGCAACAAGGTAAGAATTGAAGGTATTAATACATATGCGATGTTCAATTTTTTCTTTCCTCTGTGTCGCCGTCGATTGTTTACCCTCTTAGGTGACCGCTCTGTATACTGTTTCATTTTAATCTCCTCCTGCTTGTGTTTATTTAAAGCTTTACTATTATATCACGCATTATGTAACTTTGCAAACTTATATTAACAAAATAGAGAATACTTTTTGTATTCTCTATTTTCTAACCTCTAATTTCTAACATCCAACTTCTATTCTAATACATTCCACCCATGTCAGCACTCATATCGCTATGACCACAACTACATGATTTTTCTTCTTTTTTATCTGTTACAATGCTTTCTGTTGTAAGTACCATAGATGCAATGCTTGCTGCATTTTGAAGTGCACTTCTTGTTACTTTTGTTGGATCAACTATACCTATTTTTTTCATATCAACATATTGATTGTTGGCAGCATCAAATCCAAAGCCTGTTTCACTATTTTTTACTCTGTCTAATATTACTGCTGGTTCAAGTCCTGCATTTCTTGCTATTTGCATTACTGGTTCTTCTAATGCTTTTAATACTATTTTTGCGCCTAATTTTTCATCATCTTTTAATTCTTTAACTAGGTTTTCAACTTTTTTACTAATATTTACATATGCTGTTCCACCACCTGCAACAATTCCTTCTTCAACTGCTGCACGTGTTGCAGATAATGCATCTTCTATTCTTAATTTCTTTTCTTTCATTTCAACTTCTGTTGCAGCACCTACTTGAATAACAGCAACTCCACCTGCAATTTTAGCAAGTCTTTCTTGTAATTTTTCTGTATCATATTCACTTGTTGTTTCACTAAGTGCTATTCTTATTTGTTTTACTCTTTCTGCTATTTTTTCTTGTTCTCCTGCTCCATCAACTATAATTGTATTTTCTTTTTGAACTTTTACTTGTCTTGCTCTTCCTAGTTGTTCAATAGTTGTATCTTTTAATTCAAGTCCTAAATCAGATGTGATTACTTCTCCTCCTGTTAGAATTGCAATATCTTCTAACATTTCTTTTCTTCTATCACCATAGCCTGGTGCTTTAACAGCTACAACATTTAGAACTCCTCTTAATTTATTTAAGATTAATGTTGATAATGCTTCTCCTTCAATATCATCACAAATTATTACTAATTTTCCTGATGATTGCATTAAGCTTTCTAGTAATGGTAATATTTCTTGAATATTACTAATTTTTTTATCTGTAATTAATATGTATGGGTTATCCATAACAGCTTCCATCTTTTCTGTATCTGTTGCCATATATGGAGATACGTATCCCTTATCAAATTGCATTCCTTCAACAACATCTACATATGTATTTGATGTTTTTGATTCTTCTATTGTAATAACACCATCTTTTGATACTTTTTCCATTGCATCAGAAATTAGCTCTCCAATTTCTTTATTATTTGCTGATATTGTTGCAACTCTTGCAATATCTTCTTTTCCATTTACATTTGAGCTAATTGTTTTTAATTCTGCTACTGCTACTTCTACTGCTTTATCAATTCCTCTTTTAATTGCCATTGGATCTCCACCAGCAGCTACGTTTTTTACACCTTCTTTAATCATAGATTGTGCAAGAACTGTTGCTGTTGTTGTTCCATCTCCTGCAACATCATTTGTTTTTGTAGATACTTCTTTTACAAGTCTTGCTCCCATATTTTCGTATGGGTCATCTAATTCAATTTCTTTTGCAATTGTAACACCATCATTTGTAATAAGTGGTGCTCCAAAGCTTTTGTCTAATACAACATTTCTTCCTTTTGGTCCTAATGTTACTTTTACAGTGTCTGCTAATTTATTAACACCATCTAATAATTTTTTTCTGGCCTCTTCACCATATTTAATTTCTTTTGCCATAATAACTCATTTCCTTTCTTAATTATTCTACAACTGCTAATATATCGCTTTCTCTTACGATAATTAGTTCTTCACCTTCATATTTTACTTCTGTACCAGAATATTTACTTACTACTACTTTATCACCTTTTTTAACTTCTAGCGGAATTAGTTCACCGTCTTTTTTTAGCCCTGGCCCTACTGCAATAACTTCTGCTATTTGTGGCTTTTCTTTACTATTTGCAGAAAGTATAATTCCACTTTTAGTTGTTTCTTCACCTTCCAACATTTTAATAATAACTCTGTCTTGTAATGGTTTTAACATAAACTTTCCCTCCTTCAAAATTCGAAGAATTTTGTACTCTTCATTATTCACTTTTCTCTTTTCGCTTTTGTTTATCAAATCAACTACTTGGGTAACACTCTGCATCTTGTTATAAAATCGTTTCGATTTTAGCACTCCATTTCTTCGACTGCTAATAATTTATACCCAATACTTATAAATGTCAATAGAATTTTTTAAAATTCACATAGTTTTCACAAAAAAGAAAACACTCATACTTATTGTATGAGCATCTCCTTTTAATTATTACACAAGAACGCCTAACTATACCACACATGCCGCCTGTTCTTTTTATCCAGTATCCTTCGGCATTGATAGCACTTTATGCATCTTTTACATATGTCGCAGAATACGCACAAAGTACAATCTTCGCATCTGTAGCACTTGAAGCAAAGCAGGCATCCCTTGCAATCTGTTGAACCAAAACAAAACAAGCACCGCTCGTTGTTGTTTCTATAGTTCATAACATAGTTCATAATAGCAAAAATTACTATTATGGTTAATACCGCCAAAAGTGTTGTCCTCATCATAACCCTCCTTCTCTATTTTGGCTTGTTTCAAGTTTTTCTTATTTTATCATATTTACATAAATTAGTCAATTTAGATAATAAAATGCAAGTATTTATACTTGCTATTTTATTACTATTTATTTTCTTTTGCAGCTTTTACTAATGCTTTAAACAATGGTGCTGGTCTATCTGGTCTTGATTTAAACTCTGGATGGAATTGTCCTGCAATAAAGAATGGATGTGATGGTATTTCCACAATTTCTACTAGTCTTCCATCTGGTGAGGTTCCAGAACAAATCATTCCATTTGCTTCTATTTGTTCTTTATAATCATTGTTAAATTCATAACGATGTCTATGTCTTTCAGATATATCTGTTTTTTCATAAATACTATGTGCTAAAGTTCCTTCTTTTATTGTACATGGATATGCACCAAGTCTCATTGTTCCACCTTTTTTGTCTATTCCAATTTGGTCATCCATAATATGTATAACTGGATTTTTGCATATCTCATCAAATTCAGCTGAATTTGCATCACTAATTCCAAGTACATCCCTTGCAAATTCTACGACTGCCATTTGCATTCCCAAACAAATTCCTAAAAATGGTACATTATTTTCTCTTGCATATTTTATTGTTTGAATTTTTCCCTCTATTCCTCTATTTCCAAATCCACCAGGAACAACAATACCGTCTACTCCTTGCAAAATTTCCTTAGCATTATCAGCTGTTACAGTTTCAGAATCGATAAATTTTACTTTTGTTTTTACATTGTTTGCAAAACCTGCATGTGTAATACTTTCTGCAACAGATAAATATGAATCTTCTAATTGAATATATTTCCCAACAATTGCAATTTGAACTTGTTCATCATCTTTTATTTTTCTGATATTTGCAATCATTTCTTCCCATTTAGAATTATCTGGTTCTCTATTATCTAATTGTAATTTGTTGCAAACTTCTTTTGCTAATCCTGCTTCTTCTAACATTAATGGTACTGCATATAAATTATCTGCTGTTTTATTTGGTATAACACTAGATTTTCTAACATTACAAAACATTGCAAGTTTATCTTTAATAGGTTCTGGTATATCATTTTCTGTTCTACATACTAATATATCTGGTTTAATTCCTAAACTTTGTAACTCTTTTACAGAATGTTGTGTTGGTTTAGATTTTATTTCATTTGAACCAAATATGTATGGTAATAATGTTACATGTATATATACAACATCTTCTGGTGCTTTTTCTAATCCTATTTGACGAATCGCCTCTAAGAAAGGTAAGCTTTCTATATCTCCTACTGTTCCACCAATTTCTGTTATAACAACATCTATATCATCATTTTCAAAGCTATATACATTTTCTTTTATTTCATTTGTAATATGAGGTATTACTTGTACAGTTTTTCCTAAGTAATCTCCTCTTCTTTCTTTATTTATTACATTAGAATAAATTCTTCCTGTTGTAATACTTGAATTTTTAGTTAAATTTTCATCTACAAATCTTTCATAATGTCCTAAGTCTAAATCTGTTTCTGCTCCATCATCTGTAACAAAAACTTCTCCATGTTCAAATGGACTCATAGTACCTGGATCTATATTTATATATGGGTCAAATTTTTGAATTGTTACTTTGTATCCTCTATTTTTAAGTAATCTTCCAAGAGATGCTGCTGTTATTCCTTTTCCAAGTCCTGAAACAACTCCTCCTGTTACAAAAACATATTTTGTGTTCATATAATTTCTCCTTCCAAAAACAAAAAACAGATTAAAAAAATTCCTGCAAAATCGGTTTTTTTTTAATCTATTCTCTAACAATATATAAATAGTTTAACATTCTTAATTACAAATTGCAACATATTTTTGCAAAGTTTTTTAATTTTATTGTTACAATATAATTTATCAATAAAACATATAGTAATATAAGATTAAAAACGAGTTCGACCATACTGAGCAAGGCGTCGATATTTCTTATTCTATGTATAGTGTGTTACACTATTTCTTAAAACCAATTGTACTAAAACGCCTTGGAGAACGCAATTTTTAGTCTTATATTACTATATGTTTATTGGACTCTAGTAACATTTATTGTAACCATATTTTTAAAATTTTTATATAATATAATACGAGCACTATATAAATTTGGAGGTACTTAAGATATGAGTAGTATACATTTAACAGATTTACCTATTGATACAGAAGCTAAAGTTCTAAATTTAAATTGTAGTGGAATGGTAAGAAGAAGACTCCTTGATTTAGGAATAGTTAAAGGAACTTTAATTACTCCAATTCTAAAAAGTCCCTCTGGAGATCCCACCGCTTTTTTAATAAGAGGTAGCACAATTGCTATACGTAAAGAAGATGCTAGTTTAATAGATGTAAAAATATAATATAATTTATTTGATTTTTTTATTCTGTATGTTATAATCATTTTATATAAAAGGAGATTGTACATATGATAAAAGAAAATTATGATTTTTATAGTCCATATAATTTTAAATTACGTAATTTAGACCCAAAAATACAATATCAGTTGGATTTACTTGCTTCGCATGATTTAATAACGAGAAAGCATAGTGAAAATGTTGCAAATTTAGTTTATAGACTTTGTGAGTATTTACATTGTAATTCTAAATTTATTCTTTATGCTACTACTTGTGCATTGCTTCATGATATTGGAAAATTATTTGTCCCATTAGATATTTTAACAAAACCAGGTTCTTTAACAGATGAAGAATTTGAGATTATGAAAAAGCATACAACGCTTGGTTATGAGTTATGTTATAAAGATTTAAAACTTAGGCCTTATTGTGATGGAGCATTATACCATCACGAATCTTTAAATGGAACAGGTTATCCTAATGGCGTTACCAAAAAGGAAATTCCATATGTTGCCCAAATTATTCGTGTTGCTGATGAATATGATGCAATTGTTGCAAAAAGGCAGTATAAAACTCACATTAATATCTCAGAAACATTAAAAGTTTTAATTAAGGATGCAAAACCTGAAGAATATATAAAAACTGTTGCTTTAGACCAATTAAGCAAAGATTCAAAAGTTGGAAAGATTAATTCAAAGATCTTAAAAACCTTTTTTAAAGTAGTTATTGATGATACAATGTATGAAATATATTGCATTAGAGAATATGTATCGCATTTAGTAAATGAGCAAGAAAGATTAAAATTAATAGATAATTTTCATAATAAGATGCTTACTTCAAAAAATGATAAAAAACGTGAATACTTTTTAAATGGTATGAAAGTTCTTTTTGATAAAGGTGAAACTGAGGAAAATTATAAGGATGTTTTAGATGAATATACTAAGGCAATAGATAATAAGAAATTTATGATTTCTAAATTATATGATGAAATTAAGATTATAAAAAAATTAAAAATTTAAAACGAAGTCCTAATGGACTTCATTTTTTATATACTAGGAAACTTACTATTTTCAGTTCAAATGTAGGAGCGAGCATTGCTCGCTCGAGAAATGAAGCCTATTTTTTATTGATTTTTCTTTGTAGTTCCCTATCTTATATTTATAGTAGAGTCCTATGATTCCAATATCCACAACTTTAAAGATAATCTTTTTGTAGGGGCGATTTTAATCGCCCGTTCTCCAGTGAACCTACTTAAGTAAATATTATTCAGTATGCCTCTGAAGTTTTTCGGGCGTTCAAGAACGCCCCTACACATCTTTATTTTCAAATACTAGTCCTTAAATGAACATTGCTTGGCCCCTACTATATAAAACTATTTTTTCACATTTTAAAGTCACCTCCCATATACTATATAAAAAGTATTAGGACGGTGATAATTTATGGGACTTACCGCATCTTCTTGTGGTACAAATTTGTTAGACGAAGACTTATTAGAGCTTCAAAAAAATTGTGATTATACAATTGCAATTGCTCGGAAATCCTAATGTAGGAAAAAGTACAATTTTTAATGCATTAACTGGTCTTCATCAACATACTGGTAATTGGCCACGGAAAAACTGTTAGCAATGCCTCTCGGAACGTGTTCATATAATGATAAAAATTTCTTATTAGTAGATATTCCTGGTACATATTCTTTAATGTCTAATTCTCAAGAGGAAGAAATTGCAAGAGATTATATTTGTTTTGGAAATCCTGATGCTACTGTTGTTATTTTAGATGCTACTTGTATTGAAAAAAATTTGAATCTTGTATTTCAAATTTTAGAAATTACAGATAAAGTAGTAGTATGTGTCAACCTTTTAGATGAAGCAAAAAAGAAAGGTATTACAATAGATTTAGAAAAACTTTCTAACTATTTAGGTGTTCCTGTAGTTGGTACTATTGCAAGAAAACAAAAAACATTAAAAAAATTATTAAGTGTTATATATGATGTAACTTGTGGCAAAATCATTTGTCATCCTAAAAAAGTTAAATATCTTCCAATAATAGAAGATTGTATTTTAATGTTAGAGCCTGAAATATATAAAATATTACCTAATAATAGAAAGTATCTTTCTAGATGGTTAAGTTTAAAATTACTTGATGGTAATACTCAAATATTAAGTTCTTCTGAAAAGTTTTTAGGTATTAAGCTTTCTTCTGATAATATTAATTTGAAATTGGAAGAAGCAAAAAAACTATTAAAAAGAAATGATATCTCTAATAACAATTTAAGAGACAAAATGGTCTCTGCAATTGTTATTACTGCTGAAGATATTTGTAATGATGCTGTACAATATAGTCGTTCTTGTTACAATAATATAGAAAGAAAAGTTGATAAAATATTAACATCAAAAACCTTTGGAATTCCAATTATGATTTTATTCCTTGGTGTAATATTTTGGTTAACAATTACAGGTGCAAATTATCCTTCAAAGCTTTTATCAGATTTTTTTGGATATATACAAGAACAGTTAATATGTTTTTTTGAATATATACATGCACCTAGTTGGATAACTGGTATTTTGGTAGAAGGTATGTATCAAACACTTTCTTGGGTTGTATCCGTTATGCTACCTCCTATGGCTATTTTCTTTCCTTTGTTTACTATTTTAGAAGATTTAGGATATTTGCCAAGAATTGCATTTAATTTAGATAATTATTTTAAAAAAGCATGCACAACAGGTAAGCAAGCACTAACCATGTGCATGGGATTTGGCTGTAATGCTGCACGGTGTTGTTGGTTGTAGAATAATTGATTCTCCTCGTGAACGTTTAATTGCAATACTTACTAATGCTTTCGTTCCTTGCAATCGGTAGATTTCCTTTTTTAATTACTATAGCAAGCATTTTTATTGGTGGTATTGCAGTAGGACTAAAAGCCTCAATTTTGTCTACTATTTGTGTATTATTTGTTATTTTACTTGGTATTTATTTAACACTTGTTGTTTCTAAAATATTATCTAAAACAATATTAAAGGGTGTTCCATCTTCTTTTATACTAGAATTACCGCCTTATAGAAAACCTCAAATTGGTAAAGTAATTGTTCGTTCACTACTTGACAGAACTTTATATGTCCTTGGAAGAGCAATTGCAGTTGCTGCTCCTGTTGGAATTGTTATATGGTTATTTGCAAATATACAACTGGGTGGAATTAGTATTTTAACGTATATTGCAATGTTCTTAGACCCTTTTGCAAAACTTATGGGGTTAGATGGATATATTTTAACTGCTTTTATTTTGGGATTACCTGCAAACGAAATTGTACTTCCTATTATTTTAATGAGTTATATGGCAAAAGGAAGTTTAGTTGACCTTGAAGATACTTATCTTATTGGAAATATACTATTAGAAAATGGTTGGACTTTATTAACTGCAATTAATGTTATGATTTTTACTTTATTACATTTTCCTTGTAGCACAACACTTCTAACCATAAAAAAAGAAACTGGTAGTTGGAAATGGGCTATTATTTCATTCTTACTTCCAACAGTATGTGGTATTGTTATTTGTATGTGTACTACTTTGGTATGGAATGTGTTTGTATAAAGATAACAATTTACGGAAATTATAAAGAAGTATCCTTATAAAAAGATACTTCTTAAACAAAACTATATGAGTTCCCATATATAAGTGAGATCTAAAATCTCAAATTAGATTAATCCAATTATATAATATGCAATGGAATAAAATATATACAAAAAAGAGTAAAGTTTTAAAACTTTA
>JAAWOE010000042.1 GCA_022799315.1 Clostridia bacterium | reverse complement strand
TGTTGCTATATTCCCTAAAATTTCTATATTTTCATTGTTTAAATAATCATCTATATATTCATTTTCATTATAAGCTTCATCTGTATATTTATGTGCTTGTAAATTTGCGAGTGCAAGTTCTAGCTTTTCTTTTGCTTCTGCTTCACTATTTTTTTGAACTGCATATTTTGATGTTTTAAATAAACCATTTTCTCCTATTGTTAGGCTTATTACAACTCCTGCAAGGATTAGCATTAAAATTATTGTTATTACTAATGATATTAATGTTATTCCTCTTGTTTCTATGTTTTTCATTTTTTTATTTCCTTTCTTTTTTGTTATATTATATATTTCGATGCTACCTATAACAATAAAAGGAAAGGTTTTTGAATATAACATTTTTACATAATCACTTAAGCAAAAAATAGTTTTCTCTTTACAAAGAAAACTATTTTTTGTTGTTCATCTTCTGCAGGTGCTAAATATTTATTTCTTGCTTCTTTTGGTCCTTAAAATAAACCATTTTCTTCTAAGCTTATATTTATCTGCATATTATAAGAATTATAAATCTATAATTTTATTCCTATTATCTTATCAATATAATTTCTGTCTTTTCCTTTCCAAGATGTAGCGTTTCCTCCTTCTATATACGATACTTTATTATTTTCTAAATCTACTTCTATATAATTTGATAGATACATACTACCTGCTGAATACCATACTCCATATTTTCCTGTTTCTGATGTATCAATCGTTATCGTTCTTGGAGTAGTTTGAATTCTAAAGTTCACTATTAATAAATCATAGTTAGAAATTTTTTCTTCTAATTCTACTTCTGTTGTTCCTTTTTCGCCATTACTTGACCATAAAACTTTTTTACCTGAACTTGTATTATTTGCTATTTTTACTCCGTCTATACTTGCAAGTTGTAATGAACTATTTATTTCAAATTCATATGGATATTCTTTTAACTTTGTAAATATTGATGTTGCTTCCCCTATATCTATTTTTTCTAAACTTGCTACTTTTTTACTTTTTAGTGTTACATATTGTATTTCGTTATCTTCACAAAAATCATTTGCTAGTTCTTGTAATGTTGGCATTCTTTGTGATATTGCATAGCTATTTATTTGTGAATTTGTTATTTTTAAGTTTATCTTCTCTGTTGCCATTTGTTCTTTTGTCTTATTTACAGCATCTTTTGCATTACCTATTAATCCATTATTTTGTGTAAATATCAACGATATACTTATACTTGCAAGTATTATTAGCACTATTATTGTTACTACTAATGATATTAATGTTATTCCCTCATTATTTTTTCTTTTCATTTTCTTTTGTTTCCTTTCTCTTTTGTTATATTATATATTTCGATGCTATCTATAACAATAAAAGGAACTGTTTTTGAATATAACATTTTTACATAATCACTTAAGCAAAAAGAGTTTTCTTCTTACAAAGAAAACTCTTTTTTATTATTCTTATTTAAATTAAGCAAGTTCTACAACTGCTCCAACTTCTGTGAATTTAGCTTTTAATTCTTCAGCTTCTTCTTTTGAAGCTCCTTCTTTAACTGTTTTTGGTGCTCCATCAACTAATTCTTTAGCTTCTTTTAATCCTAATCCTGTAGCATCTCTAACAACTTTGATTACTTGGATTTTGTTTGCTCCAGCATCTTTTAATACAACATCAAATGAAGATTTTTCGCTAGCTTCTGCTCCTGCTGCAGCTCCTCCTGCTACTGGTGCAGCAGCTGCTACTGCAGATACTCCAAATTCTTCTTCTATAGCTTTTACTAAATCAGCTAATTCAACAACTGTCATTTTTTTGATTTCTTCAATCATTTCTTCTTTACTCATTTTATTTCCTCCTATTTTTGGAAGTTGGAAGTTTGATGTTAGAGGTTGGATATCAACTTATAACTTTTACTTCAACTTCTTTTATATTTTAATTTTCTAGTGATATAAGCTCACCACTCTAGTTTTGAAATTTACTTCCTCTAAAATTTTAGTTAATAACTAATTTTCACTACTTTAAAACAAAGCAAAAGTGGTATATTGCTAGGAAAGCAAGTAAAAATTTTTGAGATAATACGTGTGTATATCGAAAAATTTTTATGCAGCTTGACAACGCAAGATGCCGCTTTTCGTTTGTTTTAAGCGTTTTCTTTTTGTAACTTAACTTGATCAAGTGCAACTGCAAGTTTTGAAATATTTCCAAGCAATGCACCAGCAAGCATAGATAGTAATGTTTCTCTTGATGGAAGTTTTGCTAAAGTAATAATTTCTTCTGCTGTCATTACTTTACCGTCTACTATTCCACCTTTGATTTTATAAAAATCATTTTTCTTTGTAAATTCATAAATAGCCTTTGCTGGCTCTAAGTAATCTTCTTTACCAATAATTACAGCTGTTGGTCCAAGTAATGCTTCGTCTAATCCTTCGTATCCACATTCTTGTACTGCACGTCTTGTAATATTGTTTTTGATTACTTTGTATTCGGAATTTGTTCCTCTTAATGTTTTTCTTAAATCTGTTACATCTGTAACATTAATTCCTCTGTAATCTGTTAAAAGTACTAATTTTGCTTCTTTAATAGTAGCAGCAAGATTTTTTACTTCTTCTTCTTTTTGTTTAATGATTTTCTCATTTGCCATTTGGTTTTTCACCTCCTAAAAATTGTTTTTATATTTTGTAAATTTAAAAACGACTTTACTATAGCCTTTTTGAGGCATAATAAAGTCGTTTAACCCGATCATTTATTTATACCTCGGTAGGACTTACTATTTTTGCCTACTGTCTTTGGCTATTAATTTTCTATTTTTGGTTTATATATACACTTGGTCCCATTGTAGTTGCTATAGCAACGCTCTTAATATATTGACCTTTTGCAGCAGCTGGTTTTGCTTTAATAATAGCATCCATTACTACTTCATAGTTTTCTAATAATTTTTCAGCACCAAATGATACTTTTCCAAATCCTAAGTGAATAATGTTTGTTTTATCTAAACGATATTCAACTTTACCTGATTTGATTTCAGAAATTGCTTTTGTAACATCCATTGTTACTGTTCCTGATTTTGGGTTAGGCATTAATCCTTTTGGACCTAATACTTTACCAAGTCTTCCTACAACACCCATCATATCTGGAGTTGCAACGATTACATCATATTCAAACCAGTTTTCTTTTTCAATTTTAGGAATTAATTCTTCTGCTCCAACGAAGTCAGCTCCAGCAGCTTCTGCTTCCTTTGCTTTATCACCTTTTGCAAAAACTAAAACTCTTTGTGTTTTACCAGTTCCGTTTGGAAGTACAACTGTACCTCTAACTTGTTGGTCTGCATGTTTTGAGTCTACTCCTAATTTTACATGTAATTCAACTGTTTCGTCGAATTTTGCTTTTGGAAATTTTTCTAATAATTCCATTGCTTCTTTTGCTTCATAAGCTTTTGAAGAATCTACAAGCTTTGCAGCTTCTTCATATCTTTTTCCTGTTTTCATTTTAATCCTCCTTTGGTATTAACGAACCCTTTTTCAAGATTCTCCCATTAATTATTTAATAATTTATTTTCTAATTTTAATTTAAATCAAAAACAAGTATAACTAGGCAGTCGAGCTAAAAAACCAGAGGCGTACATTGGTACGTCGAGGATTTTTTATGCGATGACTAACGAAATTAGACGCCGTTTTTCATTTAAATTAATCGGCTACGACAACACCCATACTACGTGCTGTCCCCTTAACCATACTCATAGCTGCTTCTAATGATGCTGCATTTAAGTCTTCCATTTTTTGTTCTGCTATTTGTTTTACTTGTTCCATTGTTATTGTTGCAACTTTATCTTTATTTGGTTTTCCTGAACCTTTTTCAATTTTTAATGCTTTTTTAATTAATACTGCAACTGGTGGAACTTTTGTAATGAATTCAAAAGATTTATCTTTATATACAGTAATAACAACTGGTATTATCATTCCTGGTTGATTTGCTGTTCTATCATTGAATTCTTTAACAAATTGCATAATGTTTACACCACTTGAACCTAAAGCTGGCCCTACTGGTGGAGCTGGAGTTGCTTTTCCTGCTTCTATTTGTAATTTAATTAAGTTTGATATTTCTTTCTCTGCCATTTCTTTCACCTACCTTTTTTGAGGTTAGAAGTTTGAGGTTGGAAGTTAGATTTATACTCTAGTGTTTAACCATTCCAATATTCATACTTCTTACCTAATTTCTATTTTAAGCTGTAATTTTAAGGGATAGAGTTTATTTCTAACATCTAACCTCTAATTTCCAACTTCTATTAAACAACTTTTTGTACTTGAGAAAATTCCAACTCAACTGGTGTTTCTCTTCCAAACATAGATACTAGTACTTTTACTTTGTGTTTTTCTTTGTTTATTTCTTGTACAATACCTATAAAATCTTGTAATGGTCCATTTGTTACTTTAACTGAATCATTTACTTCATAATCAACATCTATTTGTGTACTTTCAAATCCCATGTTTCTTATTTCTTCATCTGTAAGAGGTATAGGGTCTGCACCTGAACCAACAAATCCAGTTACTCCTCTTGTATTTCTTACAATATACCATGATTCTTCTGTTACAATCATTTTAATTAAAACATAACCTGGGAAAACTTTTTTTAAGTTTGTTTTTCTTTTTCCATCTTTAATTTCAATTTGTTCTTCCATAGGAACAACAATTTCAAAAAAGAAATCTTCTAGCTCTCTATTTTTAACTGTTTTTTCTAGGTCTGTTTTAACTTTATTTTCATAACCAGAATATGTATGAACAACGTACCATTTTGGCTCTTTTTCTTGACTCTCTTGAGACATCAGTATAGCCTCCTTTTACTTTGAACATTTTAAGATTATTCTGAAATAGTATTATCTTCTATTGTATTGTTGTCTATTACGTTATCAGAAACAGTATTATCAGATATTGTATTATCCTCACTTGTTTTAACAACACTTCTTAATCTATCTATTCCATGTGTATTTAATTTTTCAAAAGTTACATCTAATGCAAAAACAATTATTGCAGTAAGTAATACAATTACAACAACTGCAGTAGTATTATTTGCTACTTGTTTTGGTGTTGGCCAAATAACTTTTTTTAATTCTGCTTTAAAGTCTTTCAAAAAATGTCTGTTATTTTCTTTTTTGTTTTTTTCTTTCGCCATTTTATTTCCTCCTAAAAATAGCTTTATTTAGTTTCTTTATGTGTTGTACGTGTTTTACAGAATTTGCAATACTTTACTATTTCTAATCTGTCAGTATTGTTTCTCTTATTTTTTTCTGTCATATAATTTCTTCTTTTACATTCTGTACATTCTAATGTGATATGTTCTCTTGGTCCTTTTGCAGCCATGTTAAATACACCTCCGTAATCTATTGCTTTACTTTTTTAAACGATGTGAGCATATGTCTTTAAACAATATGCTAAAATAGTTTATCACATGCACATAAAAAAGTCAAGAAAAACCTTAATATTTCCTTGACTTTTTTTATATTTTTCCAATTTATTATTGTTTACAATTTTTATACTGATTTTCAGCATTTTTTCTCTTTATTTTAGTTTTTTTCTTTTCTACTGAAAAGCCAAATTTTCCTATCTTTCTATTTAAATTGTAATATCCACCGTTCGCATATGCAATTAGATTACATTTACTTATATCAAATGCTCCTTTTTCATCAATGTATTTCTCATCCGCATTAATACATAATACTTCTGCAATAAATGTATGATGACTTCCGAATTCTTTTATTTCTTTCACCTTACATTCTACAGATACAGGACTTTCTTTAATTTGCGGACATTTAACAAAATTCGCTTTTTCCTTAGTTAAATGCATCATTTTAAATTTATCTACATCTTTACCTGATTTTACTCCACACCAGTCTGTTGCATATGCTAATTCTTCTGTCGTAAGATTTATTACAAATTCACCTTGTTCTTTTATTAAATTATATGAATATCTGGTAGGTCGTACAGATATATAAACCATAGCAGGATTTGTATTTAAAATACCAGTCCAAGCAACTGTTATAATGTTTGATTTTTCCATTGTTCCACAGCTCACCATTACTGCTGGTATTGGATATACAAATGTACCTGGTTTCCATATTACTTTACTCATATATTAATTCTCCTAAATCTCTAAATCTTTTTCTTCTTTCTTTTCAGGAATTTGTTCATCAGTTTCCTCTTGAATTTCTACTTGATTTTCTTCTTGTAATTCTTCAAGATATAAGTGATATACTTCATGAAATGCCTTATTAAATACTCGCATTGTATACTCTATTGCTTTTTCAACTTCATCCGAAAGAGTTTTAGATGTCTTAACTTTATCTGTTAATTTTAGTGTTAATCTCAATTCTGTTTGTACTCTTATATCTTCTTCATCTATTAACTTTGAATCCTCTTCCATTACCTTACGCATCATTCTATTAATTGCTCTTTTAGCGGCTTCATATAGTTCTAATTTATTATCTTCCATAATTTCTCCTTTACATTGATATTTTTATTATATCATTATTGTAAAATAATGTAAAGAAACCATACATTAGAAATGTTTTTCATTTCTAATGTATGGTTTCTAAAAAATAAATAAAAAAAACCTGGCGACAACCTATTTTCCCAGCAGGGTAACCCACAAGTATCTTCGGCACAATAGAGCTTAACTTCTGTGTTCGGTATGGGTACAGGTGTTTC
>JAAWOE010000041.1 GCA_022799315.1 Clostridia bacterium | reverse complement strand
AACAGGAGCAAGCAATGAAGCAAGAAAGAAGAATTTATATGATGTAGCAGGAAACATGTGGGAGTGGACAGAAGAGACATCATTCTACGGAGGAAATAGTAGTACACAATATCGTATTTTTCGTGGTGGTAGTTTTGTTCTTCCGTCATCTTTTACACCTATATGCTACCGTGATGGCGAGCTTTCTGTTAGTGGCACTGGTATCGATATCGGGTTCCGTGCCGTACTTTATATGAAGTAGAACAAACAAAACGCAGGAAAATATTTTCCTGCATTTTGTTGTATATAAAACCTTTACGAAACTTAAAAATAAGTATATACTATAAAGCAGGTGATAAAAGTGAATTACGAAGAAATTGAAGAAATAGTTAAAAATACATTGTCAGAAAAAAGATTTAATCATTCAAAGGGTGTTGCAAAAAGAGCAGCAGAACTTGCAAGCATGTATGGTGAAGATATGGAAACTGCAAGAAAAATTGGAATTGCTCATGATATTGCAAAGGAAATGCCAAAAGGAGAAGCATTAAAATATGCTAGAGAAAATGGAATTATGTTTGACGAAATAGAACAGAACGAAAAGGGCTTATGGCATTCTAAATTAGGAGCAGCTATTGCAGTAGAAAAATTTGGATTTACAGAAGATATGGCAGAAGCAATAACATATCATACAACAGGAAATGTAAACATGAATACAATGGACAAAATCATATATTTAGCAGATAAAACAGAAGCAGGTAGAACATACGAAGATTTAGAATTAGCAAGAGAAATTAGTAACAAAAGCTTAGATGAAGGAGTATTATATGTTGCAAAAGTTGCATTACAATATAGTTTAACAAAAGAGAGCCTAATACATCCAGATACAGTTAATCTAATAAACAAAATAGTTATGAATAAGAAAAAAGAAAATGAATAATATTTAAATAAAGCTATAAGTTGCATTTTAAGTAGAAATATTATAAAATACAAAAAAGAAAAAAGGGTGAAAAAATGCAAATAGAAATAAATGGTTATAATATTAATTATGAAGTTGAAGGAAATGGAAGAAACATTATATTATTACATGGTTGGCTTGCAAATTTAGAAACAATGAAACCATTAGCAAACCACTTAAAGAAAAACTTTAAAGTATATAATGTTGACATTATTGGTTTTGGTAAAAGTGATTTACCTAAAGAACCAATGAATACAGATGATTTTGGAAACTTCTTAAATGATTTTATCGAAAAGTTAAATATAGAAGATCCAATTTTAATAGGACATTCAAATGGTGGAAGAACAATTATAAATTTTACAGGAAGAAAACTAAAACCAATAAGAAAAATAATATTAATTGATGCAGCAGGAATAAAACCTAAAAGAAGTATAAAATATTACATAAAAGTTTATACGTTTAAACTTTTAAAAAACATATTAAAATTGTTACCAAATAAAGAGAAGTATAATAAAATAAGGGAAAACACCTTAAATAAATTTGGTTCACAAGATTATAAAGATTCTCCAGAAGTATTAAGAAAAACAATGTCTAATATACTGGGTGAAGATATGAAACCATTACTAAAAAACATAGAAGCATCTACTCTATTAATATGGGGAGAAGAAGATACAGCAACACCTATTAGAGATGCTAAAATAATGGAAAAGAATATTCCAGATGCAGGACTAGTAAGCTATAAAGGAGCAGGACATTTTTCATATATTGATAGATTAGCAAACGTTTTAGCAGTATTAGATGAGTTTTTGAAAAATGATAAAATATAGGGGGAAAAATGTTAGAACAAATATTGGTAAATAGTTTATTTCTTATTCTATTTATTTACTTAAATAAAAAGATAAGAAATGGTTTTCATATATTACAATTAGAGCATTATCAGTTAAAGTCATATAACAAGTGGATTAAAAATCATTTTGGAAAAGTATTTTCTATAAAAGAAATAATAATATTTTTAATAGTGGTAATATCAACCTTTATAAACTTAAAAATAGGTACTATATTAAGAATATTATTAACTATCATTTTATATATAACATTTCCAAAACAAAAAGAAAAAAAGCCACTTGTAATAACTAATCGAATAAAAAGAATGTATATAACAAACACAGTATTATTCTTGCTAATTGTAATACTTACAAATATATTTAATTTAAGAGCGGGAATATTAGTAACAGTAATATATGCTTTTTTAACATACTATATAGTAGAAATAATAAATATAGTAAATAGACCAGTAGAACAAGTAATACAAAATAAATTTTATAATAGTGCAAAAAGAAAACTAAAACAAAATGAAAACTTAAAAGTAATTGGAATTACAGGAAGTTATGGAAAAACAAGTACAAAATATATTGTATCAACTATATTAGAACAAAAATATAATGTTTTAATGACTCCAGAAAGCTATAATACAACAATGGGAGTAGTACGAACAATAAATGAACATATGAAACCAGAACATCAAATATTTGTATGTGAAATGGGCGCAAGACATATAGGAGATATAAAAGAAATATGTGATTTAGTAGAGCCAAACTATGGAATATTAACCTCAATAGGGCCACAACATTTAGATACTTTTAAAACATTAGATAATGTAAAGAAAACAAAAATGGAATTAGTAGATGCAATAAAAGAAGATGGAATTGCATTTGTAAACCAAGAAGATGAAAACATTCAAAACATAACAATCCAAAAGAAAAATATAAAATATGGATTAACAAATAAAAATTGTGATTACTATGCAGACAACATACAAATTACAGAAAAAGGCTCAAGTTTTGATGTTCATACAAAAGAAGGAATAATACCAGTAAAAACAAAGCTATTAGGAACTAACAACATTATAAATATTGTTGCGGCGGTTTCAGTTGCTAAAGAACTAGGACTAAATGATGAACAAATCAAACTAGGAATTAGAATGTTAAAACCAGTTCCTCACAGATTAGAGCTAATCCAAGGTGGAAATGGAAGCATTATTATAGATGATGCATTTAACGCCAATGTTAAAGGATCAGCATCAGCACTTGAAGTACTAAAGAGTTTTAAAGAAAGAAAGAAAATATTAGTAACACCAGGAATGGTAGAACTTGGAGATAAGCAATACGAATATAATAAAAACTTTGGAAAACAAGCAGCAAAAAGTGCAGATTATGTTATACTAGTGGGAGAAAAACAATCAGTTCCAATAAAAGATGGATTACAAGAAGAAAATTACCCACAAGAGCAAATATATATAGCTAAAAATTTAGAAGAAGCAATAAAGGAAATGAATAAAGTAATTACAAAAGATAGTGTTGTACTATTAGAAAATGATTTGCCAGATAACTATTTATAGGAAGGATGATATGAATGAAAACAAAACTAGGTCTAATATTTGGAGGAAGAAGTGTAGAGCATGAAGTTTCTATTATAACAGCAATAGAAACAATAAACCATATGAACAAAGACAAATATGAGATTATACCAATTTATATTAGTAAACAAGGCTTACTATATACAGGAGATATTTTATTTGATTTAGAAGCTTATAAAGATATGAAAGAACTTATGAAAAAAGTAACTCAAATAACAATAGTAAATGATGGAGAAAAAGTAAATCTAATTCGTTATCCAATGAAGAAATTTGGAGAAAATACTATTAATACATTAGATGTTGCATTTCCTGTTATGCATGGAACAAATGGAGAAGATGGAACAATACAAGGCTATTTAGAACTAATTAATGTTCCATATATTGGTTGTGATATTTTATCTTCAAGTATTGGTATGGATAAAATTATAATGAGGAAAGTATTAAAAGAATCAGGATTACCAGTATTAGACTATGTAACATTCTATTCTATGGACTATATGAAAGATGAAGAAAAATATTTAAACCAAATAAAAGAAAAATTAAAATTTCCAGTTATAGTAAAAGCAGGAAACTTAGGTTCAAGTGTTGGAATAAAAAAAGCAAAAGATGAAAAAGAATTAGAAGAAGCAATTGAATTTTCAATGCAATTTTCAGATAGAATCATTGTAGAAAATGCAGTAGTAAATTTAAAAGAAATAAACTGCTCAGTAATGGGAGATATGGTGGACGCAGAACCTTCAGAATGTGAAGAACCAGTTTCAACAGATGAAATCTTAAGTTATACAGATAAATACTTAGGAGGTTCTAAAACAGAAGGAATGGCAGCATCAGATAAAAAACTTCCAGCAGACATTTCTAGAGAAACAAGAGACAAAATAAGAAAACTTGCTGTAGAAACTTTTAAAGTATTAGGATGTAGTGGGGTATCAAGAGTTGACTTCTTGCTAGATAAAGATACAAACGATATTTATATTAATGAAATTAATACAATACCAGGAGCATTATCTTATTACTTATGGGAAGCAACAAATAAAACATTTGAGCAAGAAATAGATGAACTAGTAGAACTTGCGTATAAAAGACAAAGACAAAGAGAAAAAAGAGTTTATTCATATGACCAAAATATTTTAGCATTAGTATCTAATGGTAAATTTAAGGGAAGTAAAGGAAGCAAAAAATAATAGTAAGGTATGAAGGCGTAGGGGCGAGCATTGCTCGTCCGCAAAGCCTCTTTTTTTATAAGGAGAAGAAAATGAAAGTAAATGTAGAAATAAATTCAAAGCAAATATTTGAAGAACAAGAAGAAAGTGAATCAAATATGTGCCAAGGAGAAATAACCTATCACAATAATGGTACAGTGTTAGAATTTACAGAAAAATACGAAGAACAAGAACTAAAATTTAAAATGACCGTATTAAAAGAAAAAGTTATTACATATAGAAATGGACAACCTATGATATTTGAATTAGGAAAGATAACAAAATCTACTATTGATACTCAATATGGAAATATCAATATGAATGTGAAAACAAATAACATTGAAATTCAAGAAGATGATGACCAGATAAAAAGTATTATATTAGAATACGACATACAAATAGAAAATCAAATGAAATATAAAAATAAGGTTGAAATTTTAATAAAATAGAAAAAGGCAAAAGAGTTTTTCAATAAGAAACTCTTTCACCTTTTCTAGCATAATACGAAAGAAATGGATATTCATCAGAATCCAATTGATAGAAGTCATCAGTGAGAAAAAAGCAATCTCTTAAATCAACTTCAACGAAACCCTCTGGATTTATGTCTTCTAAGATAGCATATAAATCAGCCATTTCAATTAGATTCCGTTCTATTTCTTTTAATACAGCATTAGAAAGATAAAACATAATATATTTTTCCTCCTTAGTATTTCTGTACTTGCTTATTGAAGTATTTCTATTATACTACTAATAACATAAATTTTCAAATTGTAATTTTTATTATCTTCGTATTGAAAAATAGGCATAATCTTGATATAATAAATCTACCATTTATGTGGGAGGATGTTGAAATGATTTTTAAAGACTACTATAAAATATTAGAATTAGAAACAAATAAAGTAACAATGGAAGATATAAAACAAGCATATCGTGAGCAAGCAAAAAAATATCATCCAGATGTAAATATAGGAAATAAAATAGCAGAAGAAAGATTTAAAGATATAAATGAAGCATATCAAGTCTTATCAAATGGAGTTTCAAAAAGAAAATACGATAGAATGTGGAATAATCATATAGGCAGTAAAAGAAGAAGACAAGCTTATGAAGAAAGTAAGCGTGGAAAAGACGCAGTATTTAGCGATTTCTTTAATATGTTCTTTGGAAATATAAAAACTGAAGAAAACGAAACGGTAAAAACGACTAAAAAGAAACCACAAATAAAAGGCGAAAATATAGAAACATCTATACAAATATCAGTGATGGAAGCATTTTATGGAATGAACAAAAAAATATCATTACGAACAATAGATGGAAAAATGAAAATCTTCAACATTAAAGTTCCAGCAGGGATTAGAAATAATGAGAAAATAAGATTAATAGGACAAGGAAAAACTGGACAAAATGGTGGAAAAAATGGAGACCTATTTATTAGAATACAAATAGAAAAAGACTCAAAATTTGAACTAATAGGTTATGACTTATATACATCACTATGCTTAACACCTTGGGAAGCAGCACTTGGAACACGTGTACAATTAGAAGGAATAGATGATACAGTAGCAATATATGTACCAGCAGGAATAGAAAGTGGAGAAAAATTACGTATACCTGGAAAAGGTTATAAAGATGGAAAAGGTGGAAGAGGAGACCTAACTGCAACAGTACAAATAATGGTGCCTAAAAAATTAACAAAAGAAGAAAAAGAACTGTATGAAAAACTAAAAGAGATATCAAAATTCAACCCAAGAAATAGAGAATAAAGAGAAATATGATAATGTAGGGGTCGACGCCCTCGTCGACCCACTAAAACATAATAAATAGAGATTATATGCAGTAAAAAAGACACAAAATATTGTTAACATAAATTTGCTTATATTGATTGACATTACATAAAAAAGATAGTATAATTATGTTTAGTGGTAAAAATAAACAAACTACTATACATAGGATAAAAATTAAAAGGTGGGGAAAATAAAATGGAGAGTGTTCAAGGAAAACATTTTAGTATAACAGACCCAAAAGATGTAAATACAGTAATATACAAAATAAACAGAACAGAAAAAGAATTCTTAAAAGATTCACCAAAATACACAGTAGAAAGATTAGACTACATAGAAGAACTAAATGGTGAACTAAAAAGAAAAACCTTTTTCGTTGATAACCCATCACCAGATGGAGAACAACTTGTAATATTATCCTTTGGAAAAGAAAAGGTAGTTGTTAATACTGGAATTATGGAAGAAGAAAAATTAAGAATTTCTAAAAAACCAATGCCAGTTAAATTTAATACCTTATATTCAGAAGAAGGTTCTGTATATAAAGAGTTTAGTTATACGCCAAATTTGAAGAGACCTATATCAATAATAGACCCAGAAACCACAGAAGAAGTAAAACCAATGGTATATTTGGATGAAAAAACAAATGAAGTTAAAGGTAAGTGTAAATTAAAACCATACAAATCTTATTTCGCATTCGAAATAAGAGAGGATTAAAGGAGAGAAAAATGGGAAATTCAAATGAAATGCCAAAAGAAT
>JAAWOE010000040.1 GCA_022799315.1 Clostridia bacterium | reverse complement strand
TTCATCCATTCCTGTTTTTTCATATGACCATTCCTTTCTTGGTCATATTCTCTCATAGATCTTCTCCTATTTAAAGATGGGCTCTATTTGACGCTTACCTTTGAAAGGAACGGAAGTAAATGCAATCAAAAAATTCTAGAATAAAAGAACTTATTGGTTTAAAGGGACTAGCAGCAAGCATTGTAGTTTTAAATCATTATGTTCTTGCTTTTTATCCGAACTTAATGGATAAAGGTAGTATTGGAAAAGCGCTTGTGTATACGCCTTTAAATATTATTTATAATGGCAATTTTGCTGTCTGCATGTTTTTTGTCATAAGTGGATTTCTTTTATCTTATAAGTTTTTTATGTATGACGATGAAGATAGTATCAGATCGACCGCGGTTAGAAGATATTTGAGACTTATGATACCAATGTTAATTTCAATCTTAATATGTTATATTATGATGAAAAGCAATGTATTGTTTCATATAGAGGCAGCTAATTTTACAGACTCGAAATGGTTAGAAAGCCATTATAATTTCAATCCAAATATCATTGATGCAATCAAACAAGCTTTTTTTGGTATTTTTCTAGGAAAGTCGGCTACATATAATTCTGTATTATGGACCATGTTTTACGAATTGTGGGGTTCGTTTTTGACATTATCAATCATTTCAATATTTAAAAAGAGTAAGAACAGATTTTTCATATATATGATTTTATCGATTGTTTTTTGTAATACTTACTTTCTGGCTTTCATTTTAGGAATTGTACTTTGTGACTTTACTACTTCTGAAATAAAAAAAGAGTTTGAAATTAGCTTTCCTTTTCAGATGATTCTGTTATTAATTGGGATATGGTTATCGTCATATAATGGTGCAAGAATATATAATTTCATGCATGTTAGTTTTATAAATGATTATAGTGCTTTTTATCATTCATTAGGAGCAGCGATATTAGTATATATCACATTAAACTCTTCTGTCTTAAGAAGAGTGTGTTGTTCAAAATATATAATGACGCTAGGTAATTATTCAGCAACAATCTATTATTTTCATTGGATAATTTTGAATAGTCTTTCATGTTATTTGTTTATCAATTTTTTATCTTGTTTTGAGTATTATCAATCCTTTATTCTTTCTTTTACATTATCTATTTTTACCAATTTGATTATTTCAAAAATTTTCGTGCGAGTGGTTGAGAAATTCCCTAATGAATTATCAACGTATATTTATAAAAAATATTTTTGTTAACTCCTGAATTATGAATGAATACTCATATAAAGGTATGACAATCATGTAAAAGAAACAAAAAGTAGTTTCAAGCAAAATGAAAATGTCGCAAAGAAGTTAAACATATGCCCCCGATGAATGATTCTTTTGTTTAGCAAGATAAGTTTAAAAGAAGATGAGTGTTCAATGGAAGCTATCTATAATTAAAAAAGATTTATGAGAAAATATAAGCATGAAAGGTATGGCCCTATAAAAAGACAAAATTGTATGATGTTATTGGAAGAATAACACGCAAGAATGAACAAGAATATAGAATTTATTGAAAGATAGAGTTTTGTTTTTTTTGCCCTTTCAGGTAGAATTTAATTTTGCACTTCAGGGTATCAATTATTTTGTTTATTTATTTAGAGGTATTTGATATAATAAATATGTATGCTATTTCTACAATTATAAGGAGGGCTAACTATGATATCTATTGTTGTTCCCATATACAATGAGGAAGATAATGTTGAAAAATTATTTTATGAGATAAAAGATATCTGTATAAAGAAGCATTATGATTATGAAATTATATTTGTAGATGATGGATCAACTGATTCAACATTTGGTAAAACAAGAAAATTATATCCGTTAACTTATGTAAGATTACGGAGAAACTTTGGTCAAACAGCTGCTATGGATGCAGGGATTAAGATTGCAAAAGGTGAATATATTATAACAATGGATGGTGATTTACAAAATGATCCTGCAGATATCCCTTTATTAATTGAACATTTAGAAGAAAATGATTTCGATGTTGTGTCCGGATGGCGAAAAAACAGAAAAGACACTATTATGAAAAAGTTTACATCGAGAGTAGCTAATTTGTTACGTGGTATTATCGTTAAAGATAATATTCATGATAGTGGTTGCTCTTTAAAAATATATAAAAAAGAGTGTTTTAATGGACTTAATTTATATGGAGAAATGCATCGTTTTATACCTGCATTATTAAAAATAAAGGGTTTTACTGTTGGAGAAGTGATTGTTCACCATAGACCTAGAATTGCCGGAAAGACAAAATATAATTGGAAAAGAACCTTTAAAGGTTTTGTAGATATGATTTCAGTTTGGTTTTGGAATAAATATTCTGTACGTCCTTTGCATATTATGGGTTCGGCAGGATTGATCTGCTTGGGCTTAGGGGGGGGTTGTGGAATATGGTCCATTATATTATTTTTTTGTGGATCTAAAATGTCTAATAATATCTTCCCACCATTATTAACTGTATTTTTTATTATAATTGGATTGCTAATGTTTGTTTTTGGTTTAATGAGTGATGTGCTTGTAAAAACTTATTATGGTACTACCGAAGACCAACCATATTCTATCAAAGAAATTAAAACAAATCATGGAGAGAATCAATGAAATTACCAATTTATATTAATCAAAAAATAAGCTTTTCAGATATTATTTTTAAATATATATTAAGAGATTTTATTGTTGGAATCTTTAGAAATTTTCCTTCAGCAATAGGGATATTGGCAAGGATGTTCTTATACAAAGTATGTTTGAAGAAAGCTGGTCGAGGTTTACGTATTTCTGAATTAGTAACGATTAAATTTCCAGAAAATATACAAGTTGGTAATCATGTTTCATTTAACGAGTACGATTGGATAGATGGAAATGGAGGGATTGAAATAGGAAATTATGTAAGTATCGGACCGAGAGTTTCAATTGTATCTTTCGAGCATGGTTATGAGGATCTTGAAATACCTATTAAACTACAAAAAAAAGAGTATAATAAAATTGTGATAGAAGATAATGTTTGGATTGGAGCAGGTTCTTTCATAAAAAGCGGTGTTAGGATTGGCACTGGTTCAATTATAGGAGCAGGAAGTGTTATAACAAAGGATGTGGAACCTTATAGCGTTATGGGAGGAGTGCCTGCGAGAAAGTTAAAATCAAGGAAGAATATATCTTATGAATAAAATAGATTACAAAAAATTAAAAAACAAATTATTGAATCGTGAGACGATATTATATACTATTTTTGGAATATTAACATTTTTTGTTGGTATTATTGTTTATCAAGTATTTTTATATTTTGGTGTGGATTATAAAATATCGAATCTGTTTTCATTGATATTGGGTAAACTTTTTGCATACGTAATGAATAAATTCTTTGTTTTCAGATGTAGACAAGATAACTTTAATGCCTTCTTAAAGGAATTTATGAGCTTTGTTTTCGCAAGAGGACTAACTGCCCTCGTTGATTATTTCGGAGTTATCGTCATGGTTGAAATATTTGGAATGGATAAATTATTAAGCAAATATCTATTCCAGATAATAGTAATATTTATGAATTACTTTTTTGGTAAACAAATGGTTTTTAAAAAAAGATCTTAAATGAAAGTTGAGGTAATATAATGAAAATTGCGGTTGCCGGTACTGGATATGTAGGTTTAGTAGCTGGTGTCTGTTTTGCTGAAGTAGGGCATTCTGTTGTATGTGTGGATATAGATGAAAAAAAGATTTTATCTATGAAGCAGGGAATAAGTCCAATTTATGAAGCAGACCTTGAGAAGCTAATGAAAAAAAACTATGAAGGAGGAAGAATTGACTATACAACAGATTATGAAACAGCATATAAAAATGCAGATGCAATTTTTATTGGTGTAGGAACTCCAGAACGAGAAAACGGTTCTGCAGATTTAACTTATATTGCTACAGTCGCTCGTCAGATTGCAGAAAGTGTTATAAAAGATTGTTTGGTTGTAGTTAAGTCAACCGTTCCTGTAGGAACAAATGATAAAGTAGAGCAGTTTATAAAAGATTTTCAAAAAAACAACGTCCATATTGAAGTGGCGAGCAATCCGGAATTTTTAGCACAAGGAACAGCTGTAAAGGATACGTTATATGCCTCAAGAGTCATTATTGGTACCAATAGTAAAAATGCTGAATCGATATTAAAGAAGATTTATGAACCTTTTCATTTACCTATTGTATCTGTAAGCAGAAGGAGTGCAGAAATGATTAAATATGCAAGTAATGATTTTCTTGCATTGAAATTATCTTATATGAATGATATCGCGAACCTATGCGAGTTAGTAGGAGCAGATATTCAAGATGTTGCATTAGGAATGTCTTATGATAACAGAATTGGTAATTTATTTTTGAATGCAGGGATAGGTTATGGAGGTAGTTGTTTTCCTAAAGATACCAAAGCGCTTGTTTATCTTGCAAAAGAGAACGGATATGATTTAAGAACTATTCAATCTGCGATTGAAGTAAATAATGATCAAAAGTTATTATTAATGAAAAAGGCTGCGAAAAGGCTGATTACATTCAATGGATTAAAGGTTGCTGTTCTTGGCTTAACATTCAAACCTGGAACAGACGACCTTAGAGAGGCGCCATCGCTTGAAAATATACCGATATTGTTAGAACAAGGTGCGCACGTCTATGCATATGATCCGGTTGGAAAAAATAATTTTGAAAAAAGATATCCGGAAAATAAGAATAATATTATATATGTTGAAACAATTCATGAGGCATTGCAAGGTGCTAATGTATGTTTTATATTTACCGAGTGGGAGGAAATTAAGGCTATAAAACCGTCAGATTTTAAAGAATATATGCAAACTCCTCTAGTATATGACGGAAGAAACATCTTTGGCATAAGTGAAATGAGAAATGAAGGCATCGAATATTATTCTATTGGTAGATAACGGAAAGGAGGAATAAATCAACGTGAATATGTTGATTTATGAAATAATATGAATTATCTAATTACGGGTGGCGCAGGTTTTATAGGTTCTCATTTATCAGAGCGTTTATTAAAAGAAGGGCATAATATATATTGTATTGATTCATTAACAGACTATTATGATGTTGCGTTAAAATACAAGAATATAAAAATTGTAGAAGAATGTTCAAAACTGAATCATAAACTCTATGAGTTTCATAAAGGTGACATTCGTGATTATGATTTTTTATGCCAGTTTTTTCAATCTCATAAGATAGATGCGATTATTCATTTAGCTGCTAATGCAGGAGTCAGACCATCCATTGATAATCCTCGTTATTATGTGGATGTTAATTTAATGGGGCTTACGAATATGTTAGAATGTGCTAAAAATTATAAAGTAAGAAGTTTCGTATTTATTTCTTCTTCTTCCGTTTATGGCAATAATAAAAAAGTTCCTTTTCATGAGAATGACAACGTTGATGAACCCATTTCACCATATGCAGCCACAAAAAAAGCAGGAGAATTGATCTGTCATACATATCATGCATTATATGGAATAAATATTGCATGTTTGCGTTATTTTACAGTTTATGGTCCTCGACAAAGACCAGATTTAGCAATTAATAAATTTACAAGGTTGATGCTAGAAGATCAAGAAGTCCCTATGTATGGAGATGGAAGTACAAGCAGGGATTATACATTTGTGAGTGATATTGTAGAAGGAACTGTACTTGCTTTAAACTGGACATTAGATGGTTGTAATAAATATGATGTTTTCAATCTTGGAGGTTCCCATCCCATTTCATTAAAAGATTTGATTATGTTAATTGGTAAGGTGTTAGGAATTGAGCCAAAAATAAATCAGCTTTCTATGCAACCTGGTGATGTTAATATAACATATTCTGATTCAAATCATGCGAAAGAGATATTGCATTATAATCCAAAAGTGAAAATACAGGAGGGGCTTGAGAAATTTATTGAATGGTATTATAAAATGTATAAAGTTAAACATTAGATTAAATATTGTGATATTTGATTATTATAATTAAAAAAATATATTAATAAAATTGCTGTTTTTTATCAATTGTTATTATAATAAGTTTTTTGTTCATTCTATGTGGTTACCCCCTATACTATATAACCTTAAGGGTTATAATAGATACGGAAACAGTAAGATAGGTTTATATTTAAAGAGTAATTTCAAGATATAATCATGTTAAAAAAATGGATACTTTTAGATTAGGAGAACAATAATGAAATTATTACGTAAAATGTTTTTAGTTTATTCTGCTTTCATTGTTATTTTATTTACAAATATCGTTCGTGTCAATGCTTGTGATAAAATGTTAAAACAGAATTTTATAAATTTGCAATCACAAAGTAAAATAGGAATCAATGCATTTACTTTATCAATAGATGCCACTGGTTACACAGTAGAGGCAGATATTCAATCAGATGCTGGAATAAGTAAGGTACAGTTACCAACATGGACAAGCAAGAATGGACAAGATGATATCCAATGGTATACCGTTCAGGTGGATGCCAATAATCACATTAAATATCATGTAGATATAAGAAACCACAATTATGAAGATGGAGAATATATCACACATCTATATGTCACTGACCAAACAGGAAGAAGAATAGGAAAAGCATACCCGCCTGTACAAATGAAAAAAACACCAATGACCATAAAGAATGCCCAAATTACTTCAATAGATGCGACAGGATATACGATAGAAGCAGATATTCAATCAGATTATGGTGTAAATAAGGTACAGTTACCAACATGGACAAGTAGAAATGGACAAGATGATATTCGTTGGTATACCGTTCAAGCAGATGCCAATAATCATATTAAATATCACATAGATATAAAAAATCATAATTATGAAGATGGGGAATATATCACACATCTATATGTCACAGATCAAGCGGGGAGAAAAGCAGGTAAAGTATTTGCACCTACACAGATAAAAAGAACACCATTGGCCATAAAGAATGTACAAATAGCATCAATAGATGCGACAGGATATACAATAGAGGCAGATATCCAATCTGATTATGGTATAACAAAAGTACAGTTACCAACATGGACAAGTAAGAATGGACAAGATGATATCCAATGGTATACCGTTCCAGTG
>JAAWOE010000039.1 GCA_022799315.1 Clostridia bacterium | reverse complement strand
TAGAAGAAACTTGTAAAGAAAAGAATAATACATTGCACTTAATTAAACAAGAAGATTGGAGTAATGTTTCCTTAAAAGGGGAAGAGCAAGTTTTCGATTATAAAAATTACAAACAAATTGGAATTAACCTAAAAGGAAATAAGCAAGTACCAAATGCTTGCATAGTATTAGAAGCATTAGAAATATTGAAAAAGAATGGTTATGAAATTCCGAAAGAAACAATACAAGAAGGATTAAAAACAGTAGTGCATAAAGCAAGATTTGAACAAATTTACGAAGAGCCAACAATTATATTTGATGGTGGGCATAATGAAGCGGCAATTAGAAACTTAATAGAAACTATTGAACAATATTATAAAAATGATGATAAGATATATATTTTATCAATTCTGAAAACAAAAGATTATAAAACTGTAATTAAAGAATTAATGGAAGATAACAAAGCTATTTTTATTTTTACAGATGGAACTAAAGAACAAGATGAAGTGAAATGCTATGTAAAAAAAGAAGAGTTATATAATGAAGCTTTACAATATAGAAAAGAGAATTTATTTATGGATTCTTTAGAAAATGCGCTTTCAAAATGCAAAACAGAATATAAAGATAAAACAATTTTTGTAGTTGGAAGTTTTTATACATATAGTGAAGTGATAGAAAATTTAGATATGTAGGGGCGATTTTAATCGCCCACTCTCCAACGAATTGCTTAAATAAATATATTTTTTAGGAATGTCTTTGTAGCACGGGCGATTAAAATCGCCCCTACATAAGGGTCATATCTTAAGTTGACAGCTTTGTACTTAAGCTGACTGGGGGGCTTAGAAAGGTAATATAAAAATGATTGAATTAAAGAATGTAAATTATGGATATGAAAAAAAGAAAAATATCATAAAAGAAGTAAATAGAGAAATAAAACCAGGTCAGTTTATTTGTGTGATTGGGAAAAACGGTTCAGGAAAATCTACTCTTGCAAAACTAATTGCAGGTATTGTAAAACCAACTAGTGGAGAAGTTTTAATTGAAGGAAATAGTACAAAGAAAAAAGAAAATTTTTTACCAATTCGTAAACAAGTAGGAATCGTATTTCAAAATCCAGAAAATCAAATTATTTTTAACTCTGTAGAAGATGAAATACGATTTCCTTTAGAAAACTTAAAAATAGGAGATGTAGAAGAAAAAATTACAAAAGTACTTACAAAAGTAGGATTAGAAGGGAAAGAAAAACAAGAGGCTTACACATTATCACTTGGTCAAAAACAAAGATTAACAATTGCATCAGTTCTTGCAATGCAAACAAAGTATATAGTACTAGATGAACCAACTGCAATGCTAGATCCAAAAGGAAAAGAAGAAATTTATAAAATTGTAAAAGAGTTAAAACAAGAAGGATATTCTATTATTTATATTACAAACATCATTGATGAAATTTTGTTATCAGATGAAATTTGGGTTATGGAAGAAGGAAGTATCAAAACTACTTTTGCAAAGCATGATATTTTAGAACATATTTCAGAAATTGAAGAAAGTGATATAAAAATACCAGAAATTATTACATTACTACAAGACCTTAAAAAGCAAAATATTCAAATAGATTTAAAAGAATGGACAATGGAAGAGTTAATTAAAAAGCTAGTAGAAAAGATAGGAGAATAAGAAAGAAGAAGGATTATGCACTTTTGAAAGGAAGGAATTATAAAAGTGAAAACAGTTATAAAATTTATTGCATTTTTTATTTATACAATTTGTTTATTTTGGGTCAAAGATATTAAGGTATTACTAGTAATTTTTGCATTTCAAATACTATTTACACTATTATGTCATGTTTCAATAATTGGTGCAATAAAGACAATATGGAAGCTTTTGCCGTTTATTTTATTTACAGTTATAATAGACTTATTTGTAATGGAAGTAATTGATTCTATATTAATTGGAATTAGACTTGTTATGGTATGTCATATCACATATATATTTGGAAAAACGGCAACAGCTATGCAAATTGCAAAAGCAATAAAAATGTTATTATATCCATTAACTTGGTTTGGAGTAAATACCAATAATATTAGTATAATGGTAAGTCTTGCTATTACCTTTATTCCAATTATAAGAAAAGAAATTGAAAATATACGTTATAGCCTAAAAGCAAAAGGATTTAACATGAGTTTTATAAATCAGATAACACATATCAATTATATAATGGGACCACTATTTTATTCATTACTTAGAAAAGTAAGCGAGTTAGAGGATGCATTAAAATCAAAAGCATATGTAGAAGAATAGTTATAATACTAACAATTTCTTGCAATATAAAGATTACCAAAAAAAACTAAATATAAATATTAAAAATTCCGTTCTCCAAGGCGTTTAAGCATAGTTGGTTTTATCAAGTATTTAAACACACTATAATATGAAAAAGAAAAAACTACGCTTTGCTCTGTATGGTCGAACTCGTTTTTAATATTTATATTTAGTTTTTTTAGCAAACTCGTTAAAGAAAATCATTATATTGTAAGAATAGTTTTAATTATGCAATAAAAATAGATTGATATCTTTTTTGTTGTATTATATAATAAAGAAAAAATAATAGGAGAAACAAATGATAGAAAATGAAAAGTTAGTTAAAGCACGTAAGAAAAATATGAAACTGTATCCATTTTATAGAGCATTTGCAAGTGATATTATCTTCTTATATGCAATAAAATTGTTGTTTTTAACAGAGGTAAGAGGAGTTAGCGTATCTGATGTTATTTTTTCTGTATCAATGTATGCGTTATTTATGGTATTCTTACAAATACCTGCAATGGTAGTTATTCAAAAAATAGGATATAGAAGAAGTGCATTCTTAAGTAATCTATTTAATATATTTTATGTTGGAATCTTAATGTTTAGTAGTAATGTTGTTCATTTATGTATTGCAGAATTCATGAGTGCACTTACATTTTCCTTAAAGGATGTTGCAGAACCAAGTTTACTTAGTGCATCTATTCCAAAAACAGAAAAAAGAGGAAAAATATATTCAAAGTTAGAAGGAAAAGGAAAGGCACATTACTATTACATAGATGCAATAACTGCGGTACTTTCTGGGTTTATGTATGCAGTAAATCCTTATCTGCCATTAATATTTGCAATCGTTGTTTCAGTATTTGCATGTCTTTTGTCACTTTTATTTGAAGAAATTAAGGAAGAAGAAAAGCGAGACTCTATAAATGTTAAAGAATATATTGGACAATTGCAAAAATCATTTACATTCATTTTAAAATCGAAACGTTTAAAAAGTTTGCTACTTTATAGCGGAATTACATGGGGATTTATGTGTATTATGGCAGATTACAGAACTAGTATATTACAAGACATAAATACACCAGCACAAATTATTGGAATAATGTCAGCAATTTTTGGAATTGTATCTGGAATTGCTTCTAAAAAACAAGTAGAATTTCATAATATGTTTAGAAACCATTCATTATCTGTTATCATGATTAGTTGTGCAACTGCAATGGTATTAAGTGGTGCAATTGTTCTTATAAAAGCACCAGTATGGCTATGTATTGCTATAATTTTAATACTTGGATTTGTTGGTAAAATCGATAATGCGATGAATAATATTTTAACAAATAGATATTTGGGAAATTTTTCAAGTGGTGAAATGACTTCTAATATATATGCAACAAATTCAATTGCAAGAAATATATTTAGAATGATAATAGGAATGATGGGCTCATGGCTAATTGGTGTTGTGCCAAGTGCAAATGCAATGTTCTATGCAGGAGGAGTATTTTTACTAATTAGTATTATATTAATGTTATATATGAAACCACGTGTTGGACTAAAACCAGAAGAATACAAACCAGAAGAAATAGAAATGAAAGTATAGAAAAGAGGAAAAGCATGCAAGAAAGTTTTTATTTTACATCTTCAGCTAAAGAAAGTGTACATGCAAAAATTTGGAAAAATGATAATATAAAAAGGTATAAAGGAATTGTACAACTTGTTCATGGAATGCAAGAATATATTGAAAGATACGATGAATTTGCAAAATTACTTGCAGATAGTGGATATATTGTTGTGGGACATGATCATTTAGGACATGGCGATACAGCTAAAGAGGACAGTGATTTTGGATACTTTGCTAAAGAAAATGGCTGGGATAGACTTGCAGAGGATGTTCATATTTTACAAAATAAAGTATCAAAAGAATATCCAGAATTACCATATATTATTTTTGGGCATAGTATGGGTTCACTAGTTGTTAGAACATATTTAACAAAATATAAAGATGACTTAGCAGGTGTCATACTTTGTGGAACAAGTGGACAAAAGGGTGGTCTACTTGTAGGACAAATTTTAACAAAGCTTATTATGATTTTTAGAGGAGATAGATATCGTAGTAGTTTATTAGAATATTTAATCACAGGTTCTTTCAATAAAAAATTCAAACCAAATCGTACTAAAGCTGATTGGACATCAAGAGATGAAGAAGTAGTAGACAAATACCAAAAAGATTCAAAATGTGGATTCAATTTTACTACAAATGGCTATTTGAATTTATTAAAAGGAAGTTACTATTTATCAAAACAAAGAAATATAAATAAAACTTTGAATGTCCCAATTTTGCTTATTTCAGGAGATAAAGATCCAGTTGGTGGAATGGGAAAAGGTGTTATAAGAGTATTTGATATGCTTGAAAAAGCAGGATTAGATAAAGTAAGTATTCGATTATTTAAAGATGCACGCCATGAATTACTAAATGAAATAAACAAAGACGAAGTATGCTATGTAATACTTGATTGGTTAAATAAAATATTAGAGAAAAAATAAAATGATATAAATCCACATACAAAATTTAAGTATGTGGATTGTTTTTTGTAATAGGAGGAAAATGTGATGTTAAAAATGTGTATGAGCGATTTTAATTGCCTACATTAAGCAAAGATACTGAATATTTTTTATAAAAAAACACAAGCTAATCTCAGGGTGATGTTATGTTTAAACCAAATGCTATATACTATGAAAAAGATATTGAAAACTATGTTTTAGGAAAAGAATTGTTAGAAAAATATAAAGATGTTCCAAAAGTTATTATAGAAAGTCATAATAATATAGAAGAAATGAGAAAAAAACAAAATTCTGAATTTCCACAAATGAAGAAAAATTTAATTATAGGAACTAGAAAAACGCACAAGTTTGTGGAAAACCATAAAACATCAGATTTTTTAGTTCCATATACATCTTCTGGATGTACTGCAATGTGCATGTACTGTTATTTGGTGTGCAATTATAACAAATGTGCTTATTTAAGATTATTTGTAAATAGAGAGCAAATGTTAGAAAAAGTCATTAAAACAGCCAATAACAGTGAAAAAGATTTAACCTTTGAAATAGGAAGTAATAGTGATTTAATATTAGAAAATACTATTACTAATAATCTCGTGTGGACAATAGAAAATTTTGCAAATACCAATAAAGGGAAATTAACTTTTCCAACCAAATTTGATATGGTAGATGACATATTACCTCTAAATCATAAAGGAAAAATAATAGTTAGAATGAGTGTAAATCCAGAAGAAATAATAAATAAAGTTGAATTTGGAACCTCAAGATTAAACAATCGAATTGATGCAATAAACAAACTACAAGAAGCGGGGTATAAAATTGGAATATTAATAGCACCAGTAATACTTGTAGAAAATTGGAAAGAATTATATTCAGGATTAATAAAGTATCTATATGATAATTTATCTAAAGAAGTTAAGAAAAATGCGTTTTTTGAAATAATATTTATGACATATAGCTATGTTCATAATCAAATAAATAAGGAAGCTTTTCCAAATGCAATAGATTTATTTGATAAAGAAATAATGACAGGAAGAGGAAAAGGAAAATATATGTATAAAGATTATATAAAAAAAGAAGGAGAAAAATTTTTAAGAGAAGAAATGTACAAATATTTTAAAAATAATGATATAATGTATATCGTATAAAAGAAAAAAGGAGTGCGGTATATAATGAAAGATGTGAAAATTTCAGATTCAATAAAATATATAGGAGTAGATGATAAAACAATCGATTTATTTGAAAGCCAATATGTAGTTCCAAATGGTATTTCATATAATTCATATTTAATAAAAGATGAAAAGAACGTAGTTATGGACACAGTAGATAAAAGAGCAACTGAGGAATGGGTTAAAAATTTAAGTGATGCTTTAGAAGGAGAAGCACTAGATTATTTAGTAGTATCTCATATGGAACCAGACCATGCTTATAATATAGAATTACTTTCTAAAAAATACCCAGAAATGAAAATTGTTGGAAATGATAAAACATTTGCATATATGAGACAATTTTTTAATATAGATAATTTAGAAGAAAGAAAGATTATAGTAAAAGAAGGAGACACATTAAATGTAGGAAACCATACGCTCAAATTTATAATGGCACCAATGGTACACTGGCCAGAAGTAATGGTTACATATGAAGAAAGTGAAAAGATACTATTTACAGCAGATGGATTTGGAAAATTTGGAGCACTTGATACAGAGGAAGACTGGGCTTGTGAAGCTAGAAGATATTATTTTAATATTGTTGGTAAATATGGTGCACAAGTACAAATGCTATTAAAAAAAGCAGCTACATTAGATATTAAAACGATTTGCCCACTTCATGGACCAATATTAAAAGAAAATTTAGAATATTACATAGGAAAATATGATATATGGAGTAGTTACAAACCAGAAGACGATGGGGTATTTATAGCATATGCATCAATACATGGTAATACTGCAGATGCAGCAAGAAAAATGGCTAAGCTATTAGAAGAAAATGGAGCAAAAAAGGTAGCAATCTCTGACCTTACAAGAGATGATATGGCAGAGGCAATAGAAGATGCATTTAGATATGATAAAATTATACTTGCAGCATCTAGCTACAATGCAGAAGTATTTCCCCCAATGGAACAATTCTTAAATCATTTAAAAAGTA
>JAAWOE010000038.1 GCA_022799315.1 Clostridia bacterium | reverse complement strand
TTTTCTATATTTAAATAAATATTTTACTAAAGCATTTGTTTGACCTCTTTGGGCATCTTCTTCTTGTGTTACTTGATTTGTTGTTTCTATATTGAAAAAGATTCCTTTGCTTGTGTCTTCAGTTCTATCTCCGTCATCATCATCATCACTATCTCCATCGCCTTCATCATCACCTTCATCATCACCATCATCATAATCCCACATTAATTCATAAAGCTCATCTACTACTGGACTCTCTCCGTGATTTACTCTAGTCCAATTTGATGTATCAGTTGATGTAGAAAAACTATATGCTGACCATAAAATATTTGATTCTAAACCATTCTCATCGTTTTGCATATTTTGACTTTCATCTGCAAAATCTTCAACCGATAATGATTTTGCTTTTTTTACAAATGCAAATCCAGCTTCTTCTGCTTCATTTTGAGTTGCAAACTTTTTAGTTACCCAATTTCCTTCATCATCTTTATATCTATGTTCTTCTTCTAAAAAGTCCTCTAATTTCTTATTACTAGTTGTTCCATCTGCATTTAAATAGAATAATTGATATTCTCCTGAATCGTCATCTTTCATTTCATAAGAAGTCCAATATTCTCCTGTATCAGATAAATATTCTTCATCAACTTCTACAAATTCTACAGTATCTCCTTGTGCTGTTTCTTTTTTAAATTCTTTATGACCATTAGCGTAGTTATTAATTGCTTCATCATCAGCTGAGTCATCTGGAACTATGAAATATGTATCTCTAAACCAACTTCCAACTACTCTTGCAATATAAGGTGTATACATTTTAAAGTCTTGGTCTGATACATTTGCAAGAGCATTAACTACGGCTTTTACATAACGTTGGCAATTAGAGCAACATTTTTTCGTTTCATTTTCTGGAGATTCACTACATCTATCTTCTCCTGTAGCAATACCATCTTCATCAACAATATTATAATGTTGTAATTCTATAAGACTTCTATCTCTAACAATTACTGTAACATATAATACATCTATTTGATATTCTTCTCCTATAACTGGTCCTTCAGATTCTTCTGGTTCTGATGTAGTAGAATTAACTTTTTTTGCCTCTTTTACTCGCAATATAGAACCATCTTCATTAATACACTTTGCAAGTGCTGTATTCCCAGCTTCATCTGCATATACAAATGCATCTCTACTCCAATTTATAAATATTTTTTGACCAAATGAAGTAAAACTATTATAGTTCTCCTTAGTAATACCATACTTAGATACTAATGATGATGGGAAAAAGAACCATGTTTGAGCGGCTTTATTAGTAAGAGCACGTCTGTTAAATACCATCAAACTACCATCATCTGCAACTCCATTTTTAATAATACTAAATTCATATTGAGCTTTTCCAAGTTCAAAAACATTGATAATATAAGTATCACCAGCGACATCTTTAAGCTCTTCAGCACCAATATTTCTGTTGTATGATAACATAAGTTGTCCCATTTTAGCATCTGGATTTTCTTCTACTGATGGAGTTTGTGGTGTTGAAGCAGGAGGATTATCAACAGCCTCAACTGTTTTAAAAACTTTATATATATAAGAATAATATGCAATTGTTGTATCTTCCCATTCATGACCATCAACTTTATTATTGTAATCACTTTCTGTTCCATAATGCCATTCTTCTCTAGATTCATCAAACCATCCATATACAGTTGCTTCCTCACACTCTTCAGCAGATTTTTCTATTCTATATTTTACATTAGGCATATGTGGATCTGTAGTTATTATATTAGTTTCTGTATTAGTTTTTATTTCACTTTCAGAAACATTTGCATCATCAAGTAAAACTTCACGTGCTTCCTCTCTATCTTCAAGTGCTAATTCATATGCTTCATCTAAATCTTCTTGCTTAGGATCCACTTCGTTTTCATATGAGCCTGTAATAAGTGAATTATATTCTGATGAATATTTAACTGATTGTAATAATGTAGCTGGTGTATATTGTGTTGGATCTCCACCAATCTCGTGATATTCTAAATCTATTGCTTCTAATTGACTATCTTGATAATTGTATTTATCTTTTAATATGTTTCTATCTGAATCTTGACCTTCTAAATCTTCATAATATGAACCACCTGAATAAGTATCATATTCAATTTGGTATTCTGTTGCTCCACCTGTACAATTTTTAGGACTAACTAATGATGTATTTCTTAATATTGCAATACAATTCTTTTTAGTTAATATTAAACCATTTACCCAATCTTGAGTTAATGCTGCATCACCTAAATTTCTTATTACACCAGCAGAAAAGTCATGTCCTGTTGATTGAAGAGCTGCTTCAATTGAACCTAATGTTACTTCATCATCATCTCCATCTTCTGCATATGGTTCTAAATATTTAGCATTAACTTTACTATCTCCTGAATCTTCTAAATATACTTGTATTTCTATATCAAAATTTTGTAGCATTGCATATACTAAATCTGGTGCCATTGTTCCAAGATGTAAAGATAATAAAAATTCCATTGAAAGACCATATCTTGGTGACCATCCTTCTGTTTTGAATGTTACAGGATTATTAAAATATCCATTTTTTAATGTTATTGAATCTCTGGTTATTTTTATACTATCTCCTGTAATTTGTTCTCCTGCTCCCCATGCATCTTCTGCTATTCCTTTTTGAGCTGTAAATACATGTATTAATCCTTTAGACCAGGCATCTTTATATGAACCAAACATTCTCTTTATATTTGCATATATAGTTTCTAATAATCCATTATCATCATTTCTTAATGTATAAATTCTGTAATCTGATAATAAATATGTTCTTATTAATCTATAGTGTGAAATGTTATTACTATTTATACTATTTACTTCATCACCATTAAAAAATTGCTGTTTATAAATAAGTTTTCCTTCATTTTTATTATTTAAATCCACTGAAGATCTTATAATACCATATTTATCTGTATATGCATCTTTATTTAATATAAGTTCACTAGTTCTATTATCAACAGTAAGTCCTACCCCATTATAATATGTACCTCCAGCAGAAGGATAAGTTTTCGTTCCATCTGCACTAGTAAACCCACCTGTCCATAAAGAACCATTATAGTAAAAATGCCATACACCATCATCATCTTTTTCATATGTATATTCATTATTTTCTAATAATTCTTCAGATGTTGGTCTATCAGTTAATGCTTTTAAATCTGGTGTAACAAAACCATACCCAATTAAATCATAGTTCATTTCTTCTAAATAATTTGCAATATCAACAATATCAGCACCGTCATCATCTAATGCTGCTGCAGCCTCTGTCATAAGCCATCCTTGTTCTTCATTCATTATATTTTTAAAGATATCTCTTAATTTTGCTTGCATCATACCAGGCATCATAGATAATCCAAAAACTAATGAAATTATCTCTATAATAATTATTATAATAACAATTATTGCTAAAATTACCCATCCAACAGGATTACTTACTAAAAATTTTAAAGCAATTCCTATTCCTTTAATAATATGCTTTGCTGTGTCAATAGCAAATTTAACATCATTTATTATATCATGAAGAGATTTTTTCTCTTTTTTTCCTTTATCCTCTGGATCTAAATAATCCATCTCTTTATGTGCAATTGGATTTAATGAATTTTTTTTCATATTCATTCCCTTCTTCTTTTGAAATTTTATATAAAAATTTATTTATTAAAGTTTATATACATTTACATTTTTATAAACAAAAAAATCCTTATATTAAATATACTATATTTAATATAAAATTTCAATACAAATTTCTTCATATATTTGCTTTTTTATTCAGCAATTTACATATATTGACACATTTTCAATTTCTACTTAATTCTGATAATTTTATTTTAATTTATAAATTATTTTTACATAATTAAAACCTAAAATACTGATATCTTCTTCAATATTTTAGGTTTATCTTTTTAATAACTATTTTTTTAATTTATATAATTATTTATTTATAGTATAGGTTATACTTGACATATCCACATGTTTTTTATTATTTATTCTCATATTAATAGATATTTCCTCACAATTTTTATATTTTACATTTAATACTGCTGATGTATAAGTGCTTGCATTTTTTATTGAATCTATATCTATATAAAATGACTCAAATTCTAAACTATCTACATTTAGTTCTTTTAAAACATTTATTAATTCAATAAAATCCTTTCTTCTTTCAATTCCTAAAGCAACTTCTATTAATTCTGAGTTTTTTTCATAATATTTCTCTAATTTTTTACCATCTTTTTTTCTTAATTTTTCATATTGCTCTGGTAAAAACTCTACTACCACATAATACATTGATTTTCCAATATTAGTTATTTTCAAATCTCCTTTATATGTTCTACTAAGAGGTGCTGCTCCATCTGGATATTTTTCTCCATAATGCATAATGTCATTAGAATCTATAGGCTTCATTGTTTGCTCATAGTTTCTTTCATATTCTAAACTTGATTTATCAGTTGTTTCATCATTAGTTTCATTATAAATAACTTCTACATTTTTCATTATATATGATAATCTTTTTTTGGCTTTAGTAAGTGGATTTAAATTATGTTTAATAACAATTATTATAATAATCATTATAATTAAAATTATTATTATTATAGATTTTAGTAAAAAATCTAATCTATTTTTTTTGTTTTTTTTCATAATTTTCTCCTTAAAAAACTAGTTTACTGCCACAAATGTTCCTCCATGATAAACATCTAAAGCTACCTTTGCATAATCTTTTCTAGTATTTAATCCCTGATATCTTGTACATCCACATCCGTCTGTATATCCATATTCAGTTGGATCTCCTGGAGTACTACGTGTTTCATGACATCCTTCATAATAGATACAGAAAAACTCTGTTGCTTCTCTATAATCAGTCATTGCTTTTATTTTAGTCCATCTTTCTTCAGTCATTCCTCCTCTTTCAGGAGATTCATATATAGACCTAACTTGACCTGCTAAACTATATTCATCATAACCATTCTCTGTCATCCAGGCTACTTGTTTTGGCCACCAACTATTTGCACTCCATTGTGCTATACCCCTATATCCAGCTGATGGATATCCAATTTTTGGATAAAGCCATATTTTAGTTTCTCTCCAATCATATCCCTCAACTAGTAAGTTTCCACAAATTCCAGCTGCAGCTTCTTCTGTAAGACCTTGAGAAACAAAATATGATATAACTGCTCTGATTTTTTCCTCTACTGATGAATCATCTGTTATTGCTTCTAAATCAGCATATATTCCTGATGCATTTTTTCCAGCCTCTTCAGGCTCTGGTATATCAAAATAATCTTCAATATTATCAACTAATGAATAGTCTAAATCTTTCATTATTATTCTTATATAATCTGCTGGTGTTCCTTCTTCATATTGTGAATAAATTGATTCTGGTGTTTCTGTTTCATCTGTTGAAATTGCTGATGGCTCTGTTGTTTTTCCTAAATATTTTCCTTCTTTTACATAAAAACCTGTAAAGTCTGCTGATGCTTTGTAACCCTCTTCCATTGATGGTAGCTCTCCCCCACCATTATTTATAAAAAATGGGGCATCTTCTTTTGCTTGTTCCATTTCCTTACGTTTTTCTTCTTCTTCTGATTTATATAATGCAACTACATCATTTTTCTCGTATGCTCCTTCATTATCATTTTCGTCTTTTGTTGTTAAATCTACTGTAAACCCATCTAGCATTATCGTGTAACCTGCACAGTTTGTATCATATTCTTTATAGAATAAGTTTAAAGCATCTGCTGCACTAGGATAATTTTCTGTTTCTGTTTCATATGTTGCTGTTTTTACCATTTCATCTGTGAAATATCCTGTTTTTGTTCCATTTCCGCTATTATCAGCGCCTTCTGATAATACCTCTATTGTTATATATCCTACTTCTTCCATCTTTCCAGAATATACATTCATTCTTTTATGAGTTCCATATTCTAGTACTTTTCCAGTTACTGGAGAACAAACTAATTGGTCTGCTTTCCATCCTTCAAATCGTACTAACTGCGCATTATCTACAAATCCATCTGTATTAAGTTTTATTTGTTCAATTATGGCATCATACCATATTTGATATCCTTCTTTTTTCAAATGATATGTTCCACTTGCATATTCTTCTTTTAAATATCCATTTTCTGTAATAACCTCTGTTGGGTCTATAAATGTTACTCCTTCTGCCAACTCACAAAATGTTTTCATTTGTTCATTATAATTATCAAGAGCCGTATTAAATGCATCTGCTGTTGGATAATCTGGATCTGAAGATGTATAACCACTTGCTACATGTGGTGCTGCAACTACAAATATTGGTATATCTGGATGTTCTGTTTTCATTTGTGTTGCCAATTGTTGAGTTCCAGTAAATTCAGTAACTCCATTCAATCCAAATTCTATTACTATTGCACTTGCATCTGCTGGTATTGTTGGAGGCGTTTCTATAAAGTCTTTTGCATTTAGTCCTTGTCTTCCATCTATATATGTTGATGTTGGTATTCCAAAATTCTTTAATCCTTCTGTCCATGAATCACCTAAAAACATAATTTTACTTTCATCAACACTTTTTTGTTCTTCTGGAATTGTTGTATCATCACTCGGATTATCATTTGCATCTTCTCCTGGAGTTGTAGTTGGAGAATCATTTGGATTAGTATTCGTATCTTCTTCTGGATTTTGAGGTCCATTTAAATCTTCGTCATCTTCAGACTGCACCTCATCATCTATCATTTTTAGTCTTTCACTTTTTAAAGCATTATAAGTTTCAACAGATTCTATTAATGCACCATATTCTATGTCTTGTTTATCCCATGGTCTATTTGGCCATCCCATAGGACCTGTTTCTGGTAATATCCATGTAAATATTGAATCTGGTTTTTCCGATAAATCTTCCTTATCGAAGTAGTTTAGCTCTACTATTAATTCTTTAAAATCTCTATACTGATAGTCTGCATCTACTGTTCCTACATTTTCCAAAATTGAAAATGAATTTAAAGAACTTTTTGTAATATTTACAATATTTATTAAATCTTTATTTCTTGGATCTTCATCTAATTTTAATAAATCTTCTGTTGTATTATAATATTGTTTTAAATCAACATTATATTTATCCATATAAAACATGTCTAATTGCCATTCTAGCCATTGTTCTGCTAGTTCTTCAGCATCATCATTTACAATATCAAAACTTGAATATGCAGACCTTACTGCGCTTCTGCCATATGTATGTAATAAATCTCTAACATCTTTTTTCCAATTACTTCCATAATATTTTTTCAAAGTATTATTTACATAATCATCCATAAGTTTATTTTTATCTTCTTCTATTAATACTGCAGTTTCTCTAGTTCCATCATAAATATAATATTTTCTATATTTAAATAAATATTTTACTAAAGCATTTGTTTGACCTCTTTGGGCATCTTCTTCTTGTGTTACTTGATTTGTTGTTTCTATATTGAAAAA
>JAAWOE010000037.1 GCA_022799315.1 Clostridia bacterium | reverse complement strand
AATAGAAAGATCAGTTGAAAATATAAGAACAGTAGAAGAATTAGTAGCGTTTAGAGATAAAGTAAATACAGGTTTAACATACGAAGGAAAAACAATAAATTTATTAGCAGATTTAGATTTAAGTAGTGTATGTGGCGCAGAGATAAATGGAGAACAAATAAGTTGGGAACCAATAGGAAACTATGGAACAGATAATACACATATTTTTAAAGGAATATTTAATGGAAATAAGAACACAATAGATAACTTATATATAAACACAACAAATGCATACCAAGGATTATTTGGAGAAAATGAAGGAACAATAGAAAGTTTAGCAATAAGTGGGAAAATAGTAAATAGTGGAGAAGGAACAGGAAGTTTTGCTGGTAACAATATAGGAACAATTATAAATTGTAAAAATAATGCGTATATTCAAGTGCATAATGTTGTTGGAGGAATTACTGGCTCAAATAGTGGTGTTATTGAAAAATGTTGTAATACGGCAGAAATTTATTCAACTTATGGTAATACAGGAGGAATAACTGGCACAGATACAGGAACTATAAAATTATGCTATAATACGGGATATGTACATTCAAATTTTTCAACAGGAGGGATATCAGGATATAAGGCGGGAGGAAATACTTATAATTGTTACAATATAGGAATTGTAAATTCAGGAATGGATAATTGCGGAGGAATAAATGGAGCAGCAGGATCTTCTTGGAATTCGTGGGTATACACATATAATTGCTATAATTTAGGAAATGTTACCGCAAATAGATATGTAGGGCAAATTACAGGTTTGCCTAATGCAAATGGAGGAGGCTCTCAAGATATAAACTGTTACTCAACTAATGCAACAGTGGAATTATTAAATGCAGGAGCATATAGCAATAACGAATGGGTGAATGATGTGAAAATTAAAGATACCGAAACAGGAGAAGAAACATGGAAATATAACAATGGATATCCAATATTAAAGTGGCAACTAGAAAATTAGAGAACAAATTTAAATTAAAGAGAAACACCATTCTGGTGTTTCTCTATTTTCCGACTAATTAGTCAAAAGGTATTGCATTTTTATAAAATAAATAATAAAATTAATACATCATCAATATATATAGTAAAAAGATGAACTTTTGGAGGAATAAAATGATTATATTATTGGATGCAATGGGAGGAGATAATGCTCCAGACGCAAATATAAAAGGTGCAGTAAAAGCAATAAACCAAATAGAAGCAGAAGTAGTATTAATAGGAAATAAAGATGTTATTAATTCTAAAATAAAAGAATTCTATGGAAAAAATGATGTGTCTGAAATATCAGATAGATTAAAAATACATCATACAACAGAAACAATTGAAATGTGTGATATACCAACGCAAGCAATAAAGCATAAAAAGGATTCTTCAATGGTAGTAGGTTTTAAATTACTTAAAGAAGGAAATGGAGATGTATTCATTTCAGCTGGAAATAGTGGTGCACTACTTACAGGTGCAACGCTATTAGTTGGAAGAATAAAAGGAATAGATAGACCAGCTCTTGCAGGAATATTACCTGCATATAAAGGAAGATTAATGCTAATGGATTGTGGCTCAAATACAAACTGCAAACCAATTAACTTACTTCAATTTGCACAAATGGCAACTATATATAACAGAAATACATTTGGAATTGAACATCCAACAGTAGGATTGTTAAATATAGGAACAGAAGAAACAAAAGGTAATGAGCTTGTGAAAGAAAGTTATAGGTTATTAAAAGAAAAGGCAGAAGAGCTAAACATAAACTTTGTAGGAAATGTTGAAGGAAGAGATGCTTTTTCAGGAAAACTAGATGTATTAATTGCTGATGGGTATACAGGTAATGTATTCCTAAAAACTGTAGAAGGTGTTGGAAAATTAGTAAAAAGAACACTAAAAGAAAGTATAAAGAAAAATGTATTTAGAATGATAGGAGCACTACCAGCAATGCCATCAATAAATAGTTTAGCAAAAGCAATGGACTATAAAGAGTATGGAGGAGCATTATTTCTAGGGGTTAAAAAACCAGTAGTTAAAGCTCATGGAAGTAGTGATGAAAGATTATTCGAATTTACAATTAAACAAGCAGAACAATTTGTAAAAAACAAAGCTGTTGACCAAATGATAGAATATTTTGAAAAATAAAATAAAAATACTTGACAATTAACAAAACATATATTATTGTTTAGATAATATTTAAGAATAGAGAAATTTGAGAGGAGGTGAACTTATAAAATGAGTTCAGAAGAAATCTTTGATAAAATAAAAGAAATTATAGTGGAACAATTAGGTGTAGCTGAAAACACAGTTACAATGGAAGCATCTTTCATAGATGATTTAGGTGCTGATTCACTTGACATAGTTGAATTAATAATGGCATTAGAAGAAGAATTCGATTTAGAAATTCCAGATGCTGACGCAGAAAAAATAGTTTCTGTAAGTGATGTAGTAGACTACATAAAAGAAAACGTATAAGAAAAGGAAGGGGATAACCTTTCTTTTTTTATGTATTAAGAAAATACATTAATTGAAACTGAAATGTAGGGGCGTTCAAGAACGCCCGAAAAACTTTATTGAGACACACTAAATAATATTTATTTAAGTGATTTCTATTAAGAACGGGCGATTCGCCCCTACAAAGTAAGCATTGCTCAGCAAAAGCTGACAGAGGGTTCTATTGCCTTTTTCTTTTATTTAGTATATAATCTAATATGTAATTATATAAAAGGAGGTGAAGGCATTGGAATTAAAAGAATTTGAACAAACCATAGGATATAGCTTTAAAAATATAGAACTATTAAAAAATGCATTAAGACATACATCATATGCTAATGAGCATGGAGTAAATAGTAATGAAAAACTAGAGTTTTTAGGAGATGCTATATTAGAATTTGTAACAAGTGATTATATATACAAAAATTATTTTAAGCTAAAGGAAGGAGAAATGACTAAAGTTAGAGCAAGCGTTGTTTGTGAAGAGAGTTTATTTAAAGTTGCAAGCATGCTTAATTTTAGTGATTTCTTATACCTAGGTAGAAGTGAACTTGCCAATAACGGTAAGACAAGACCAGCAATATTAGCAGATAGTGTGGAAGCAGTTATTGCAGCAATGTATTTAGATGGTGGAATAGAACCAGTAACTAAATTTATAATTAATAATTTAAAAGAGGGAATAGAGCTTGCCAGCAAAAGTGTTGGAATGAAAGATCACAAAACAGTATTACAAGAAAAACTACAAGTACATGGAGAAGTACATATAGAATATGAAATTATATCTGAAAGTGGACCAGACCATAATAAATCTTTTGAAGCACAAGTAAAGCTAAATGGTAAGGTACTTGCTAAAGGTTCACGGAAAATCTAAAAAAAGTGCAGAAATGGAAGCGGCTAGAAATGCAATTATGAACAATAAGTTATAAAGGAGTATGATTATATATGAAAAAGACAGATAAACAGTATATTATACCAATATTTGTACCACACTTAGGATGTCCAAATGATTGTATATTTTGTAACCAAAAAAGTATTAGTGGGCAAACAAAACAAGTAACAAAAGAAGATGTAGTAAAAACAATAGATGAATATTTATTAAGTATAAAAGAAGAAAATGCCTATAAAGAAGTAGCATTTTTTGGTGGTAGTTTTACAGGAATAGATGTAGAAAAACAAGAAGAATTATTGAGTACTGCATATGAATATATAAAGGCTAAAAAAATAGATTCAATTAGAATTTCTACAAGACCAGACTATATTGATAAAGAAATACTAAAACGACTAAAAAAATACAAAGTAAAAACAATAGAATTAGGAGTTCAATCTGCAAATGATTATATACTAAAAAGAGCGGGTAGAGGACATACTTTTAATGATGTAAAAAGAGCTTCTAAGCTAATAAGATGGAATGGATTTAAACTAGGACATCAAATGATGGTAGGACTTCCTGAGAGCACAAGATTAGATGAATTAAATACTGCAAAAGATTTAATAAAATTAAAGCCTAAAATGATTAGAATTTATCCAGTTTTAGTAATAAAAAATACAAAATTAGAAAAAGAATATGAAGAAGGAACATATACTCCAATTACTCTTAATCAAGCAGTAGAAACATGTAAAGAATTAGTATATTTATTTAACAAAAAGAAAATAGATGTAATAAGAATTGGACTTCAAAATACAGACCTTATTAGTGAACCAGAATCAAAAGAAAGTGAAGTTGTGGCAGGACCATTTCACGCGGCATTTGGACAACTAGTTCAAGATAGCATTTGGTATGATAGTATAGTAGATAAAATTAAAAAATTTAATGTAAAAGTTAAAGAAGTAGAAATTAAAGTTAATCCACAAGACGTTAATAGTGCAGTAGGACATAAAAGAGAAAATGCAGTAAAACTTAAAGAATTATATGAAGTAGATATAAAAGTAAAAGCAGACGAAAATATAAAACCTGGAAAATTAGAAATGGAAGTATTAAAAACTTTTACAGATTTTAAAGAAGAAGAAACACTAAAAGCATAGCTTGGTATAAAAGACCTATATTTGTAAATAATACAAATATAGGTCTTTTAAGAATGTAGGTTTTTTTAATGCGTAAAAAGTAATGTTTATATATTTTACTATTTTTGCCTATAAAGTAGCTTTATGTGGATGAAGCGGATTTACAGGAGGCATATAAAGATATATTTTATAAAGGAGGTAGTATGGGATTAAAAGAAAAAAGAACAAAGCTATTAATAAAAAAATACTCATTTGAAATCTTACAAATCATACTTGGAACATTTTTAATGGCACTAGGTGTATCACAATTTTTACTACCAAATCAATTGTCATCTGGTGGCTTTACAGGTATTGCAACAATTTTTTATTATATATTAAAATTTCCGATGGGCTTAACAATCCTTGCATTAAATATACCATTATTCATATTATCAGTTATAAAAAAAGGAAAAGAGTTTTTTGTAAAAGGTCTTATAGGAACTATTCTTTTATCTGTATTTATAGATTGGTTGGACAAATATGCAGTGCTTACAAATGATAGACTACTTGCTTGTATTTATGGTGGAATAATAATGGGTCTTGGAACATCAATTATATTAAGAGCCAATGCATCAACAGGTGGAACGGATATGTTAGCATATGTTATAAGAGAATATAAGCCAACTTATAGAACAGGAAATCTAATTGTAATGATTGATACGGCAATAATACTATTAAATGTAATAGTATTTAAAGAGATAGAAATAGGCTTATATTCAGCAATAACAATTTATCTTATGGGAAAAATAATAGACATATTTTTTGAAGGAATTAATTTTACAAAAATTATATATATAGTTTCAGATAAATATTTAGAAATATCAGATAAAATAGCAGAACACGTAGGAAGAGGAATTACAGGAATTTATGCAAAAGGAATGTACACAAATGATGAAAAGATGATGTTATGGTGTGTTGCGTCAAGAAATGAGGCAATGCGAATAAAACAAATGTCGAAAAAAGTAGACCCATATTCCTTTGTTGTTATATCAAATGCAAGAGAAGCATATGGAATGGGATTTAAAAAAGAATAAAGTTACTTATACCTTTTCTATATTTGTATTTCAATTTCAACATCTATATGCTATAATAAACATAGTGAAATTTAAGATAAAGGAATGAAAAATGAAAGAACAAGTATATATAATAGATAATAATAAAACCTTTGAGCCAAAGCACATATTTGACTGTGGACAATGCTTTAGGTGGAACATAGAAGATGATGAAAGTTACACAGGAGTGTTTGGAAATAATGTACTAAATGTTAAAAAAGAAGGAAACAAAATTACTTTTAAAGGAATATGTGAAAAAGATATAAAACAAGTAGTAGAAGATTACTTCGATTTTAATACAAACTATGAAAAAATAAAGGAAAAACTAGCGAATGTAGATGAATACCTAAAACAAAGTATTGAATTCGGAAATGGAATAAGAATATTAAACCAAGACTTGTGGGAAACAATAATATCATTTATAATATCTGCAAATAACAACATTCCAAGAATAAAAGGAATAATAGAAAGAATATCAAAAAAGTATGGTAAAAAAATAGAATGGAGTGGAAAAGAATATTATACATTTCCAACAATACAAGAACTATCAGAAGCTACAGTAGAAGATTTTAGAGCATTAGGATTGGGCTTTAGAGATAAAAGAATATATGAAACAACTAAAATATTTATAGATAGAGAAATGACAATAGAAGAGCTTATAGAAGAACAAGATGTAAACAAACTAAGAGAAAAGCTTTTAACTCTTCCAGGAGTTGGACCCAAAGTTGCAGATTGTATAATGCTATTTGGATTAAAAAGATTTGAAGTGTTCCCAATAGATGTATGGGTAAGACGTGTAATGAATGATTTATACATAAAAAATGAAGATGAAACAAAAGTGAAAAATACAGAAATAGAAAAGCTAGCTGTAGAAAAATATTCTAATTTAGCAGGGCTTGCACAACAATATCTATTTTATTGGAGAAGAGAAACGGCTTAAAATTATAGAAAGAGTATAAAAATATATGAGTTTACGATTAATATATGGACGAGCAGGAACTGGGAAAAGTCAGTTTTGCTTTGATGAAATTAGAAAAAGGATAAATGAAGAAAAGAAAATATATGTAATTACACCAGAACAATTTTCTTTTACTTCAGAAAAAAAGTTATTAGACAGTCTTGAAAACGAGGCTGTTATTAATGCTGAAGTAATAACCTTTAATCGTATGGCTTATAGAGTAATGAGTGAGGTTGGTGGCTTAAAAAAAGTTAATCTTTCGAAGTCTGGTAAAGCAATGTTAATACATAGCATATTGGCTAACCAAAGTAGTAATTTAAAAGTTCTAACAAAATCAGACGAAAACATAGATCTTGTAAATAATTCTATAAAAGAATTTAAAAAGCACAATATTACTGTGGATAAATTAAATGACGTGACTAGTAATGTGTGTGACCAATACTTAAAATTAAAACTAGAAGATATGAAAAATTTGTATGAAAGATATCAAGAAGAAATTACAAATAAATACATAGATGAGGAAGATGTATTAAGCATACTTGCAAAGAATATAGAAAAGACAGACATGTTTAAAGACGCAATTATTTATATAGATGAATTTATTGGATATACTGAGCAAGAATATGAAATTATAGCAAAACTATTATCACTTTCAAAACAAGTAAATATTACTGCATGTATTGATAAATTAGAGAATATTAAAAATAATGAAACTGATATATTTGGAATAAATAAGGAAACAGTACAAAGACTTATAAAAATTGCAAAAGAACAAAAAGTTAATATTGAAGAACCTATACAGCTTACAGATTTAAAGAGATTTAAAACAGAGGAATTAAAGCATTTAGAAAACAATTTGTATAATATAAAATATAGTAAGTACGAACCAGAAGTAGAAAATATAGAGCTATTTTTAGCTAAAAATCAATTTTCTGAAATAGAAAATGTTGCAAGAAAAATAGTAAAATTGGTTCGAGATAATGGCTATAGATATAAGGATATATCTGTTATTACAAAAAATATAGATACATATTCAAATATTACTAAAGCGATATTTAGTAAATATGATATTCCAGTATATATAGATAAGAAAAAAGAGTTAAGTCAAAATATACTAGTAAAATATGTTCTATCTGTTGTAGAAATTTTCGCTAAAAATTGGTCATATGAAGCAGTATTTAATTATCTAAAAACAGGTTTTGTGGCGATTGCACAAGATTCATTATATATGTTAGAAAATTACTGTTTAAAATATGGAATACGTTCAAATAAATGGTATAAAGAAGATTGGAAAATTGCAGAAACTAGCGAAGAATTACAAAAACTAAATGAGTTAAGAAGGACAGTTGTAGGACCACTTTTTACATTTAAAGAAAAATTAACTGGTACAAAAACAGCTAAAGAAATATCAAAAGTAATATATGAATTTTTAATTCAGAATAACATAAACGAAGTATTATTAACTAAGGCAAAGGA
>JAAWOE010000011.1 GCA_022799315.1 Clostridia bacterium | reverse complement strand
AGTCTTTTCTAGTTCCTAGTAAATCTCTATCATATGTAACTTTTACAACCCTGTTCTCATTAACTATATAATAATATATGGTTGTCTTGTTGTCAATATAGTTTTTAAAATTTTCTTCTTTTCCTATAATCATTACCTCCTTTTTATTTGATTTTTATTTTTGGATTTTTAAATTTAAGATTTAAGATTTAATTTTTTTGAAAATAAAATTAATTGATATAAATATAAATTTATAATACTATCTTCCTTATTATTTTTCAATAGTTTATTTGCAATTTTCTAAAAAATTAAAAAAAACCAAATTAGTCTATCTAATTTGGTCTTTTTATCTTATTTTAAACAAATCCCTCTATCTCCAACTTTTGTATCTGCAATATAATATTTATTGCCTAAGTAAGTAATTAGTTTTGCATTTGCTAAATCTATTTTACCATCTTTTACTAATTCTTTAGCAGCATTTACACAAACAACTTCTCCTATAAACATGTCGTGACTTCCTAATTTCTTTATTTCTTTTAATTTGCATTCTAAGTTTATTGGACATTCTGCAATTGATGGAGCACTCACTTTTTTTGATACTTCTTTTGTTAGATGTGCCTCTTTAAATTTATCTACTTCTTTACCAGATTTTGTTCCACAATAATCCGTTTCCCATACCAATTTTTCATCTGGTATATTTACTACAAATTCACCTGTTTCTTTTATTATGTTGTATGAATGTCTACTTGGTCTTATAGATACATAAATAAGTGGTGGTTCAGAATTTATAACTCCTGTCCACGCAATAGTTGTAATGTTTGCTTCTTCCATATTTCCACATGAAACCATAACAGCTGGTATTGGTGCAAGTGTAGTACTTGCTTCTAAAGTTTCCTTCATAATAAAATCATCCTTTCTATATTTCATCTTTATATGCTGCAAATGCAACTTTCCTTGTTTCCTTATTTGCATCTAGTACTTGAATTCTTATTTTGTCTCCAATTTTATATATTTTAGATGTTCTTTCTCCTATTAAATGTTTATGCTCATCATCATAAATAAAGTACTCATTTTCTCCTAAATCCTCAAATTTTATTAGACCTTCTACTGTATTTTCTAATTCTACAAATATCCCAAAATTCGTCACACTGCTAATAATCCCATCATAAACTTCCCCAATTTTATCTTGCATAAATTCAGCTTTTTTTAAATCTATACTGTCTCTTTCTACTTTTTTCGCAATTTTTTCTTTTTCAGAAGATTGTTCTGCTGCATTTTCCGCAATTTTATTATACTCCTCTTTAAATTCTTCTGTTACGTTATAATTATTTTCTAAGTACTTAGAAATAATTCTGTGGATGAATAAATCTGGATATCTTCTAATTGGTGAAGTAAAATGACAATAGTATTTACTAGATATTCCAAAATGTCCTTTATTTTCTATTTCATATCTTGCAACTTTTAAAGTTCTTAGTATTAAAGTAGATAATACCATTTCTTCATCTTTACCTTTTATTTCTTCTAATACTTTAGCAAATTCTTTAGGATGAATATTATCTTTAGAACCTTTTATTTTATAGCCAAAATTGTATAAAAATCTATTTAACTCTGTTATTTTTTCCATGTCTGGTACTTCATGAACTCTATAAACAAATGGTGCCTCTAGCCAAAAGAATTTTTCTGCTATAGTTTCATTTGCAGTTAGCATAAATTGTTCTATAATACTATTTGCAAAAGTAAGTTCATATTTTCCAACAGCAATTGCTTTTCCATTTTCATCTAATGTTATTTTACTTTCTGGAATATCTAAATCCAAGCTTCCATTTACTTGTCTTCTATTTTCTAGTATTTTTGCAAGTTCTTCCATCAGTTTAAAGTTTGGAATATATTCTTTATATTCATTTACTATTTTTTCATCTGAGTTTTCTAAAATTTTTGTTACGTTTGTATAAGACATTCTTCTTGTCACATTAATCACACCTTTAAAAACATCAGAAGATACTACTTTTCCAGTATCATCAATTTCCATTTCAACTGCTAATACCAATCTGTCTTTTCCTTGGTTTAGGCTACAAATTCCATTAGAAAGTTTTTTAGGTAACATTGGTATTACTCTATCTAACATATATATGCTTGTCCCTCTTGTTAATGCTTCTTTATCTAAAAACGTCCCTTCTTTTACATAGTGACTAACATCTGCAATATAAACACCTAATTTGTAGTTTCCATTAGATAGTTTTTCTACATATACAGCATCGTCTAAATCTTTTGCATCTTCTCCATCTATTGTAAAAATCGTTTTATCTCTTAAATCTCTTCTGTTTTCTATTTCAGCTTTATCAATCTCATCTTCTATTTGTTCTGCCTCATCTAAAACGAAACTTGGAAATTCATATGGTAAGTTATATTCTTTTATAAGACATACCATATCAACTCCCGCTTGATCAATATTTCCTATAACTTCTATAATCTTTCCTTCTGCATTTTTTCCTTTTTCTGGATATTTAGTTATCTTTACTACAACTTTTTGATTGTTTTTTGCTCCTCCAAAATTCTTTTTAGAAATAAAAATATCTGTACCTATTTTATCATTATCTGGAACAACAAATCCAAAGTTTCTACTATTTTGAAATGTACCAACTATTTTATCTATATCTCTTTTTATAATTTTAACGATTTTTCCCTCTTTAGTTTTTACATTTTCTTCATCGATAATTTTTACAACAACCGTATCGCCATTTAATGCATTATTATTATATCCTTTAGCTATATGAATTTCTTCATCTGAGCCAGTTATTTTTACAAAACCAAATCCTCTTTTATTTGCTTCATAAACACCTTCTATATACTGCTCATCCATTAAAATATATTTGTTTTTTCTGTTTTTTCTTATTTTATATTCTTTTTCTAGTTCATCTAGTATAACTTGTAATTCTTCTTGTTCTTCTTTTGGCACCATTAAAACTTGTGCCATTTCTTTTAATTTCATTGGCACATATTCTTTATCTTTTATAAATTCTAATATTTTTTCTTTTCTTTCCATAAATTCTCCTTGTATATACAATATTATATAAGATAAATCGGCTTCGCCACTTGGGCGATTAAAATCGCCCCTACATTTTAGCTTAAAATACTGTACTATTATGTAAAAGAAGCAACATTCATGCTGCTTCTTACCTTTATTATTTACTTAAAATTAAATTACATACACAATTGAAAGTGCAATTGTTAATATTGCAAATACTATACTTAAAATAATTGTCCATCTTTTAAGTTTTCCTTCTCTTGTTCTTCCTTTATTTTTTTCGTAAAAATTGTTAGATGATGAACCAGCTATAGCCCCGCTCATTCCTCCATCATCTTTAGATTGCATCATAGCTACAACAATTAAAGCAAGACATACTATAACATATATTCCTATTAATAAATATTTTAAAATTTCCATTCACTTTTCCTCCTTCAAAATTCAAAGAATTTTGTACTTTTCACTCTTCACTTTTAACTTTTAATTTTACAACATTGATATTTTAGCATAAAGTAAAACAAATTGCAAATGATTTTACAAATATAATTAAAATATTGTTACCAGACAATATTTTTCTTTAACAAATTTACTAGAAATGGCTAAATATAAATATTAAAATGAGTTCGACCCTACCGAGCAAAGCGCAGTTTTTTCTTTTAAGCAGTATAATGTGTTGTATACTTTATAAAACCAACTATACTTAAACGCCTTGGAGAACGGAGTTTTTAATATTTATATTTAGCCATTTCGTATAACCATTATCTATTAACAAAATACTATACAAACCACACAATAAATTATTATCTTAACAAAATTTCTTGCTAGTATATCAAAATTCACAAGCTTTATCCCCATATTATTTAGTCTATCGTATTCTTTTACAATTCTTTTTATATTTTCACTAGAACATATATCATTTTGTTCTAAATAATCTTTTGCAATATAACGAGCTTTTATCATCGCTTCTGTTTCTAATCCACTTCTAATAAAGTATTGAATCATTCCCATAATTATTAAGATAGTTAAAAATATGTATGGCGTATTTATTACTTTAAACACTGTTAATAATGATACTATAAAAAAGTATAGCATATATATGTTTGTATATATGAAATTAAACCATAGCATTTTCTTTCTTTGTATAGAATGAACACATTCATGTGCTATTGTTTGAATTCTTGTATAAGAACTTCTAATATTAGCAATGGTAATTGAATTATTTACAACTACATACAAACTAGTTTTACTATCTTTTTCTTCAGTTACTTTTACTTCTTCATTTCCTAACATTTTTAAAATACTTCTACAAATATCTATATTTTCAGGAAACAAATTAGTTAATTCGTCTAATTCTTTGTTTTCTCCTATAGCTTTTAATTTCTTAATATTTAATTCTAAAACAAATGCAAGTATCGCTAAAAATGCAATACTTGCTAGAATAATTATTATATATTCCATTATTTAATCACATTCCTTTTCCTGTATGCCAATTGTGGTCAGAAAATCTTTCGCTTTTGTTTTTACTTTATTAAATCTTGTACCGCATCTGCAATAATTTTATTAACATCTGTTAATAGTACATTAAATTTTAATTCAGCGTCAAAATATTTTTTCATTGTTTCATTTTGAATAAGTTCAAGATATAAGTTTTGCATATCAACTGCTTTTTCTTTATTTTGTTCTTGTCCTTGAATACTTGCAATTTGTATTTCATATCTTGCTTTTTCAAAATTATTTAGCTTATCTTTTAATTCAGGAGTATTTTGTACTTCTTCTTTTAGTTTTTTATAATTATTAAACTCCTCTGATTGTTTTATTTCATATGCTAAACGATTTGCAGTATCATATATATTCATCTAAGTCACCTTCTAATATTTTTTATATTATTCATTATTAACTATTCACTGTTAATTATTCACTGTTATGAAGTAACACTTACGCATATGCTTGCCTTTTTTTGAATGTTAATAAATTCGTTATTTCCGTTTCTGTACTCTTTGTTTTCTTTGCTTTCCTTGCCTTTTCTTGTACAATCTGATTTTTTTGACGTTCCGCCATTGTTTGACAAATTGCTTTTTGATAAATAAAGTGAGTATCTTGCGCAATTTTTGCCCAATTATATTCATTTTTAACTTTTGCCTTCGCTTTTTTTACTACATTATCTGAAAGTTGAGGGTTATATAATAATTCAAGTATTGAATCAGCTAGTGAATTTGAATTTCCAGCATAGCTCTTCATTCCGTCTACACCATGAGTAACAATTTCATTTAATCCTCCAATATCTGAAACAACTACTGGCGTTCCTGCAAGCATTGCTTCTAATGCAACAATTCCAAATGGTTCATATGTACTTGGAAATACTGATATATCTGCACATTTATACATTTTACATACTTGTTTTGCATCCATATATCCTGTAAAATACACTTTGTTTCCTATTCCCATAGAGTTTACTTGGGCTTTTAATTCATCTATCATTCCACCCTTACCTGCTATTACAAGTTTTGCATCATGATAGCCTGCAAGTATTTTTGGCATAGCAGATATTAAATGTTGTACGCCCTTTTCATAAACAAGTCTACCCATAAATAATATTATTTTCTCATTGTCTAACGCATATTGTCTTCTAAAATCATAATCTTTTTCTATTCCATTAAACATATTAATATTAATTCCATTTGGAGCCACATTTATTTTTTCAAATGGTAGTCCAAATAGAGATTGTAGTTCTCTTTTCATATAATTACTGTTAACAATTACTTCTGTAGCTTCATATGTTAGCATCCATTCTGTATCATTTATATATCTTTGTGTTTCATCGTGAATCCCTGAATTTCTTCCAGATTCTGTTGCATGTATCGTTGCTACTATTGGCGTGTTGTAAGAATTCTTTAATGTTTTTGCAGCATATGCAACTAACCAATCATGTGCATGTATTACATCGAATGCTCCGTCACGTGCAATTATTTCATTTGCTTTTGCAACCATATTGAAGTTCATTTGCATAACCCAATCTATAAAATTGTTTGGGTTAATCATGAAATTATCTACTCTATATACTTTTACACCTTTATCTTCTTCAAAATATGGTGCATTTCCTTCTTTATATGTAATAACTGTAACATCATGTCCATCTTTTATTAATCTTTTTGATAAATCATTTACAACTCTTGCAATTCCTCCAACAATTCTTGGTGGATATTCCCAAGTTAACATCAATATTTTCATATTAGCACATGCTTCCTTCCATCGACAATTTTCTTTTGTTGTTTACATTCTCCATGTATTTTATACAATTTTTTACAACTTGTAAATATAATTATAATCTTTTTACAAAATGTAATATTTTTGTAATATTTACCATCAAAAAAACAGAAGAATATTATTATATTGTTCTTCTGTTTTTTTACTTTATATCATAATATTTTGTACAAATTCATCATCATTGTAAACCTTAATAGCTTTTGGAATAAGGTCTATAATAAAATTTTTATCTGTAACTTTTTCTCCATCAACATTAAAAGTAACTTCTTTGTCCAAATTGATTTCTACATGATTTGTCCTAAATTTATGAATTTTTCTCTTTCCTTCGTGTTTTCCTTTTTTTACTTTTAATAATAATGGTATCATTCTTAATTTATTCATTTTTTCTACAAAGTAAATGTCTAAAAGACCATCTGTAAGTTCAGATTTTGGAGCTATATTAAATCCTCCTCCATAATAGCTTCCATTACATATACTAAGTATTGTATATTTTTCTTTTATCTTTTTAACATTTGTTATAAGTTCTACTTCTTTAAACTTGAATTTTATAAAAGTATAAATAATGCTTGCATTGTATATTTGGTTTGATGGAATTCTAGCTTTTTTTACTATGTCTACATTATTTGCAACTTCAGCATCTAACCCACTGCACGCAACATTAATAAAGTATGTATCATTTATTTTAGCTAGGTCTATGGTATTTTCGCCTTTAGGTAATTTTTTTATTGCTCTATATGTATCATTTCCAGAACCTGATGGAATAATACCTAATTTGTTTTTTGTTCCCACTATTCCTCCTATTGTCATAGTTATTGTTCCATCTCCACCTGCTACATATATTACATTTTCTTCATTTTTATATTCCTTTGCAATGTCAGAACCACTTTTTTCTTTTGTAATATATCTTATTTCATATTCAATATTTTTCTTTTTACATTCACGTTCTATGTTTGGCAATATCTTCTCACATTTTGCTTTTCCTGCGTTTTGGTTCATTATAAATATATATTTCATAAATTCCTACTTTCTAAGTAATTTTAATATTTCATTTTTTAAATAATCATTTGCTTCATTTGTTTCCATATTAGTTATATCAATTGGTTTGCCAAATTCTAGTTCTACACTTTTTTTTAATAACTTATATTGTCCTCTAATAGCAAAAGGTTGTATTTTTGCGCCTGTTTCTTTAGCCATTTTCACTGTACCAAGTTTAAATTTTAAAAGTTCGTTAGAGGTTTTGTTTCTAGTTCCTTCAGGAAAAATTCCTATAGTTCCTCCCTCTTTTAAAATTTCTTCTGCTTTTAATATGGCAGCAACATTACTTTTTTCTCTATCTATTTTAATAAGCCCAATTTTCTTAAATAGCCATCCATGAAAACCTTTAAAAAGTTCTTCTTTGGCCATATAATGAACTATTCTGTTAGTAGAACTCATTACCAAGGTTGGGTCAACTGCCATTATATGGTTTCCCGCTAGTATCAAGCTTCCTTCTTTAGGTATGTTTTCTTTTCCATACACTTTAGGTCTGTACAAGATTTTAAGCAAAACTTTATATATACACTTGCATATTTTATATAATAGTTTTTCGTACTTTTTCATACTATATTTCCTTTATTTTTGTTTTCTCTATCTTATCATAAATAAATGTAGTTATCAATAAAAATACACAAACATACGTATTTTGATGTTTGTGTATTTTTTACTATTCTTGTACTTTTTTTATCCCTTTAAGTACTATACCTGTTATATTTGTTTGAATTCCTCCACTATTTCTAAATCCTGAAATATTAAACACTATTTTATCTATGGGTTTATCTTGTAAATTTGTATTGTTTGCAAATGTATTGCCTACTCCATGCATTTGTCCTGCATATCCATTTAGAGTATTTGTACTACTTGATGTATATGTTCCATCCGTATAGTAGATTGTCGCTGAACTGTATGTTCTATTAATATAACCTGGAACATAGTGATATGCAGTAAAATATAATTGGCTTGCTTTTATTGGTTTTATAGCTGATATGTTGCTAATAGTGAATGATGCTGAATAATTAAAGTGTCCGCCCTGTCTAAAATATGCCCCCATATTTCTAACACTAAAATTTCTTAAATCTCCCACACTTGTATTATGGCTATAGTTCCATGATCCAGAAATTCCATATTCTGCAAGATTTGTTTTTCCTGAGATATCCATATTATGAAACAAGTCAAAATCCGGATATTTTTTTGTAAGCTCTATTGTTTTACTTGATATTATAGTATTTCCTGCAAAATCAACACTCTTTGCGTGAATTGTAGTTTCGTTTCCGCCATTTTGCAGTTTTTCTATATCAATATCTGATAAACTTAACGAAAGTATTGATGAATACTGTATCCAAGGTCCTTTGTTTATTTTGTAATAATTTGATGATGCTTGTACAGGTGTAAAATCTATATCAACTTGATCATGCTCTTCCTCATTGTCTAACTTTGTAATTTTAATATAATCATCTATATAATCACTATTTAAACTAACCGTTTCTATCTTTTCTTCTCCATTTGATGTAACTTTAAATTGCTTTTCTTCATTAACAAGTATTTCAATATCTATTGTTACTTTGGGTTTGTTATTACAATTCAAAACTATAGTGTTCTCATTGCTTGCTACATATTCGATTTTTTCTATTCCATTTATTCTTGTTATTGTTATAAAGGCTTTTATCTTTTCTTCTGTATTATCAAGAACTTTGCAAGATATCCCATCTAAAATCACATCTTCCTCTTCTTGTTTAAATGTTCTAGAAGTAATCTGTTTTATTAATCCTTTATTTGTATATATACTTATCAATATCAATAATAGAATCACTAATAGTAATATAATAACTACTTTTTTATTAATAATTTGTTTCATTTATGCTTCTCCTTTGTAATGTTTCTTTTGTTACACCTTATATATTTAATATTCTAATTTACCGATATTCTATTATCAATATTTCAAGCTTCATTTAGATATTACTAATTTACGAAATGTAACATTATTGTAATATTTAAAATTCATATTTTACTTGAATTTATTTCATATTTGATATAGTATATATAATAAATTCTTATATCATACAAAGGAGAAAATTTTATGCCAAAAAAAGCAAATGATGCACAAAAAAATGTCATAAAAACTAAAAAAAGCAAAGTAGTTAAAACTAATACTAAAAGTACAAAAAAGACTGCTACAATCGCTAAAGTATCAAATAAAACTACAAAAGCAAAGAAAGAAACAAGTAGTAGAACAAAAAAAGAAACCATAAAGAAATCTTCTACTAAAAGTATTAAAAAATCGCAACCCATTTCTATTATAGAATATTACGATTTACCATATAGATATAATCAAACAATTGTTAAAATACTTGCCCAAACTCCACAAATGTTATTTGTATATTGGGATATCTCTGATGAAGATAGAAAAGCTTTTGAGAAACATTATGGTGATGATTTCTTTTACAAAACAAAACCTGTTTTGATTGTTCACAATGAAACATTAAACTATTCTTTTGAAGTTGAAATAAATGACTTTGCAAATAGCTGGTATTTACACGTTAATGATGCAAATTCTAAATATGTAATAGAATTAGGTAGAAAACCACTTTCATATAACTCTGATATAAAAAAAGAATATATATATGTTTCTTCATCTAATGAAATGGATGCACCAAACAACCATATATTATTTGAAAAGTTTAATACAAATGTAACATATAAAAATACTAAAACCGGAAACACGGATACAAAAGATTTTAGTAGTATGAAAAATTATAAAAATATAGAAAAAATATATAACATTTATGACTTATATAAAACAATTTATAAAGATGAACTATTTAAAGAAATATTAGACAATGAAATTGCTAATCCTTCTTCTAATTCATCTTCTAGATTTAAATAAATTTATAGTAATAATATACACAAACTTAAATATACAAAGGAGAAATTTATGAACCAAGAAAAAGGATATGTAAGCTTTGTATTACATGCACACTTACCTTTTATACATCATCCAGAAAGTGAAGACTATTTAGAAGAAGAGTGGCTTTATGAAGCAATCTCTGAAACATATATCCCATTGCTAACTAATTTTAAAAAATTAGAAGAAGAAGGTGTTGACTTTAGAATTACAATGTCACTTACTCCCCCTCTTCTCTCTATGTTAGATAATAAACTTTTACAAAGAAGATATATTAAATATTTAAAAAAACATATTGAACTTTCTAAAAAAGAAATTATAAGAACTGCTAGTGATAAAGAACTTAATAAATTATCAAAGTACTATTTAGAAAGATATTCCAATGATTTACACATTTTTAAAGATGTTTATAATTGTAACTTAATTGATGGTTTTAAACATTTCCAAGATGTCGGTCTATTAGAAATCATTACATGTGGAGCAACACATGGATACTTCCCTATTTTATATGTAAATGAAAAAACCGTTAAAGCTCAAATCGCTGTACGGTGTGCAAACATATGAAAAATATTTTGGAAAGAAGCCTCGTGGTATTTGGTTGCCTGAATGTGGCTATATTCCTGAAGCAGATAAATATTTAAAAGAATTTGGTATTCAATATATTATAACCGAATCTCATGGATTATTATATGCAGACCCTACTCCTGTTTATGGAACTTATGCTCCAATCGTTTCTCCTAATGATATTGTTGCTTTTGGACGTGACATAGAATCTTCTAGACAAGTATGGAGTTCTATTAATGGCTACCCTGGAGATTATAATTACAGAGAATTTTATCGTGATATTGGCTATGATGCCGATTATGAATATATAAAACCATATATTGCACATAACGGAGTTAGGGTTCATACTGGAATAAAATATTATAGAATAACTGGAGATACAGAAAATAAGGATTATTACAACCCTACTTGGGCTATGGATTCTGTAGAAAAACAAGCTGGGCATTTCTTTGATTCTAGACAAAAGCAAATAACTAACCTTGCACCACATATGCATATTCCGCCTATTATATTATGTCCATATGATGCTGAACTTTATGGTCATTGGTGGTATGAAGGTCCAGATTGGTTATATATATTGTTTAAAAAAATTTATTATGATAAATGTGATTTCAAGCTGATTACACCTGGTGAATATATTGATAAATACCCAGAAATACAAGTGTCTACTCCATGTAGGTCTAGTTGGGGTGCAAATGGTTATAGTGAAGTATGGCTAAATACTACTAATGATTATGTGCATAGACATTTACATGTTGCAGGCGATAAAATGGTAGAGCTTGCCAATCTCTTTCCTAATGAAAAAAGTAAATTGAAGAAACTTGCTTTAAACCAATGTGCAAGAGAATTACTTCTTGCCCAAAGCAGTGACTGGTTATTTATTATAACTAATGGAACAATGGTTGATTATGCGAAAAAGCGTATTAAAGACCATATTGGCCGTTTCACAAAATTATATGACATGTTAAAAGAAAATAACTTAGATGAAGAATTCTTAAAAGATATATCTAAGAAAGATAAAATCTTTCCAGATATTGATTATATGATTTATTATTAAGAAATTATATGTAGGACAGCTTACTATGCTGCCCTACTTTTTTGTAATTTTTATTTTTATAATGATGTAGCTCCACGTGGATGTTCTGCTTTTTTTAAGCCTTAAAAAAAAATGCTGAACATCCAGTAAGATGGAGCGGACTCATATTTAACTTTATTAATTTTAAACAAGTTTCCAAATACATACATATTGCATAAAATAATGTATATCTAAAAAATTTTGGTAGATACTATTTTTACAGGTATGAAAGGAGATTTTTTATATGAAATCTATGTGCATTAAGTCTAATAATAAGTATGTAATAGACTATCTACTAAAAGATTTTTCTAACATAGATTTAGATGGCATTTATTTATCTAATAATACTTTTAAAATTTATGACAATGTTATTATTCATTACTCACGGAGATAATATTTCCCTTTTCTATAAAATATTATGCGATACTCTTACAAAATGTATATTATTTTTTTATGAGAAAAAAATAATTAAAAACATTATTTCTTATAACTACTTTTATTTTGATAATGTTGAAGCAAAACAAATACTTGACGAATGCTTAGATTTAGGTATCTCTGATAAAGAAATTTATAAAGAAAAGTATGAAAGTATCTATAATGCCTTATCTCTATATTGTTCAGAACACCATTCTATTGTTTTAAATGGTTTTATAAACTTTAGACTTGAAAATTACAAAAAAGTATTAGACTATGTTGCTGATTTATGTGTAAATAACTTTTTAATAGAAAAAGAATATTATGAGTTTATTAATATTTTGCGCTTATATGTAAATTCTAAAGAAAGTTTGACAGATTATATCCATCTCGTATACGTTAATAATGAATCTATTCTTTTAGATAAAAATAAAAACATTATTCAAACAGATGATAAATTATTTGATGCAAAATATCTTTCAGATATTTCTTTTTCTTCAAATGATTATTGTTTAAATGCCCTACTTAATTTATTACCTCAAAAACTATATATTCATTTAGCTAACAACTATGAAGATGAATTCATTAACACCCTAAAATTAATTTTTGAAAATAGAGTAACTGTTTGTAACGACTGTGATATTTGTAGAATTTATCGAATGACTAATAATGTTGCTACAAAAGAATAATTATTTTTCTGTATAAATAATTTTAAATTTTGGTACTAGATAATAGTTTAATGGACATATAGTAATATAATAGTAAAAATGAGTTCGACCATACTGAGCAAAGCGTCGATATTTCTTCTGCTCTGTATAGTGTGTTACATTATTCCTTTAAACCAATTGCACTAAAACGCCTTGGAGAACGGAATTTTTAATATTATATTACTATATGTCCATAGATTGTATTAAACATTATAACAAGTTTTTTTATAAAAAAACGGTTTACTCCACGCGAATTATGAGATATAATAATTCATATGGAGGTTTTTTTATGGAAAATATCAAAAAATTGGTTACGATTCTTGTTCCTGCATATAATGAGCAAGACGTATTAAATTTATTGTATGATAGATTAGTAAAAATAATGAATGAACAATCCATGTATGATTTTGAAGTCTTATTAGTTAATGATGGAAGTAAAGATGATACTTTAAAAATTATGCAGGATTTGAGAAAAAAAGATTCTAGATTTTGCTACTTAAATTTATCTAGAAACTATGGTAAAGAAATAGCAATGATTGCAGGTCTTGACTATATAAAAGGTGATTGTGTTGTTATAATTGACGCAGATTTACAAGACCCTCCTGAACTTATCCCCCAAATGCTTAAATACTGGGAAGATGGTTATGATGATGTTTATGCCAAAAGGAAATCTAGAAAAGGCGAAACATTTATGAAAAAGTTCACCTCAAAAATGTACTATAAAATGCTTCAAAGTGTTACAAATATAGAAATACAAAAAGATACTGGAGACTTTAGGCTTCTTGATAGACGTTGTGTAGAAGCCCTAAAATCTATTCGTGAATCTCAACGTTATACAAAAGGTTTATTTAGTTTTATTGGTTATAACAAAAAAGAAATATTGTATGATAGAGACCCTCGTGCTGCAGGGCAAACCAAATGGAACTATGGTAAATTAGTAAATCTTTCTATAGATGGTCTAACTTCATTTACAACAGCTCCTCTTAGATGGTCTGCCTTACTTGGTATATTAATTTCAATTGCTGGTTTTATTTATATGTTAGTGATTATATTTAAAACTTTATTTAATGGTATAGATGTTCCAGGTTACTCATCAACTATGGTAGTAATATTATTCTTAGGCGGAATACAATTAATCTTCTTAGGTGTTATTGGAGAATATCTTGGACGAGCATTTTATGAAACTAAAGGACGTCCTCTATACTTTATAGATAGATATAATGAAGAAAAAGAAACAAATAAAAATTTAAACAAATAAAATAGCCCACAAGTCGTGCTTTGCACGCTAGTCCCTTTAAATAAAGGGGCCTTTTGTATGTTTCTTATTGAAAGGATTAATTTATGTCAAATTTTATTTTAAAAATTATTGCAATAATTACAATGTTTATAGACCACTTAGGTTATGCACTTTATGGGCAATTTTCTTATTTTAATTATATTGGTAGGCTAGCATTTCCTATTTTTGCCTTTGGAATTAGCGAAGGTTACATACACACTAAAAGTAAAAAGAATTATTTAATGCGTTTATTTATGTTTGCAATTATTTCACAAGCACCTTTTATGTTTTTTTGCTCTATGTTTAAAACAGGTTTTGCATTAAATATATTTTTCACTTTATTTTTAGGACTTGTTGCTATTATTGGATATGAAAATTGCAAAAATAAATACTTAGGCTTATTTTTAGTACTTTGTCTTGGTCTAACCGCTGACGCATTTAAAATGGACTACGGTTATTGGGGTGTATTTGTTATATTTATTTTCCATATATTTAAAGACAAAAAGCTACTAATGAATCTTTCATTTATTGGACTTTGCTTATTAAGATACCTTCCTCTTTATTTTAAATATAATTTCTATTTACCTTATTTAATATTATGTGCTTGTACAATTTTACCTTTAGTATTTATTAATTTGTATAATGGCAAAAAAGGTCCTAATACAAAATATCTGCTTTACGGTTTCTATCCTGTTCATTTGATGTTACTGTATGTGTTTAATATGATTTTCATATAAATAGCTCTTAACAAGAGCTATTTTTTATAGTTTAGTAATTTACTTTATGTTAATTTTATGTTATAATTGTTTTGTTCAAATTAACACATTCTTTTTTGAAAGGAGAAAAATATGAGTGATCATGTATTTGCAACTGCTTTACGGGATTACTTAAAGCTAAAGGATGAACTGGATAAGTTCTCTGAACTTAAAAAATCGGCTTTTGTCGTATTTAATAAGGGCTTTGATCTTAATCAGCTTTTACCTCGGCTTAATGGTCCTTGGTTGGAACTTTGCGATTGGAATCTAAATACAGATAACACCCATCGCTTTGCTAAGGTTCCAAATTTCGTTTTTGTTAGTAAGTGTTTCACCCAGTTAATTTCTGGGGAAATCCATCGCAACGAATTTTATGAACAGCTTCATGAAGTTTGTGGAGATATTACAAGACACGAAATTGAATTATCCGAACTCACGCAAAAAGCATATGCGGATATCAGCCTGTTTTATGATGTCTCTGCCAGAGCCAGCACACACCTTTCGTTCATTTTCACTGAGCCCAAGGTAAAAGAGTTCTTTATGCAATTAATCGAATCCTAATTCTAGGATTCTAAGATTTTCTCTTTATGAAAGCCCATACTTCATTTATGAAATATGGGCTTTCATCTTGCATAATTTAATTTATAAACTATAATAACTTAATTTACTGCAAAGTTAATTCCTCTTGCAACAACGTCTTTCATGTTTTCTATTAAATCATCAATTTCTTTAGGTGTTACTATAAAATTAAAATCTTCAGGAGCCAGTACCTCTTTTATCATTGCATATTTATCCTCTTCCTGAAACTTATTTAAAAATTCATTTGACTCTGCATTTTCTTGTAGCTTATTTATAAATAAATCTAGGCTATCTGCTGCAATAGTCGCCGCTTCTACAACTGTTGGAATACCTAATGCAATTACAGGGATACCTAAGGTTTCCATGCTTAAATCTTTTCTAGTATTTCCTACACCAGCACCAGGTGTAATTCCTGTGTCTGCTAACTGAATTGTACTACTAATCCTTTCAATACTTCTAGAAGCTAATGCGTCTATTACAATTAATAGCTTTGGTTTGATGTTTTCTACTATACCTTTTATAATTTCTAAAGTTTCAATTCCTGTGGTTCCTAAAACTCCTGGAGAAACCGCACTAACTGGTCTTGTATCTTCTGATAGTACATTTGGCATATATGTTAAAATATGTCTTGTTACATCTATCTCATTTATTACTTTTGGTCCTAATGAATCTGGTGTAACATAAATATTTCCTAATCCCACAACTAATATATCATCCTTTGATTGTACATGCTTTTCTAATAAACTCTTAAGTTCTTTTGTTAACACTTCTGCTGCTTTACCGTATATCTTCATCTGTTGCAATTTTTAGTTTTTTAATATCTATTGTAATATAGTCTCCTATTGGTTTTGCAATTGCTTCTTCTCCATTTTTATTAACAACCTTTACCCTAGATATCTTAATATTTTCCCCTACATCTTCCTCCTCTGTTTCAACTCCATCAATCTCATTTTCAATACTGTTTGCTTTTTTATAAAGATTTCTTCTTTCTAACGCTAAATCCGTTCTAAAATTATACATAAAAAAACCTCACTTTCTCTTTTAGTTAGTGTGCGGTTTTTTAATATTTTTTATTCATTTAATTAATTATCTTAATAAAGATAGTAAGTATATGTTTTTTATTACTTCCGTTCTCCAAACATTTGTAGACATATATATGAATTAGTATCCGTTATGAATTTTAATATAGCACTTTTCATAGTTGTTCAGGTCGAACTCATTCATAAAAAACATATAACTTACTATCTTTCAAATTAAAACCAAAGTTAAACATTTCTTTAATTTTTACAACAAAGTAGCTTCACGTGGATGATGTGCTTTTCTTTTAAAGCCTTAAAAGAAAATGCCCATCATCCAGCAAGATGAAGCGGACTCATAATAAATATAGATTAGTAACAAATCGATTTTTACGAACAATATCTACACAAAATGCTATCTAACCCAATGTTCAAATCAATAAGTCCAACCTTATAATTACTATCAAGATTTATTAGCTCTTGTAATATGTCTTTCAACTCATTTTCAGAAAAGCATTCGCTTTGCTTTCTATACTTATTCACTAAAAAAAGTTGATTTGGTTTCAAATTCATACACTCTGCTAAATTTCTATTTTGAACCACTGCGAGCTTCGTAATATATAGTTTTTTAAAATGATTGTACAATGTAATCAAAATTTTTTGTAATGGTTCTTTAGATAATATTAAATTGTTTAATACAGTTCTTGCATCCTGTATATTTCTTTTTCCCAAATTATCTGTTAAATCAAATATTATACTTTCTATTTGTTTTACAGCAAGTAAATCTATAGTTTCTTTTGTTACTGTTCCATTTTCCCCTACATATTCTATTTGTTTTCTTATTTCATTAATTAAATTTTGCATTTTAAGTCCGTACCGCCTCTGTAAGATATCTAATAGTATTGTCATCTACATTAACTTTATATGCCTTACAAATAGCTTTTAACCTTGCAATGATTGTTGCTAAGCTTTGTTCTTCAAAATTACATGTAGTAGCTCCAATTTGTTCCATAGTATTTAAAAGCTTTCCTTTATCAACTGATTCTTCTATAAATACTAGAATAACTGTATCTTTTATAACATCATAATTTTCTTTTATATAATCATTTATTTTATCCCTTAAATTTACAAAACTAGCACCTTTTCTCTTTACTTCTCTTTTAAAAAGTTCTGTATTTTTAACTATTATAAGCTTTTTATCAAATCCAAAAGCAGGCGTTTCTATATCTTGTATTAATTCTCCTAAATTAGTATCATCTATTTCTATATAATTTATTCCTTTTACAAGTTCTCCAAATAAGTTTTTAATTTTCTTAACACACGAATCTAAAAGGAAGGTTTCTTCCCCATATAATAAATATATACTTTTTAAATTATTTGCTTTTAAGTCCTTTTCTAAATTTTCTATGCTTATCATATGGATTTCCTTTCTAAATATTTTCTAATATAATCCTAAAGACTTCTGCAACACTCCAGGCTTGTGCTCTTGCTCCTTTTGGTAAAAATGGCGCTTTTGAATCATATAATTCTGAAATACTACCAAGCATTCCTTCTTCATAAAATGATTTAATGTGTATTTTTTTCACAGTTTCTATAAATGCATCATATTCATATTTTAATTCTTGTTTCTTTTTTTTATCTTTTGTAGAGAACATTATATTTTTATATGCATTATAGTATGCACCAAGTAGCCATGGCCATGTAATACCTTGATGATAACTCATATCTCTTTTATATGGTTCTCCAGCATACACTTCTATATAATTTTCTTCTCCTTTAGCTAAAGTTTTAAGTCCATATTTATTTAATAATTTCTTTGTAACAGTATTAAAAATTTCTTCTGCAATTTTAGAATCTGGTTCTATTACAGGATAAGTTAAAGATAAACTAAATATTTGATTTGGCCTTATTCTACTATCACCAACAACATCGTACAAACATTTTCTTTTTAAATTATAAAACTTTTCTGTAAATGTTTTTTTACACTTACTTGCTAAATCTGCATATACTTTGGATTCTTCTTTTCCTTCAAACTCTTTTGCAAGTTCTGCCATTATTTTTAATGCATTATACCATAAACTATTAATTTCAACAGCTTTTCCATTTCTTGGAGTTACTGCAAAATCTCCGTATTTTGCATCCATCCATGTGTTTTGCGTTTGTGGCGTTCCAGATACTAGAAGATAATCATCATCTAAATAAATATTATTATCATCTAAATCAATTCCATTTTTATATGCTTCTATAATATTTTTTAAATCATCATACATTTTTTCCTTTACAAATTTATAATCATTTGTATATGTAATATATTTCTTTACTTGTTCAAATAATAGTAATGAAGCATCTGCACTGTTATATAATGGTCTATTATCAAATCCCGAATAACCATTTGGTACTAATCCAAATTTTATGTTTTTAGTAAACGTTAGTAATACCTCTTTTGCAATTTCAAAACGTTTCGGAATTAAAATTATTCCTTCAAAAGAAATAAGTGCATCTCTTCCCCAATCCAAAAACCAATGATATCCCGCAATCATAGTATGTAATCTAAAAGATGGTCTGTATACAACAAAGTTATCTGTTGCTATTATATAATTTTTAATTAATTCTTTATACTCTTCATCTTGATTATCTTCTAACTCAATTAATCCAGAATTTAGCATCAATTCATTTATTCTTACTATTTCATTATTGATTACATCTTTTACTTTTATCTCTTCTATATTTTCTTCTAATGAGCATATTATTTCTACATCTTTTTCTTCATTTGGTTCTAATTCTATTTCATATCTTCCTGTTACTGCATGATCTTCTTCTGGTGTAAATCCTCTTTTTTCTTCTTCCAAGTAGTACATGTTTTTAAATTTATCGTTTTGGTGTTCTATATATGTACCACTATTACAATAAATGTATATTGGACTGCCAGAATTAGAATCTATTATTACCTTTACTTTTCTACCATTAATATCTTGTTTTAATATATAATCATGACCTGTATTCATTTGGTGAAAATCTCTAAAATTCACAATTGGTGCAAGTGTTAGCTTTGAAGAATTTTTTCCATTTTTTATTTTATATAATAAACATACTGTATTTTCTCCATATTTCATACATATTAGTTTTTTTACTGTTATATCTTCAACTTTGTATGTAAATTTAGGTATATAGTCCTTTTCAAAACTTTCTTGATGTTTGTAACCATCTGAAATATACCCTTTACTCATATTTGTATACAAATTATATTTTTTGTCATTAATCTCTATTGCTTCATCTATTTTTGAAAGTATTAAAAACCTTCTTGCAGGTGGTGTAAAAGGTGCTATTAATAATCCATGATATTTTCTTGTATTACAATTTAAAATTGTAGAAGATGCAAATCCACCAATTCCATTTGTTATAATCCATTCCTTTTTTAATCCTTCTTCTAAGTTCATTTGCTTTTTTCCAAGCTTCATCCTATGTTCCTCCGACTTTTTATCTTTCTGTTTCTTCTGTTCTATTTGTGGTATTTTGTCCATTTTTATAAGTTTCTTTCGCTTTTTTAATTTTCAAACTTTGTTGTTCTGCTACTGTTTCAATGGCTTCTTTTTCAGTCATATTGTTTAATTTTTTGCGTAACTTATCAATACCTCCTATATTTTGGCCCATCATGTGTTGTTGTGCAGCATATCTATCAGCTATTTTACTTGCTTTTTGGCTAAGTTCAATAGTCGCACTAGAATTTTTTTCCTTTGCTTGAATTACTACTGGTGTTGATAGTTCTTGATTTTTGTTTTTTCTTTCTTCTTTATCTTTTTCTGAATCTTTTATATCTCTTACTTTCTTTACTCTATCTACTCTTTGAACTCTTCTTAATCTTGCTTTTCCATCTGTCACTTCTCTAAATTGATCATAATATATATCTTTCATCTCCATATTATTACCTCCTATCTAAAATTTTTCATTATCTTTTTTAGCTCTCATTTGATTTTCAATTTTCTTTTTATCACTTGTTTGAATTGATTCTATTCTTTCTTTATATTTTTCAGCAAATTTACTATTTCTCTTTGCAGCATGTTTACTTATAGTAGTACTTTTTTTCTTTATTTTGAATATTGGTCTTATATTCTTCTTTCTTCTTTTTTGTTCTTTTAATCTAGAATTCAACATTACATATTGAGGATCATTTTGCTTGTCTTTAAATTTCAAATCGTCACATATAATTTGTACAACGGCTTCTGCTACGGCATTTGAACTATGTCTTACATTATCATCAATTATAGTAGATAAGTTCCCTTGTAACAGTTTAACGCCTTTTTCTCTACATTTTTGTAAGTCTTGTTCTACTAAATCTTGTCCTTCTTTATTATATTTTCTTACATACTCTGGTACAACTTCTCCTGTATCATAAATACAATAATCAATTACGCCTGTTCCTGCATGATCAATTATTGCTTGTATGTGGTCTGATATTGAATAGTCATCTGTTTGTCCTGGTTCTGTCATAATATTATTAACATATATTTTTATTGCTTTACTTTCTTTTATTGCTTTTGATACATTTTTAACTAATAAGTTTGGAATCACATTAGTATATAAGCTTCCTGGTCCTATAACAATTGCATCTGCATTTTTTATAGTTTCTAGTACTCCTGGTGCAGGTACACAATTTGATGGATTAATATATATCCTATTAATTTTAGTAACCTTATCAAATACAACCTCTGGAATTTTATCTTTTTCTTCTACAACTATACCATTTTCAAGTTCTGCACATATTTTAATTTCATCTAAAGTTACTGGTAGCACTCTACCTGTAATATTCAAAACATCTTTACTTTTTTCAATGGACTCTGCAAAATCTCCATATAATTCTTTCATAGCATAAAGGTAAATATCTCCAAAAGTTAAATTTTTTAACATTCCCTCATTAAATTTAAAATCTAGCACTTCCTTCATTAATGGCTCGTTATATGATAGCGCAATAATAGAGTCTTTTATATCATCTAATGGTAATAAGTCTAATTGTTTTCTTGAATCTGATGGAAGTTTTCCGTAATCTGATACTGTTACAATAGCAGTAATGTTACTTGTATAATTCTTCATTCCTTTTAATACAGTATTTAATCCGCTTCCTCCACCAATCACAACAATGTTTGGACCCTTGTCATATATTTTTTTATTAAATATTAGGGATTTAACATTTACATTTTTATTTCCTTTTTCTAAACGTAAATCACTTGCTTCTATAAGTAGCTCTAAAGTTCTTTTTTGTGCAAATACAACTCCTAATATTACACATGTAAAACCTAATACAAATAATAAAACAATTTTTGTAATATCTATAAAAGATATTTCTTTTGCAATAAGTATAGATGCCATTCCATAGCATACTAGTACAATTCCAACTAGTACTAATGCTATCCATCTTTTCATTTTTGTGCTACCTTTAAACCATGTAAAAAAACCACTCATTTCTTATTTTCCTTTCCTACTCTCCAATTACTTCTATTTCTAGTTCTATTGTTTTGTTAAATTTTTCATATACCTTTTTTCTTGTGTATTCCACTAATTTTAAAACATCCTCTGCTTTTGCATTTCCTGTATTTATAATAAATCCTGCATGAATCTCTGAAATTTTTGCTCCACCTATACTGTATCCTTTTAATCCACATTCATCTATAAGTTTTGCTGTAATAAAATCCTCTCCTCTTTTAAATGTACTTCCTGCACTAGGATATGTAATAGGTTGTTTTTCTTTCCTATACCTTGCATATTCTTGCATTTTTTCTTGTATTTCTTCTTTAGTTCCATATTCAAACTCTAACACAGTATTTATAATAATCCATTTGTTTTTGCTAAACACACTGTTTCTATATGAAAATTCTTGCTCTTTATTTGAAATTGTCTTTAAATTCCCATATTCATCTATATATGTTGTTGTAACAACAATATCTTTCATTTCTTTTCCATGTGCACCAGCATTCATCCTTATCGCTCCGCCAATAGTTCCTGGTATTCCTGATGCAAATTCAAAACCTGTAATTTCTTGTTTTAAAAGTTCTTGTGCAAGACCTCCAAGTTTTACTCCTGCACCTGCTGTAACGATAGCCTTATTTTCTTGTTTGTCTATTTTGTATATATCCATACAAATCATAAGAACAATGCCTCTTATACCATTATCTTTTACTAAAATGTTACTTCCATTTCCCATTACATATATCGGTATATTTTCTTTATTTGAGATTTCTAGTACACTTTTAATGTCCTTTTCATTATTTGCTTTTACTAATATATCTGCATTTCCTCCAATTTTAAAAGAGGTATGTTTAGACATAGATTCATTTTTTAAAATTTTAGAATTCGTTAGTATACTAGTTAACATACTATATACTTTTTCAATATCCATATTTATTCACATTCCTTTAATACTAATTAAAACTATTCGCTTTTGTATATAATGGGCTATTGTCACTCAATATTTTTTTAGTAATGTTAATAACTTCTCCTGAAATATAATTAACAATATATTCGTCGTTGGTTTCTCGTATTCCAATTTTGTTTAGCGATGCTTTGTCTAATTTGTAATAGTCTTTATTAGAATATGTATCTGGTATGTTTACAAGTGTTATTTCAAGTTCTTCAGTAATTTGTCTTAATTGTTCTTCTGAAACTTTATTTCCAACTAAATACACCATATCTTTTGTTGTTTTATATTTTGTATATTGTTCTAAAATAGCATGTTGTACCATGTTTAGTTCTGCTTCTAGCTTAGAATCCTTTGTACTGTTAATTCCATTTATCCCAAAGTTAATCCCTATTGAAGATATGATTAGTAATATTATAATTGTTATAATTAACGATACTAATGTTATTCCTTTTTGTGTTTTAATTTTATACATATTTTCTCCTTTGTATATACTTTAAAATCATACATAAATAATATCATTTTTCGCTCTATTTTACAACCTAAATTGACCTTTTTTTATAATAAAATGGTTAATATTAAAATGAACATGTAATAATATAAGAGTAAAAATGAGTTCGACCTTCTTAGCAAAGCGACGCTTTTTCTGATTCTTTGTTTAATGTGTTGCTTTTTTATTAAAACCAATTATTCTTAAACGCCTTGTAGAACGGAATTTTTAATCGTATATTACTACATGTTCATAAATAGCAAAAGCATTACATATTAGTGAATGCATAAGAAAAGACTAGCATCACAAAATAAATGATACTAGCCTATCCTAAAGCTTTGGTTAATACTTAAAACCAATACTCTCTCGTCTCAATATTCAGTTTTTAGAAATTCTTTGTTCCGATATTTAGCACGAACTCTGCTTAGGATTACTCTTCAGACTCGCCGTTCTCCTCTTCGGCATCAAAATCCTCATCATCAGTTTCCTCATCATCGCCGTCTTCATCGGGATCTTCGTCCTCGTCATCCTCGTCTTCATCTGCTTCTTCGCCGAGCACAAGCTCCTCAAACGTGTCAAAGTCGTTGACACATTCGGATATCATCTTTTCAGCGATTGCATTTCCTACATCTCCGCAGCTACGCAAAGCCGTCTGCAAATCTTTCCAACTTTCCAGAACATCGCACTCATCATACGGGCTTCCGGATAAGTAGATGGCAAAGGTTAAAACATAGGCTTCAGGAATATCTGTCTTTGCAGACAAATCGCCCTCGCCGTCCACCTCGTCCATATACTCCTCTAATGCTGAGTAGTCAATTTCAGCTACGACCGCGTCCACTTCTGCATACCGGCCATTGTTGGCCAAGTCGGAAACGTGTTCTACCTTTTCAAGCCGCTCAAGCTCTTTTACTAAAACTTCAAGGAATTCTTTTTTTGTCATATCTTGTTGTCTCCTTTACATTTTATTTAAGCCAAATTTGATATACGAGAGAGTTTTTTCAAAAATGACTTATGTAAGAGCTATTATATCACTTTATGTAATCTTTTGCAATAATTATATTGTTATTTATGTCTATCTATAAATATTTTTTTATTCTTCATTTCTTATTGTTTTTGAAGTAAGTGTCATAACTGATGCAACAATCATTAAAATTCCAGAAATAACAAACATTTTCTCTACTCCAATTTTTTCTGCAATAGGTGCCATTATAAATAAACCTATTGGTATTGCAAGCTGCATAAGGCTCATTACAATAGAAAATACCCTACCTTGTTTTTGAACTTCTATTTTTGTTTGTAGAATAACAGTATATAGTCCTTCAAAAAATGGTCCCATTACCCCCATAATAAATGTTAATATAACAAATATCCAAAACATAGATGTAGGTACAAGTCCTGATGCAATTAGTGCTACTGCAAAAATAAGCATTGCTACTAAAATTGTATATTGCTTTTTCTTAAATCCAACTTCTTTTGCCATTGCTACTCCTCCGAATTAGCATTCCAATTGAAAATAGTACTTCTACCACACTAATATGTATTGCTTCCAATCCAAAATAGTTTTTGGTAATAAGTGGATACATAGAAGCAATTGGCATAAAAATAATACAAATGGCAATAACGTATATGGTTAAAACAACTAAATATCTTGATTTCCTTATTTCTAAAAATCCTTCCTTCATTTCGGATAATATATTGCTTTTCTCGTTTTCCCTTTCAGGATTTGGAATTTTAACAATTGCAATACTTCCAATCCCAAATATTGCTCCAATAATATCTAAAAACATAATATATGGTAATGGTATTGTTCCAAATAAAACTCCTGCTAGCATTGGTGCAATAATTAGTGTAGCAGAGTTTATAACTTGATTAATTCCTGATATTTTTACTAATTCTTCGTTAGGTGCAAGCATTGGAATTGAAGCTGTAAAACTTGGCGAATGGAATGTACTTCCTAATGAACGAATTGCTAAAACGATATACATTCCTAATATAGAAGGCTCTCCATATATAAAAAGCACTCCTAATACAAGTGTTGCGATTGCAATCATACCATCAGAACACATCATTATTTTCTTTCTATCAAATCTATCTACAATAACCCCTGCAATTGGTCCTAATATAATTTGCGGTAAAATTCCAGCAACGCTTGCTATTGCTAAATCTATTGCAGAACCTGTTTTATATGTAATATACCAAATAATTGCATACTGTACAATTGCACTTGTAAGTAATGAGATTGTTTGTCCTATAAATATTATTGCAAATGTCTTTTTTAAGTTTTTCACTTTTTCACTCTCCTATCTTTGCTATTTTAACATATGTTTACTTTGTTGTATACTTTATTTATGTTTATTTTTAAATATAGAGACTAGCATTATCTAAAATTAATGCTAGTCTCTATACTTTTACTTGCTAATTTATAATATTCACCCTTTTTAGCTAACAATTCATCGTTTGTTCCTTGTTCTATTATTTTTCCTTGTTCTAACACTATAATATTATCGCATTCTTGTATTGTTGATAGTCTATGTGCAATAATAATTGCAATTTTACCTTTTGTAATTTGCTTCATTGCATTTTTGAGTAACATTTCAGAATAATAACTAAGTGAAGAAGTTACTTCATCTAAAATGATAACATCTGGATTCATCACCATAATTCTTGCAAAATTTATTAATTGTTTTTCTCCTTTTGATAGGATATCTGGGTTGTTGTATATATCTGTTTCATAACCGTTTGGTAAGTTCATTATTTTTTCATGTAAGTTTAGTTTTTTAAAAATTACTTCAATTTCTTCATTGCTAATATTCTCATTTGCATAACGAATATTATCTATTATTGTGTTTTCTAATATCGTAACATCTTGCATAACATATCCAATTTTTGAACGTAAGCTTTTTAGATTATAATTACCGTATTTCTTCTCCATTAATTAAAATACTTCCACTTGTTGCTTTATAAAATCCACAAATCAAATTCACAATTGTACTTTTTCCGCTTCCCGTTCTTCCTACTAATGCAATTTGCTGTTTTGAATTTATCTTTAAGTTAAAGTTATCTAATATTATTTGTTCTTTGTTGTAACTAAAAGATACATTTTCGAATTGAACTGAAGTAATCTTTTTTAATTCTTTTCCTTCATTTATCTTCTCTACTTCTTCAATTCCAATAAATTCTAATATTTTGCAGAATGCTAAATAACATCTATTAAAATTTGTTATATGTTTTAAAAACCATTGTATATCAGCATCTAACGTTCCTCTCCAGTCTATCATAAGCATAACAAGTCCATAGCTAATAACTCCACTTGTTAGTCCCATTGTCCCTGCTGTAATTAGCCAAATAAAAGAAAAAGACACAATTATTGTAAATATTGCATTATAACTTGCAATCTGTTTGTTTAGTTTTTGTGATACTTTGTTATATTCCTTTATGGTTTTATCTAATTTGTTTATTTGTTCTTCTTCTATTTGTAAGCTTTTAATTGTAATAAATCCACTGATTCCCTCATTCATTTGATTTAACACTTCTATTGTAATAAGTCTTATCTGTTTTAATAGAGTAACTGTTTTTCTATTTAGTAAAATTGTTACAAAAATACCTAGTAAGTAAAAAATCACAATACCTGCACCAATTTTAAAATCTGCTACTAGTAATAATATTGAAAAAGCCAGTGTCCTGAATAGTCCCATAATAAACATTTCTACTAAAATACCTGGTACAAACTTTCCTGCATCTTCTGAGTCATTAGATAAAAATTGCAAAATAGTTCCCGTTGTGTTTTTGTCATAGAACTTTGTATCAATTTGTATTAACTTATGAAAAATATCTTTTCTTAACTCTCCTGCTATCCTATACTTTAAATTTAATCTAACAATACAATACTTTAAAACCAAACAGCAAGATATAATATTTGAAATTGCAAATAATCCACCAAAAAAGAAAACTCCTCCGTATGTTCTTATTTGGAATTTCAATATCTAAAATCTGCTTTGTAAAAAAAGGTGTTGTTATAACTTCAAAAACAAAGCAAAATACAATTAGTAAAATAAGTCCATTTACTTTTTTATCATAATTTTTATAATAATACATTTTTAATAACTTTTGTTTGTTCATTTTCTATACCTTATCCTTATTAATTTCCATCATTTTCATATAATCTTTATTTTCTAGCAATTCTTTATGCGTTCCTATGTAAGTTGTTCCATTATGGAAAAATAAAACTCTATCCATTTTTTCTAATAATGAAAAGTCATGTGTAATCAGTATAATGGTTTTTGTATTATCTAAAATTACCTTTTTAAATACTTCTTTTTTAGTTTTTTCATCTAATTTATTCATCGCTTCATCTAGTAATAGAATTGGTTTATTATTAGTTAACGCTCTTGCTAGTGCAATTCTTTGTTTTTGACCTCCAGATAATGTAATTCCTTTTTCGCCCACATAAGTTTCTTCTTTTTTATCAAATTTTTCGATATCCGTTTCAAAACTTACTTTATTAAGAATATCTTGTAATTCTTCTTTTGTTAATATATTTTCAAAATCTATATTCTGTTTAACCGTGCCTGAAAATATAAATGGATCTTCTGGTACAAAACTAATTTCTCTTCGTAATATTTCTTTATTATTTTTTTCTATGTGATGATGATTAAAATAAATATCTCCTTTATGATCATAAAAACCTAGTAATGTTTTTACAAATATGCTTTTACCGCTTCCATTTTCTCCAATAACTGCTATTTTTTCTCCTGAATTTATTTTTAAATTTATGTTTTTTAATATTTGCTTTTCTCCAGCTTCTATTGTTACATTAAATAATAATAATTCTTTTAATTCTTCTAGTTTTATTGAAGTATTTCCCTTTTCTTCTTTAAAATCAAATAATTTATTAAGTAACTTATTTGTAACAATAAAATCATCTATACTATCTAAGTTATTACCCAAATTAATAAAATATCTCATAACTGTATTTGCAAAACTAACAAGTACTGTAAGAGAGCCTAGTGTTAGCTCTCCGTTTTATTACAAGCATTCCTCCAATCATAAAAATAATTGGGCTTGCTAAGTATTGAATATGGTCTGTAATGATTTCATGAAATAGCACTAAGTTAATAAATCTTCTTCGACTTTCTATATAATTTTCATTCAAATTATCATATTCATTTATTTCACTTTCCTGTTTGTTAAACATACGTATCATTTTAAAATTATTAACAGAGTAGTTGGTTTTTGCTAATAATTTACGGTTACTTCTTACCATTTGTCCGATTTTTGGTCCTAATTTTTTAAAATACCAAATTCCAAATATCAGAATAGCACCTACACTTATAATAATATAAATAGTAATTTCTATATTTAACTGCATTCCTTGGTAAATAACATAGAAAGCAATAAAAAAGCTATCTAAAATTAAATTTAGGCTTGTTTGAAAAAAGTCTGAAAACTTAGTTGCATCATCACGAATTCTTTGTAGCATTTCATTTTTATCATATGAATAATAACTTTGGTATTCTAACTTTTGAATATGTTTAAAAATACTCATACGTACATTGTAATTTACCTTTAAAGTAAATTTTGAACTAATTTTGTCTCCTATATAAGAAATTCCTGAAACACATAAATAAAGGATAAGCAAGTAAACTGAAATCACTAATATGTTTTGCAATGGTTCTTCACTAAACCATTTAGCTAAAAAATTTGGAACTACATTTGTATCATCAAAAGCAATTCCATCAATTCCATATTTAATGCACATTGGTATTTGTAACTTTAGACACGTGATTATTGCACTTAATATTGGGATTATCAAAATGTACTTTTTTGTATCTTTTAGTGCAGTTAATATCATTTTTTTCTTTTTCATTATTTATTACCTACTTTAAATCTATTTTCCTAAGTTTTTATACATATCCATATTGAAATTATTATTTTGTATCATTTCTCCCATTATTTGTTTTTCGTATTCTCCACAAGAAAATGAAACAAATGGATTTACGTTCTCTATATCTTGTGTTTCGTTTAATTTAAAATCTTCTATTTTCATAATATTGCTCCTTTCTTAGCTCTTCTATTATATGTGCAAAAAGAAAATAAAAACAAACAAAACTAAAATTAGTTTTGTTTGTTTTTTATTGGTATGTATATATAACAATTATCTTCAATATATAATTCAAAATTCAATTTTTCATCTATTATATAATTTGTAGATGGTAACCATTGTGTATATATAGTTTCTTCTGTTTTTACAATATCTTTTTGTTCTCTTGAACCAACATTAAATATAGCATATTTTCCTTTTGGTACTATGAATTCTTCTGTATTGTCATATTTATTTTTACATCCGATATAATAAAATTGTGTATCATCTTTAGAAGTTGATATTCCATACATACCTATTTTATTAAACTCTTGGTGCAATCCTTCTTCTTTTATTTTTTTATATAATTCTCTTATATTAAATAATAGATCTTCATGTGTCTTTGCTTTAGTTCCAACACAATATAATTTTATAGGTTCTATTTCTTTTATTTCATAGTTTAATTCTCTACATTCATTTTGATTATCTTTAAATCTTATAATTGGAAATTGTTGATATTTAGTTTCTTCATTCTTACATTTACTTGGTGTAATTCCAAACATATTTTTAAAAGCTCTTGAAAAAGATATACTAGAATCATATTGATATTTTATGGCTAAATCTATAATTTTTACGTCTTTTGTTTTCAATTCTTCAAAAGCCTTACTTAATCTTCTTTTTCTAATATATTCAGATATAGACATATTTGTTAAGAAAATAAATATTCTTTGTAATGAATATTCTGAAACACCTGCAATATTGGCTAACTTTTTATAATCAATTTCATTTTCTAAATTATTTTCTATTTCTTCAATTATTTGGTTTAGTATTTCATTATAATTATTCAACTCTATCACCTAAGTAACATAATACCATGAATTGGCTTGTTTGTAAATAGATGCATCGTTTTGCTGTTTTTTTGATATCAATTTTTCAACTTATACTTAAACGTAATAATATTCTATTTTTTTCATATACATATTACGAGGTGTATTTTGTTGTTTATTCATTCAGTTAAAATAAATAAATCTTTTTTAATTTTTTTAGGCATTACTATTTGCATTTTGCTTATTTTGATAAGTGTTTCAATTTTGTATCCTATTTCATTACCTACCAGCTCTTCTAATTTAATATGGAGCAATACAATAGATAATTCTGCAAATGATAATGAAAAGAAATATATTAAATGGGTAGATTTCAGTGTTACCTACGATGCTTTAGATAAAACCTCAAAATTAGATATTAATTCTCATAACAACAATGAGGAAATAAAATATAATTGGATTGAACTTCTTTCATACCTTGCATGTAAATATGGTGGTGATTTTAAGAGATTTAGTAATAATGATTTAGTAGCATTAACAAATAAATTAAAAAACGGTTCTACTATGGAAGAATTAACAAAGAATTTAAAAAATTATTCTTATTATTATGAAGCTTATAGCACGATTCTTTCTGAATTCATTGGTGAGTATGAAGTTGAACTGCCAAATGATGTTGGAACAGAAAATAAAATATTTACTAAAAAATATGGCGTAAAAGCATTCTCACCAATTGCAAAAAATTATAGTTTTAACCATTATGATGATTTTGGAAATGCAAGGTCATATGGTTTCAAAAGAGTTCATCTTGGTAATGACTTAATGGGTTCAATTGGCACTCCTATTGTTGCTATTGAATCTGGAATAGTTGAAGCTCTTGGTTGGAATCAATATGGTGGATGGCGAATTGGAATTAGAAGTTTTGATAAAAAACGTTATTACTATTATGCTCACCTTCGTAAAGATCACCCATATGTTAAAGACTTGCAGGAAGGTCAAATTGTAACAGCTGGTGATGTTATTGGATATCTTGGTATGACAGGTTATAGTACTAAAGAAAATGTAAATAACATTAATGTTCCTCATCTTCACTTTGGTATGCAACTAATTTTTGATGAATCTCAAAAAGATGGAACAAATCAAATTTGGATTGACGTATATCAAATTATTGAATTTTTAAGAAAAAATAAATCTGAAGTAGTTCGCAAAAATGATGATACAAAAGATTTTATAAGAAAGTATGATATTATAGATCCTAGTATTTTAGAATAAGGAGGCTTCTTTGAAGGTACATTTTCACACAGTAAAATTAAATTACAAATTACTTATATGCTTTATTATTTTACTTTTGGTTTCTTCTTGTATTGGTATCTATACATTTACTAATGCGTCTTCATATGAAGAAGAAAGTATAAAACTTCCTATAATTATGTATCATAGTATTCTAAAGGATACTTCAAGAAGTGGAAAATATATTGTTACTCCGTCCACATTAGAAGCAGATTTACAATATATTGCAAATAACGGTTACACAACAATTACAATGACAGATTTAATTGCATATGTATATGAAAATAGTGTGCTTCCAGAAAAACCAATTATTATCACTTTTGATGATGGACATTATAATAATCTTGGTTATGCTGTTCCACTTCTTAAAAAATATAACATGAAAGCAGTTATTTCTATTGTAGGTAAATATACAGATACTTTTTCAGAAAGCGATGAAGCAAACTTAAATTATAGCTACTTACGTTGGAAAGATATAGAAGAATTAATGAATTCTGGTATCATAGAATTTCAGAATCATACATATAATCTACATTCTGAATCAAATGGCAGAATGGGTTGTTCAAAGAAGTTATATGAATCTGAAGAAAATTATAGAAAGATATTATCTAATGATATAATTTTATTACAGCAAAAGTTTCAAGAAAATACTGGATATACTCCAAATACATTTACATATCCTTTTGGTTCTATTAGTAAATCCTCTCTCCCTATCATTAAAAATTTAGGATTTAAAGCAAGTCTTTCTTGCTCAACTGGTGTAAACAACATTACAAAAAATCCAGATTGTTTATACTGTTTAAAACGTAACAATAGGCCTTCAGGAATTTCAACATATGATTTCTTTAAAAAAATACTAAAATAGGTGTCGATGTTTACATCGACACCTATTTTACCTGTCAAATATTGCTTTTCCTACTCCCTTATCAATCATTGTAGCAAATATATTTTTTAATATAATTAGCACAATCGGCCCTATAAACATTCCGAGAACCCCAATTAATTTAAAGCCTGTATACATTGCAATTAATGTAAAAATTGGATGTATTCCTATATGATGACTTACTACCCTTGGTTCTGCAAATTGCCTTACAATACACATAATAATCCATAAAACAAGAATTGCAATAGCAAGATTAATATCACCATTAATTCCTGAAATAACTGCCCATGGAATCATAGCTGTTCCAGAACCAAGAATAGGAAGAGCATCTACAAAACCTATTCCAAGTGCTGCAAGTAATGGATATTTTACATTTAAGCCTAAAAATTTAAATATATATAAGCCAATTAATGATACTATAAACGAAATTATTATTAAGGTGGCTTCTGCTTTTAAATAATTTCCTAAGCTAGTAATTAATTCTCTCATATGCCTAGTTATTTTTTTTACCCATTCTCTTGGTAAATGATGCTCTATTTGGTCTAACATATACAATTTATCTGTACATATAAAATAAATAGCAACAAATGCAATTCCTATATATATTGCTATTGTTGGAATTTCAGTTAATAAGTTCATTAAAGAAGTTAAGAAATTTTTAACCCAATTAGAGACTGTTCCTATAAAATCCCAAAGTGAATTTTGTATAACTTTGGTTACTTCTTCTGGAATTTTTAGTTTGTTAAAATCTATATTTGATATTATGTTTTGTACTTGATTATAGGCTGTTTCTATATAACTATTAAGACCTTGCAAAAGATTAGTAGTTTCTGAAACTATTGCAGTTATTCCCCAAATAATAAGACTTATTAAAATTGCAGATACAATAACAAGTACAATAATTGCACTTGTTTTTCTCGTTAATTTTGTTTTTTTATTTACAAATTTTATTAATGGTTCTATTAATAATGATATTATAAAAGCAATTAAAAATGGCATGTAGAATATTGCTAGTTTAAATGCCAGATAAATTCCTATTATTGTTAAAATTAGCACTATTATTCTTTTTGATACCTTTGTCCAATATCCCATATCAACAACCATTTTAAAATCTCCTTTTTTCATATGTATAATCAAAAGTAGCTTCACGCCATATCGTTATTTCTAAAATTAATTCTATGTAGGTGTCGACGCCCACGTCGACCCACGTTATAATTTTATCGATTTTCTCTATTATGTCAATTTAGAATATATACATATTTGACCTAAAATAACATTCTTTTGATTTATAAAAAAGTTTCGCCTTACGGGTCGACGTGGGCGTCGACCCCTACAATTAAATACAAATAGCGTACTGCTTATAATATAATTAAAATCAAAATAATAGAAGTAGACAAGTCTACTTCTATTATTATATGACATCCATATTAAATTATTCAGCGTTTTTAGTATTTCCATTACAATTACAAATGTTTTCTAATGTATTACATACATGCTCAGTTCCTACTTCTTTTCCATGATGAGCTAAATCTCCCAAAGATATTATTCCTACTATTTTGTTATTTGTATCACATACTGGTATTCTTCTTATTTGTAAACCGCTCATTAATTTTTCTGCTTCATCAATTGTTGTATCTGGTGTACAACAACAAGGGTTGCATGTCATTATATCACTTACTTTTGTTTGACATACATCTTTATCACATGCAATACTTCTTAAAATTACGTCTCTATCTGTTATAACTCCAACAATCTGGTTTTCGTTATTACAAACTGGTATACATCCAACATGGTTATCGCACATAAGTTTTGCTGCATCTTTAACACTACTATTTGGAGTACAATAACATACTTTTGTACTCATACATTCTTTAACTTCCATTTTACATACTTCCTTTCAAAAATTTATACAATTTTATTTTGTACTTTTTTTGAAAAAATATGTTAAACAAAAATTTCTAAATTTCAAAACTATATCCGTCTTCTGGAATTATTAAATTGGAAATTTTTTCATTTTTTAAAAATCTCTTGGTCTTGGCCCTTGTGGTGGAAATGGAGGCCTTGGTCCTCCTGGAAATGGTGGACGTGGTCCTGGCATTGGTGGTCTTCCATGAAACGGTGGTCTATTAGGAAATCTTCCCCTATCTATTAACTCTTTTAATATTAGTATTTTTATTAAATCTCTTAATGTATTATTACTTTGTCTTGTTCTATTTTCTTGTTGTCTTACTCCATTACTTACATTTACTTGTAGTTTTGTATTTGTTTCTATTTTCAAATCAACTTCTATAGAATTATAAACATTATCTACCATTTGTTCTAAAATTTCTTGTGTAATTGGCATTGTGTTTGTATTACATTGTTTACAAACTAATGGATTAATCTTTTTATAGATATCTGGATATAATTCTTCTAAATTACTATCGTTCATACAATTTGTATCTTGTGTTATGTAATAATCATTTGTACAGCAAAGAGTATCTTGCATACTATATGGTGTATAGCCAAGTACTGTTCTCATGTATTCTTGGTATGACATATTATTCATATTTTACCTCCTACTATTTTTATAATAGTATATGGAAGTTATTTGTTTTTTGTGACAGTGTTACATGTCTGCTTCATCTTGCTGGAATATGCAGTAAAAAACTAAAGTGTAAACTTATAACAAATCTTACCCCTATAATAGAACAAAAGAGGATTTGCCTCTCGGGCGATTAAAATCGCCCCTACAATAGAACTTTTCTATAATAGAACAAAAATAGAAAAGCTTTAGCTTTCCTATTTTAAATCATTTACTAATTCTTTAAACTTATTTCCTCTTTGTGCAAAGTTTTCAAATAAATCGAAACTTGCACTTGCTGGTGAAAATAATACTACTTGCCCTGTTTTTGCAATTTTTCTTGCTACTTCTACAATTTGTGGAAATTCATTACATTGATAAATATCTAATTCTTTATTTTCTTTTTCTAATTCTTTTGTTACAGCTTCATATATTTTTTCCGAAGTTTGGCCAATTAGAATTAAACCTTTTACATTATCTACTATTGGTTTAGCAATAGGTTCATAATCTAAATGTTTGTCATAACCACCTGCAATTAATATAATATCTTCTGAAAATGAATTTAATCCAGCGATTGTTCTTGTTGGACTTGTTCCAATAGAATCATTATACCATTTTACTCCATCAAGCTCTCTTATAAATTCTATTCTGTGTTCTACTCCTTTAAATTTTTTAATTGCATCTACAATTGTGTCTATATCTATAAAAGATTTAGTTGCTGCAATTGCAGCCGCCACATTTTCATAATTATGCATTCCTCTTAAATGAATATCTTTTGTATTTATAATATGCTTTCTTAGGCGGTCTTCACATTCTTTTATGACATCATTGTCAACAATAATACCATTTTCTAGTTTTTCTTTGCTACTAAAGTAAATCACTTTTCCATTTGCTTCTAGTCTACAATTTCTTGTAAGCTCATTGTCATAGTTTAATACTACAATTCCATCTTCTTTTTGATTTTTAAAGATATTCTTTTTAGCATCAATATACTCTTCATAACTTGCATGAATATTTAAGTGGTTTGGTGTAATATTTGTAATAACTGATATGTCTGCACTTATATTCATATTCATTAATTGAAAACTACTTAGCTCTAGTACAATTACATCTTCAGATTCAATATCTTTTAATTTTGTAAATAATGGTATACCAATATTTCCACCTAAATGAGTATTATATCCTGCATTTTTTACAATTTCATATATTAAACTAGTTGTTGTTGTTTTTCCGTCACTTCCAGTTACTCCAATTACTTTACAAGGCGCCATTTCCATTAGCATTTCAATTTCAGAAGTAACAATAGCTCCCCTCTTTTCTTCTTCTACTAATTCTTTTTTAGTTGGCATACAACTTGGTGAACGGAAAATTAAATCAAATCCAACAAGTTTATCCAAATTGTTTTCTCCAAATGAAGTTTCAAATTCATACTTATTTACTTTTTCTATTGCTTCTTTTGATATTTTTTCAGTATTTCTATCATCAAACACTGTTACAATAGAGCCTTTTTCGTGTAAATAATCTAATAATGGTAAATTACTAACACCAAGACCTATTACTGCTACTTTTCTATTTTTTAAATATGTATTAAATTCTTTTAGCTTTTCGTTCAAGAAAATCCTCTCCCTTTATATTGATTCTTGTGGTATTTTGATATAGTTTAACAATTTATTTGTTGATTCTTCTACTGTTTTGCAATCTGTTAAATCTATACTAATAGTTCTTTCGCTTAAATTATAAAAGCCTGCTTGTTTTTGTAGTTCATCACGTTTTTTAATATGCTCTGTTAATTCCTCTATATCAACTTCACCATTATATTGTATGCTTTTTCTTCTAGCGCGTTCCTCTAAGCTTGCTGTTACAAAAAAGTGATAATCTGTTTTTGGATAAATTTGCATAATTGCTCTACCTGAAACAATAATATTATGCTCCATTTTTAATGTATCAATCAAATTTCTTGCAAAAACAAATAATGCTTCGTTATTTGCCTTTCCTCCAACTTCAGATACAGCAATAGAAGATTCTTTTGATTGTAATTCATCTTCTTCAATTAATTTGCCATCCATATATATTTTTGTTTCATTATCTTCAATTCTTAATTCTATTTTGAATAAGTCCATTACTGTTTTTATATCTATATCTTTTGCTTGTGACTTTAAGCTTTCTAAGTTTGCCCCACTTTTCATCATTACATATACAATTGCTCTATATAAGTTTCCACCATTTAATAAAATAGTATTTGATAAAATTTTTATTAAATTCCTACAAATAGAAGTTTTTCCAGTTCCTACCAGTCCTTCAATTCCAATTACAATATTTCCCATACTTTATATTCTCCTATATTTTAAAATTATTCAACGCACATTATATCATAGATTTTAGTGTATGTTAATTCTTTCGTCATAATTTGCTTTCTTTTTGAATATTTTTTTCGTTTTTTGTAAAAACTATTTATAAGAAATTCGAAACATGGTATGTGTGTTCTAATTTTCTTAAAATACCTAAATAAATGGAGGTGCTTTTTATGGCAAAGAATAATAAAAACAACCAAAACAATAACAAAAATAATCAAAATAGAAATGAAAATCAAAACAAAAATAATCAAAATAATAACAACGAAAACTGCAGATAAGTATACGAATAGCCCCGCACACTGTGCGGGGCTATCATTTAGCTTAAAACGTTTACAGGTTAAAAATTTTAGATAACTTTTCTGCCGGTTCTTCAAACAGTCTTATTCCCAATTCTACTTTTTTAGTACCCTGTTCTTTAAACAAAGCATTCCAAAGCGCATGTATGTACCCAGATACTTTAAATCCGAATCTCATATCTGAAGTAATCTCTTCTCCCGAGAATTTGGCAGAGCCTTCGGAAATCTCAAGCTGTTCAATCGTTTCTTTCATTTCTTCAAAGTTACGAAACAACTGGACTTTTTTCGCTTTTTTTCCTAATTCCTGCCGCAAAACTTCCTCAGCGAAATCAATCTTGCTTACATACTGTTTTTTCCAGATTGAAAACGCTTCAGCCTGCTCTTTTGTGATTGATAATTTTGTTTCGCTCATCCTAACACCTCCATAACGTCGATTGTTATTAGTTACATGTACCTTATTTGTTTTGCTGTACTGGCAAATATCACTATTTAATCATAACATAATTTATGTTAATTAGCAACTATGTCGGCTTTTTTTAAATTAGCTCAGTTTTTCTTGTATTTCTTTATTGCATTTCAGTTTCTCTATATCAACATTTTTAGCAATATATACTATTTGTTCATATTTTATGTCTTTTATATTTTTTGATAGCACACATAATACTCTGTTTGGCTTTCCAATTGTTAATTTTCTTATATCTCCTACTAAAAATGTTTTAGGATAATTATAATTTTTATCACTATCAAAACCAATTGATAGATATTGTGTTCCAGCTACTTTATCCAATGTTAAATATTTTCTATTATTTTCAAAACAACCTATCATTCTTGCATACTTATTTATTTCCATTCCTCGAATAATATTATCTAATTTAAGATTTGTATTATTATCTTTATAATCAAAATCTTCTATTTTCAATGTATTTGTTAATGCTTTTCTATAAAACATTCTACTGCTAATAGGTGTGGTTGTTCCCGTTAGATGTTTAAAATATGTATCTTTAAATGTAACTTCATAAAATTCGATTTTATTGTTTTTTCTATTTAAATAAATAAACAATAATGTTTTATTATTTAAGTTCTTTTCATACAAATTCGCTGCTTGCTTTATAATATTTAAATCATCTTTCTTGTTTTTTGATTTCATAATAATCTTCCTTTACAAAAAATTAAGGAGGAAATCAAATACCTTAGTATTTGTATTTCCCCCTTATTGCTAATTAATTGATTGTCCGCCAATCTGTAAGCCCCTATGTCTTACTTTAATCTCGAGTTAATCGATTGCTCGCCAATCTGTAAGCCCCTATGTCTTACTTTAATCTCGGATTTTAAGTGTTAGCCCACTAGATAGATTAACTATCTTACTTATTATATTCATTATACATAGTTTTTATGAAACTTTCAAGAGTTTACTCCAAATATTTTTTTAAAAATCTACCTGTATGGCTTTGCTCATTTCTTACTACTTGTTCTGGTGTTCCTACACTTACAATTTGTCCACCTTTATCTCCGCCTTCTGGTCCTAAGTCTATAATATAATCTGCTGTTTTTATTAAGTCTAGATTGTGTTCAATTACAATAATGCTATTTCCTGTATCTACTAATCTTTGTAAAATATTTACTAGTTTATGAACATCTGCAATGTGTAATCCTGTTGTTGGTTCATCTAAAATATATAATGTTTTTCCTGTTGGTTTCTTTGATAATTCTGTTGCAAGTTTTACTCTTTGCGCCTCACCACCTGAAAGAGTAGTTGATGGTTGTCCTAGTTTTATATAACCAAGTCCTACATCATACAATGTTTGTATTTTTGTTTTAATTCTTGGTATGTTTTCAAAAAAGCTTAGTGCTTCTTCTACTGTCATATCTAATACATCTGCAATGCTTTTTCCTTTATACTTAACCTCTAATGTTTCCCTATTATATCTTTTTCCATGACAAACTTCACATGGCACATAAATATCTGGTAAGAAATGCATTTCAATTTTTAAAATCCCATCTCCATTACATGCTTCACATCTTCCACCTGCTACATTAAAGCTAAATCTTCCTTTTTGATAACCACGAAGTTTTGCTTCATTTGTTGTTGCAAAAATATCACGAATTATATCAAACACACCAGTATATGTTGCTGGATTTGAACGTGGTGTTCTGCCAATTGGTGATTGGTCAATGTTAATTATTTTATCAATATTCTCAAGACCTTTTATTTCTTTACATTTTCCTGGTTTTTCATTTGAACCATAGATTTCTTTTGCAACTGTTTTATATAAAATTTCATTTACAAGTGTACTTTTTCCAGAACCAGATACACCTGTTACACATGTAAATACTCCCAATGGAAATTTTACATTAATATTTTTTAAGTTGTTTTGTTCTGCTCCTATTACTTGTATTGCTTTTCCATTTGATTTTCTTCTTTTTTTAGGTACTATAATTTTCTTTTTGCCACTTAAGTATTGTCCAGTAATTGACTCTGGAATTTGTTTAATTTCTTCTGCTGTTCCTTGTGCAATTACATTTCCGCCATGAACTCCTGGCCCTGGCCCTATATCAATTATTTGGTCTGCTGCATACATTGTATCCTCATCATGCTCTACTACAATTAAAGTATTACCTAAATCTCTTAATTTTTTAAGAGTAGCAAGCAGTTTATCATTATCTCTTTGATGTAATCCAATACTTGGTTCATCTAAAATATATAATACACCTGTTAACCCAGAACCAATCTGAGTAGCAAGTCTAATACGTTGTGCTTCTCCTCCAGATAAACTTCCAGCATTTCTTGATAGCGTTAAATATTCAAGTCCCACATCCATTAAGAATTGTAATCTCTGGTTTAGTTCTTTCATTATTTGGTCTGCAATCATTGCTTCTTTTTTTGTTAGTTTTAATGAATTCAAATATTCTTTTATTTTATCAATCGACATATCTGTCAATTCGTTTATGTTTTTATCTCCTACTTTTACTGCAAGAACTTCCTTTTTAAGCCTTGCACCATGGCAAGTAGGACAAGCACTATAGCTCATATACATTTCGTAAAAATCACGCATTCCTTGTGATTTTGTTTCATTATAGCGTCTATCTAGTGTTGGAATAACTCCTTCAAATGGTGCTTTAAATTTTCTTGTTCCTGCAGCTGAAGTATATTCAAAATCTATTTCTTCATCACCTGTACCATATAAAATTTTATCTAAGAATTCCCTTGGTAATTTTTTAATTGGTTGCTTTATATCTACTCCATAATGACGTGCTATACTTTCAAAATACATTTTAGCCATAGTATCGCCTTTTTTCATAGTGCTTGCTCCAAATGCTTTTACACCATCATATAGAGTTTTATTTTTATCTGGTATTATTAAATCTTCATCCATTTTCATTAGAAAACCAATACCTGTACAAGTTGGACATGCTCCTACTGGATTATTGAATGAAAACATTCTTGGCGACAACTCTGGAAAACTTATACCACAATCAGGACATGCATAATTACCGCTAAATAGTTTTTCTTCTTGTCCAACAACATCTATTAACACTAATTGATTTGCATGTTTCATTGCAATTTCTACAGATTCTGCTAAACGGTTTCTAATATCTTCTTTAATTACTAAACGGTCTACAATTATTTGAACATTGTGTTTTTTCTTCCTATCTAATTCTAAATCGTCTGTTAGTTCTACTGTTTCTCCATCTATTCTTGCACGAACAAATCCCTCTTTTACAAAATCTGCTAATAGCTTTGTAAATTCACCTTTTCTATTGTGAATTACTGGTGCTAATACTTGTATTTTTGTTCCTTCATCTAAACTCATAATGTTATCTACAATTTGGTCTATTGATTGTTTTTCAATTTTCTTACCACAGTTTGGACAATATGGTACACCAATTCTTGCATATAGTAAACGAATATAATCATATATTTCTGTTACAGTTCCTACTGTAGAACGAGGATTTCTTGAGGTTGTTTTTTGGTCTATTGAAATTGCTGGTGATAATCCCTCTATTAATTCTACATCTGGTTTTTCCATTAATCCTAAGAATTGTCTTGCATAACTAGATAAACTTTCTACGTATCTTCTTTGCCCTTCTGCATATAATGTATCAAACGCAAGAGATGATTTTCCGTGAACCTGAAAGACCTGTAACTACTACTAGTTTATCTCTTGGAATTTCTAAATTTATATTTTTTAGATTGTGTTCTTTTGCTCCCTTAATTACTATTTTATCGTTCATTTTTACCCCCAACATGTATATACTTTTTATTATTAATACATGCAGGAGTTATTATACTATATTTATTTTATTTAAACAAGTGTTTGTTAAAAGTTTTTTTGATTTTTGTGTACAATAAATAAAGTACCTAGCACCCATTTTTAAAATTTATATAATTAATTTTCTTTTTTGATTTATATAAAAGATTTAAAAAGTTTTGATTTTAAATAATTTTCTTTTTCTGAAACAATTCTTAAAATTGTAATTTGATTTTTATGAATTTTGTAGACAATAATGTATTTTCTATGTACAATCCTTCGATAGTCTGTCTTTGTTTTTTTCTCGTAGTATAATCTTTGATATAGTTTTGGCATAAATTTTATATTTTCATATTTTTGAAACAGTTCTTCTGAAAATCTCTGTGCATTTTTATCTGAAAAATGTCTTATTACTTTTGCCAAATCATTATCTGCATCGTCTGTTACTATAAGTTTAAATATTGGCACCATATAAATTTTTTAACCTTTCACGATATTCTTCTAATGTATACGTTTCTCCTCCATTTGCAAGATGTTCTTCTGCTTCTTTTATTGCATTTTTAACATATTGCATATACAATTCATCACCTATTTTTTTCTTAAGTATTTTTTCTTCAATGCTTTCTTTAAAAGTACCAACAATATTTTTATAATTTTTAAACGAAATTTGTTTTAACATATTATCACCACCTTAGTATTAAATTTAGCATATATTTTGTTTTTATACAAGGTATTTTTAATAAAATAAATAGAAAAGAGGGCTCGGCAAAAGCCAAGTCCTCCAACAGAAGCTTATTGTACCTAGTGATACTGCACCGTGCCTACTCTTCTTTGCGGTAGATGGGTTTTCCACTCTCCGGTTCTTTCACCACAAGTGGCTGCTCGTGCTGCCTCGAAGGCTGTCTTTCTGCTCTTCTTTCTTCTACCCGCGCTTTCAAGTACTCCTGTTGTGTCATTGTTTGTTACCTCCTAATATAATTTTATTCATCGAGTCTAGCCTTAGGTGAAAATATAAGGTACCTACTCAATGTTACTATTATTATACCACTTTACGTAATGTTTTGCAATACTTTCGCAGGTATGCCTATTACTGTTACATTATCTTCTACTGGTTTTGTTACAACTGCGTTTGCACCAATTTTAACGTTATTCCCTATTTTAATTGGTCCTAATACTTTTGCTCCACATCCAACCATAACATTGTTTCCTAAATCTGGATGTCTTTTATATTTATCTTTTCCTGTTCCTCCTAGTGTTACTCCGTGGTAGATAGTACAGTCATTTCCTATCGTTGCTGTTTCTCCTATTACAATTCCCATTCCATGGTCAACAAACAATCTTCTCCCAATTTTTGCCCCTGGATGTATTTCAATTCCTGTTAATAACCTTGCGATTTGTGAGATTAGTCTTGCAATAAAAAATAATTTATGCTTATAAAAAAAGTGTCCTAAACGGTAAAATAGCAAAACATGAAATCCTTGATATAGCAAGATTACATATAGAATATTTTTTGCCGCTGGATCTTTTTGTTGTATATTTTTAGCATCTTCATATAATTCTTTTAATATTTTCATAAAATCACCTATCGCATTATATGATTTTATTATTATTTGGGTGATTTCATATATGTTTTTTTACGTTTCATATATATTTTTACAAAAATTTTTCTTATGTAGTAAGATATATTTTGTAATATTAGAGGTAGTCTCTAAAGCCTATTGCATAAGAAAGGACGTGTTTAAAATGGTTAATTTAAGGTATTTAATTTCAATTTTAAAGTCTACACTGTATAATGCTACTAGTAGTGTAATTAAGAAAACTATGTTTTTAAATAAAGCTGATATAGATTTTTTACAATCTAATAGTTGTCTACTTTCTATAAAACAGCTTTCACATTTTTCTAACCCTTCATTACAAAATAGCGAAGAAGTTTCACAAAAGTATTATGTGGAATTAGATTTGAATAATGTAATGATTCTTTGTAACTAATAACATACGCACAATGTGCAATAGGCTTTTAGCTCTACCTTTTTGGTAGGGCTCTCACTTTTTATAAAACATTTCATATACTATAAATAATTAAAATTTTAGTATTGGAGTGAATATTTATGTGTGGTTTTGTTGGATTTATAAATCTTAAACATGATTTAGAAAATAGACGAGAAATTCTAACACGTATGACGAAAAAATTATCAAAGCGTGGTCCAGATGAAGAGAACTTCTATTTAGCACCTGGAGTCAATTTCGGACATAGAAGACTAATCATTCTTGACCCCAAAAATGGCGGTCAGCCAATGAGTGCAAAACAAGGAGAAAATACATATACAATTGTATATAATGGTCAATTATATAATGCAAGTGAACTTAGAAAAGAACTAAAAGAAAAGGGTTATTCTTTTAAAGGCTATTGTGATACAGAAGTTATTTTAAAAGCTTACATGGAATGGCGGGCCTGCCATTATAAAAACCTTAAATGGTATTTTTAGTTTTGCTATTTGGAATGAGCAAAAGCAAGAATTAATACTTGCAAGAGATCATTTCGGAATAAAACCTCTTTACTACACGCTTTCTAATGATACCATTATATTGGGCTCTGAAGTAAAAGCACTTTTAGAACATCCTTATGTAGAACCTGTAATTAATCAAACTGGAATTTGTGAATTGTTTGGTATAGGTCCTGCCCATACCCCTGGTACTTCTGTATTTAAAAATATTTTTGAAGTAAAACCTGCTCATTTTATACTTTATAATAAAGATGGACTACGAGAAGAAGAATATTGGAAATTAGAATCAAAACCTCATACAGATGATTTTGAAAACACTTGCGAAAAAGTTCATTATTTATTAGATGACGCTATTAAAAGACAATTGGTATCTGATGTACCTCTTTGTGCTATGTTATCTGGTGGACTTGATTCTAGTATAATTACTGCTTATATTTGTAACTATTACAAAGAAAACAATTTGCCAAAACTAGATACCTATTCAGTTGATTATGTAGATAATGACAAAAACTTTAAGAAAAGCGATTTTCAGCCAAACTCTGATAACTACTATATTGATGTAATGTTACAACATTTTGATACAAATCATCATAAAATTGTTATTGATACGCCAGAACTTGCTAACGCTTTAGAAGATGCAATGATTGCAAGAGATTTTCCTGGAATGGCAGATGTGGATTCTTCTATGCTACTATTTTGTAAAAATATAAGAAAAGATGCTACTGTAGCCGTTTCACGGTGAATGTTCAGATGAAATTTTTGCAGGATACCCTTGGTTCTTCCGTGAAGATGCATTAAAAAGTAATACTTTTCCTTGGTCAATTGCATTAGATGAAAGACAAAATTTATTAAACCTAGATATTAGTAATAAAGTAAACTTAAAAGAATATATAGATTTTCGTTATAATGAAAGCTTAGATAAAGTACAAATATTAGACTGCGATTCCGAAGAAACTGCAGAAAAAAGAAAAATTTCTTATTTAACTTTGAACTGGTTCATGCAAACATTGTTAGACCGTTCTGATAGAATGAGTATGTATAATGGTTTAGAGCTAAGAGTTCCTTTTTGTGATTATCGTTTAGTAGAATATATGTGGAATGTACCATGGGAAATGAAAGCTCTAAATGGTAGAGAAAAAGGATTGTTGCGTCATGTAGTACGTGATTTACTACCAGAGGAAATTGTAAATAGAAAGAAAAGTCCTTATCCTAAAACTCATAATCCTACCTATCTAAAAGCAGTAAAAGAAATGTTATCTAACATTATGCAAAAAGAAGATGCTCCAATTAATTTATTGCTTAATAGAGATTATATATTAGAAATTTTAGAAACTGATGGTGATGCCTTCACACGTCCTTGGTTTGGACAGTTAATGACTGGTCCACAGCTTATGGCATACTTGTGCCAAGTAAACATGTGGCTTGAAAGGTATCAACCAGAAATTGAATTATAATATGGGCAAAGCGGTCGCAACTAGCGACCGCTTAAACAATCTACACTTTCATAATAACTTTTAAAGAAGAAACTTTTCTCTAAATTCTTCTTCCGTGTACAATGTTCCTCTGCCCTTTACTGTACATATAAAAAATCCACAAACCTCTTCTACTTTATCAACTTTCAGTTTTTTATTGACTTCAACTTCCACTGATAAATAGTAATCGCCTTTATATCTACGATAATAACAGGTTCTTTTTTCATTTTTTATGTACTCTTTTTCAGATAAAATAACCACAGCTTCTGGTGCATTTTCATCTTCAGCATAATAATTCCATTTATATATGTCATAGTAAATTTTATCGCCTTTTATTTTACTTTCGCATATATTAATTAAAATATAATGCTGACCCTGCCGAAGCCTTTCTTTTTTCCACTGTCTTTGGTAATATTCTGTTGGTGATATTTTCTCTCTTCTACTGTTTTCATAATAAAAACCATTAACAAAATCGTGAGTCCATCCCATCTTCCTTACCTCCTATTGCAATAGTTTATTGGTTACTTTACTTTTAAATCAAGGAATAAAAATACTTTGACATTTATATTAACATAATTTTGCTATAGTTTCAACTAAATCTACTCATTTTCTCTATTTTATATTATTAAAACCCAATAATTTCATTATAAATCTGAATTGCATAATTATCTGTCATTCCTGCTATGTAATAAAGAATTGCTTTGTAATATTCTTTTTCATTCTCTATATGAAATACAATATCATTTTTAGAAGTATCTTTTCTTTGTAAATTCCAATAATTTGATAGCCATTCTTCAAATCCATCACAAAGTTTTGGATAGAATTTCTTCATGTTATTAATCCTTTTTAATGATTCTTTTCCATCAAATGTTTTCTTTAATGTTTGATAAATTTGATTTAGTACAAATTTAAAGTATTGAGCAGAAGGTTTTAGCCTATCTGATAAATATATATTTTTATAATTAAATTTTTTAATTTCTTTTATCAAATTAAATGTTTCTTCTGAAAAACATAATCCTTTTTCTGGATTAGAATTGTTACATAAATCATAAACAAGATGATTAATAATAACTGTATTATTAATAACTTTGCTTGAATGATAATTTTTTAGTAGTTCATGTAATTCTTCTAAATGCTCATCTAATATTCCTAAAGTTATTGCATCTTCAATATCTCTTCCTAAATAGGATATTTTGTCTGCTATTTTTACTACACAAGCCTCCCAAGTATATGATGCATATTGATTCGGCTTATTATATTCTTGTAAGTTTATATATTCTTCTCTTGGCTTTAATTTATTTTCGTCTATTTCTCCACAATGTGATATAATTCCATCTCTCACCGCATAGGTTAAATTTAAGTTTTGCTTATTTTTAAAATTATCTTCCAATAGTTCAATTTTATCTACAAATTCCAACCCATTCTTTTCATGCCAGAAACTTTCTCCTATATCTGTACGAGCAATTTGTGTTAAAACGCTTTCTCCTTGATGTCCAAATGGACTGTGCCCCATATCATGTGCAGCTGCTATTGCTTTTGTTAAGTCAGTATTTAGTTCTAATGCCTTTGCGATTGTCTGGCTAATAGATTCTACATGAATAACATGTTCAATTCTTGTACAGATATGGTCATTTTCTGGTGAAAAGAATACTTGTGTTTTATGTTTTAATCTTCTGTATGCATTTGAATGTATTACTCTTGTATAGTCTCTTTCAAATGCTGAGCGAATATCATTATCTCTTTGATATAATTGTTTTTCTCTTTTTATAGCATTATTCCACTTTGAATTTTCTTCATTCATTGCGTATCTTTTAAATGTTTCTTTCATGTTCTTACCTTCTTTCATAATTAAATGCTTAGTTTTAATCTGTTTTTACCATCCATATATAGAAAATGGCACATCATTTTGATAGTACTCTATACCTTTTCTTACATATGGTATTACATTAATAGGTAATTTATCTAAATCATAAAACTTTAATTCATCACATTTGTCTTTTTCCATAATGGATATCTTGCCTGTATAACTTTTACAAGTTAAAAAGTAATCTATACTTTCTCTATCTTCTGATTTTCTATGCATAACATGTACTATTTCTAAATCTTCTTCTTTTATTTTTATTCCTGCTTCTTCTAGTGCTTCCCTCCTCATTGCTCTTACTACGCTTTCATTTCCATCGATATGTCCTGCAACCACACTATAATTTCCATCTTCATATCCTGTATTATATCTTCTTAACAATAATATTTTTCCATTTTCTATTAACATTAAATGTACTGCTACTACTAATTTAAATCTTTCCATATTTCTCTCCTTATACTTTTTATCCTCACTAATATTATATATTCTAGAACATATGTTTTTGTTTGTCAAGTATTTCTATAGTTTATAAAATGGAAAATAAATTAATAAAAAAAGTTAAAAAAAGTATTTACAAAAAAGAATAGAAGTGCTATTATATGGATATATTAAATAAACATTCCTCTTTAGCTCAGTTGGTAGAGCGCTCGGCTGTTAACCGATAGGTCGTTGGTTCGAGTCCAACAAGAGGAGCCACAAAGCTAATCATTACGATTAGCTTTTTTTATGTACAAAATTAAATACGACCTATCGGTGTTACAGCCGAGGAAGCGAGGCTTTTAACTGCTGAGAAATCGACTGCTCGCAGTGCGAGATTAA
>JAAWOE010000010.1 GCA_022799315.1 Clostridia bacterium | reverse complement strand
ATACTTACTTTTCTACGGTTTAGTAGGAATGACTATTATAGCATTTGCCTTGATTATTGCAATAGTAGTAATTTTGAGCAAATAATAAAAGCACCACATTACGCTTCGCCAAGCTATGTGGTGTTTTATCAATTTTATTGGTAGCACACATTTCTGTGGCTCTCATTTTCTATCTTTATTATACAGTCATTTTCCTATTTTGTCAAATGCTATATCATAATTTTTTCTATTCATTTTTGGCTTTATAAAATTTTAACTTGCCCTATAACTTGTAATTTTGCAGTTACTTTATAGCTTTTTCATTGTCTTTCCAAAAATCATAAATTGTACTAGCCAGTTCTATTGGATTATCAATATTTACTTCATGTCCTGCATTTTCTATAATCTTAAATTTACTATTTTGTATAACTTTATTCAGTTGTTTTGCACTTTTCATATTTATATTATCTTTTTCCTTTTCTCCACATATAATTAGTGTATTACTTTTTATATGTGGTGCTTTGTTTGGAATGGATAAATTTTTCATTGAATCTAGTAAACTAATCATATTTCTTTTCGAACAACCCATCTTTTCAAATATCCTTTTAGGCATAAATTTGTAAATAATATTTTGCATAGTAAATATAGTTTTTGGTATTTCGTATGGTGTTCCTATAAGTATTATTGAATTTACCTTTTCTGGAAATTCTGTTATATAATCAATGGCTAATACTCCACCTAACGAAAGCCCTACTAGGTTTATTTTTTCATTAAAACTATTACAATAATCAGCAAATGTTTCATACATATTCTCATAATTTACTTGATAATTTTTTGCAATAGAAAACAGATTCGGTGTTTCTACATTTATTCCATTATTATTTAATTGATTTTTAACTTCATCCCAACTTTTCTCATCTTGTCCTAGTCCGTGAATTAAAATATTTATCATCTTTGGATCTCCTTTACTTATTGTAATTTGTGTTTAACTATTTAATTTCAAATTCATCTGAATATATATCAATATAGCCCTCATCATAAACTGGTTTGACTATTCTATATATTCCATTAGATAATTTCCCATAATACTTTTCTATATCTAATTTTTGAGTTAATTGTTTATCTTCATTTAATTGATAAGCTATATCAATCCAAGACAAATTATCAGATATATAGTTTAAATTTTTCCATTCTCCATTAACTTTTTCTTGAACTCTAAATTCAACACCCCAACCATACTGATTTTCATTATTATCTGTAATAGTTATTGAAACACTTTCTGGCTTTATTGTTGTATTATCAACTTTTATTATAACATTGTTTGGATTTCGATTAGATTTTATATTACTTTGTCCTTGATTTGTAGTGTCAACAGGATTAGAACTAATATTTTCAACTGTAAATTTAAAATCTTCTCTATCTGTAACACTTTTTTCAACTACTTTATATACAACAACTATTCCAATAACTATAATCAATACTGCAATTAAAATTCCAATAATCACTTTCTTATTATTACTCATTTTTACCACCGATTTAACCTTTCATTTTATAATTTCATCATAGCGATAACTTACTAGTTATCGCTATCATTATAACATTATTCTAAAAAAATGTATATGAAAATAGTCAAAAAATAATAAGCCAGAAAAGTATTTTGTAAACTTCTTTTTTGACTTATTTTTTTATTTTAATATTTATAAATATAAAACTTTGTTTTTTATTTTTCCATCTAAAAGCTCTATAAGATTGTATAAAGCTCTATGAGGTTAGTATCTTATTAGTATCATTTTTTTATTTTTTACAACTTTTTTCATTCTTCAAAAGCATTGATTTTAAGGTATTTTAACATATTTTTATACATTTTTATTATAAATTATTTTAGTGTTATATCACAAAAACCTCCTTTTTTCAATAGTTTTAGTCAAAAAAAGTCCAACTCCTAAGAGTTGGAATAAGATTTTTGTGTTCGTCAGATTTTTATAGTCTTAAAATTAAGTTGTATCAAGACTTTCAAAAAGTTCGACGAAAATTGTCTGTGGTGCCCAAGGCGGGACTCGAACCCGCATGGTTTCCCGCACGATTTTGAGTCTTTTAAGGTGTTTTATACTTATTAATTTTTAGTATTAGATAACACTTTTTATATAGCTCAAAACTATGGATTTTCTAGCACTTGTCTTCGTTTTTCTTACTTGCTTAACTATAACATAATTTTACTCTATTTTGCAAGTATTTTGTAAAAATGTTAGATGTTTTGCTAGATGTGATAGATAATGTTAGATGTAATAGAATGTTTACTATTGATTAAAATCTATTTATTTTAAGAAAAATATGTGCTATAATTTGAATAAGCTATGGCAGATTTTAGAAGGGAAATAGGAGGTACTGCAATATGATAAATGTTGATAGACCGTTGAAAGTTGAAAACTTAGAAACTCTTGTAGAATCTTTAGATGAAGAACAATTAAGTGAATATCATCATAATGGCTTTGTAGACACTAACGAACAAGCAATATTAGATGAATTTACTTACAGGCAATTAGAATTTAAATGCCGTATCTAATGGAGCATGAAATTTTTAAAGTTTTCTGCCAAAGCTTTCCCAAAAGGTTAATGTTTTGCTACATTAACCTTTACCATTTTTAATATTAATTAAAAAACAATGATAAAAATTATGAAATATTTAATAAAAAAGACAATAGTAATTCAAAAGTTACGATTGTCTTTTTTATATGCAGAGAAATGCAGTACCTCTTTAAAAGTGCTAGGTTTGGCAAGCCGTTGCTATAAAGTTTGCCCGTATTCGTATAAACGGTCTATTTATACAAAGTGCGTGAGTGAGATTTTACAACCATAGACTCACAATAATAAAAGAGTTCTTGGGAGGCAAAGCTTGGCTGTGGATTTATAATTGTAAAAAGTGTGGACAAGTATGCACATTGATTTAAGGAATGTAAAATAACTTCGTTATTTTGCATACTTAGGCTGTAACAAATAAATTTTAACAGCCTAAGCATTATTAGCAATTATAGTAGTTTTTCTACTTACTAGACTACCTATGAAACGAAGCGACTGACTGACGGTTTCTTGTTATTAGGTGTAATAATCCTTTTTTCTAACATTGGGATTATTGCACCTAATTTTCTTCGCTCTCTCCCTCTGGTTTCTTCTTATACATATGCAGATTTATCTGCCACACGAGGTACTTTTGCAAAAAAGTCCTCTAGTGTGTTAGAGAAGTTTTATTTCTTCTCTTATAAACTAGCTGAAAGGAGCAAATATTTATGAGTTATTCTATTTTAAGAAATGAAAAACACAAAAGAAGTAATGCATCAAAATCATATATGCATAATGAAAGAAAAAATAAAAATTATTCAAATACTAATATTGATTTAAGTAAAAGTTATTTGAATTATCATTTGAAGAAACCTCTTGGAAGATATGAAAAAGAATTTGACAGACTAAAAGAAGAAAATAACTTAAAAGGACAAATTAAAGATACAAGTGTTATTGTTTGTGAATTACTAATGACTTCTGACAAAGAGTTTTTTGATACTATTGGCGAAGAAGAAACCAAAAGATATTTTAGAGAATGTTATAACTTCGTAGCTGAATACAAACGTTTAGGCAAGGAAAATATAATATCTGCAGTAGTGCATATGGACGAGGCAACTCCACATATGCACTTATCTTTTATTCCTGTAGTTGATAGTTTTGATAAAAACGGAAATCGTATTCGTAAAGTATGTGCTAGTGATTATTGGAAAGGTAAAGATAGTTATGGTAATATGCAAGATGCTTTTAATAAATATGTAAATGATAAAGGATTTAAACTAGAACGTGGTGAATCTAGTGATAGGAAACATCTTTCTACTGAGGAATATAAAAAGCTAACTAACTTTGAAGATACTCAAAAAACATTAAATGATATTACTTTAGATTTACCAAATGTTCCTAATATTAAAGATGTAAAAGCTAGATTTTTTAACAGAGATGAACAGATACAAAAGGAAATTATTGAGCCTAAAGATAAATTAATTGAACATCTATATGCTGATAATGTAAAACTACACAAAGAATTAAGCAAACAGACTCATTTAGTGAATATGGCATCAAAATATATAGAAGAAAACTCTTATTTATGGAATGAAAATAACAAATTGAATCAAAAATGCTCTAATATAGAGTTTGAATCTTCTTATAAAATAGAACTAATAGAGATAAAATTTCGTAAAGAATTAAACTTCTTTAAAACAAGAACTAATCAACTAGAAAAAGCTTTAAAGGAATGGTCTGAAGCTATACAGTTACTTGCAATTTTTATTTGTAAAATAGTAGGTGTTCCCTTTACAGATACTTTAATTAAAGAATTTGAAAAGAAACATGGCATTTGTTTTGACTTTGAAAAGCAAATGAAAAAATTAGATAAATCAAAGAGAAAGGATGATAGGAAATTATGAAAATAACTTATACAAAGTGTGGGGATTATTATTTACCAAACTTAGTATCATCAAATACTACTAAAAATGTTACATTAGGAAAGTATGCTAGAATGAGGTTAAATCACCTTAAAAACCATAAGAAAGCCGAATATACAATACTATTTATGAATGATGAACTTATAAATCACTTGCTAGATATAGATAAACAAGCAAGTGACTTTTTTGTTACACAAATGAAACTAATGGCAGAAAAAGAAGGCATTACAGAAGAATTAAAAGCAACTAATCAATTAGAATGGGTTGGTAAGATGAACAACCTTAAAAATTCTATCGAAGAAATAATTTTAGAAAGATATATTTATAATTAATGGAGGTATTAGATATGAATGAAGAACAAAGATTTATTTCATTTTATGATGAAAATAGTGATAATTTTTATGAACTTTTTGATGGTGTTAGAAGTTACTTAAAGAATAACAATGAAGATTACAAGGAATTGCATAAGCAAATTCACAAAATTTTAGACAGCAATATTAATCTACAAAAATTGCTTGATGATGAAGTTTTAGAAGATGGACTTTCCAAAGAAGAATGCTTGTCTATTTCTAAAATTCTTAACTTATATTATGATTTACAAGATATTATTGAAAGAGAAATTTATTTTAAAGGTGGTATGGATGCTTATTACTATTTTTGTAAATTGGGTATTATTAAAAGTAAATAAATGTTATTAAGGAGCATATAAAAAATGCTCCTTTTCATCTTCATTTTGATTTACTTTACATCAAAAATTATATCATGCAGATATTTTATTAACTTAGATACTTCTATATCATATATTTTTCTTGAACATTCTAATTGTAAAAGTTCACTTCTTAGGGTAGGTAATAGTTCTAAAATACTGTTACACTTGTTTTGTTCTTTTATACACTGTTTCCATCGACCAATTCCAATAAAATCTATTTTATCTGCATCCCTTACTATTATTCCCTCTAAAGTTTCTGGCATATCATACCAACTATGTTTATAAATTGCTAAATAACATTGTTCTATAATTTCATTATCATATTGCAATTTTGTCATTTCTTCTTTTAACATATTAGCACTTAGTAACGCATGGTCTTTTTTTTGTATACTTCTTCCCACATCATGCCAATAGGCTGAAATAATACAAACCTCTTTATTAGCCTTTTCTTCATGCCTTAAAATCTCTATTGTATATTTTACAACACTTTCCATATGAGATAAAGAATGCTTTGGATCATTTACTTGTTTCATAATCTCTACAGCTTTATCTATTAAATTTTTGTTTTTTTCTATTATAAGATTAATTTCTTCTTCAAACATATTTTTCTTCTCCTTCTATTTAACAAATTCATAATTATCAGTTGGTAATTTTGCACCACTTCTTTTTAATAATTCAAATTCATCATATTCTGTCATTCCATAAGTTTCTAAAATCTCTTTAATTTCTGGTCTTGTTGGTTCTGGCAATCGACTACTGAACACAGCAAATAATTGTGGATTTTCATATGTTGCATTAATTTGTGGAAATGCGATTAATAATTCAAATCCATTATTTTTTGCCTCTTGCAGATTCTCTAAAATATATTTAAAATAAAATTTTCCATCTTTCTTATATAATTCAGCTACTTTATATTTATTTCCTGTCCTTACATCTTTCCAAACTAGGTATACTAAATCTCTTTCCATTTCTTTCTACACCTCATCTTTCAAATTATATATTTCTAGCATTCTTTTTCTTCTTTCTAAAAGAAACATCTTTAATAATCTTTTCATATCATTACTTATTATATTATTATCAAATTCTTTTAAAAGTCTATCTATACTTTGCTCAGTAATATTCTTTTTAATATTCTCTATGTATGGTAATGTTATTGAGTATGAATTTTCTTTTAGTTTCCTAAGCAATTCAAAATGTCTTATTGGTCTTTCATTTTCCCAGCCTATTGTAGATTTTGATTTTGTGTTTACTAATGCTTCAAATTTCATTTTATCTTTAAAGAATACATCTAAATTATTATTGTCTTCATATGCACATAATGATGAGCCATTATCATATAATGGAGCAAAATCAAAAGATACGTCTACTACATTATCAAATCTCTTACTTTCTGTCCTTTTAGTTATAATAGCCCAGTTACTATGGTGTCTATCGCTATTTCCTATTAGTATGTCAAAAATGACAATTTTATAGAACTTATTAATATCTATTCCCATTAAACTATTTTGAATCATTTGTATTGAGTATTTATCTTTTGAATATGTATCTTGTAATTTATTTTTATCATAATATGGATATTGATTTTGTATAAATACTATTCCTTCTAGTAAATTAGTAGGTTTTCCGAATGGATCATAATTAACTATGTTATAACTCATTGAACCAATTCTTCCTTTATATATACCTATGTCAACTCTAGCACATTCTACATCTATCAGCTTCCCAATTTCAGTGGCTAGTTTCTCAGCCCAGTATTCTCCTGTTATTATTCCTTTTTGTTTGTCTTTTACTTTGGGAAATTTGAAAATACCTTTTTCTTTTGTGTCTGGATTAATAAGCCATATCTTTTCGCTTGCACCACTACCAAACTTTCCAGATTCAATATCTTCTATCCAATTATCAAAATTTTTAATTTCAAACATTTAATTCCTCCAATCTAATTACTTCATAACATTTATAATCCAAGAAATCACATAAGGAGTAACTACACCTAAAAAATAAAAAATTATATTTTGCACAATTTCTACTTTATGTATTTCCCAAAACTTATTATTTACATATGGTCGTTTTCTTTTCTTTGCTTTGTATATACTAATTACTAATAAAATAAAGAATAGAAAAATAAGAATATATAAACTAACTCGTTTAATAATTTCATTATCTTTTGCATTATAAAAATTAATACTATAACCTATACACAATCCTCCAAACATAGACCAGAGAATATATATATTATGAAACAGTAAATTCTTAATATAATTGGGTTTGAAATAATTATTTAATGTACATATAATGGATTTTGAAATATTATTCTCAGTTTTATATTCTAATCTCCAACCTTCTGTATAATGATTATATTTTAAATCAAATCTATCATCGTGACTATAAAATATTACATTTATTTCATCTATTTTGCTTAATCCCTTTAGATATTCTAATAACTTTTCTATATTATCAAAAGATTTACTTATCTCTCTTTTCGAATTTCTATTTTTTTCTATGTATTTTATATCTATTATTATATTATCTATATTCTCTACCTTTTTTAATTCTTCAAATAATTCTTTTAATTTTATATAGTTTAACGATTTATTAGAAAAATCTATACTATGTTGTTCCATTTTCAACCTCCAGATAGCATTATTATTATTTATTCTTCGCTCTACTTTTATAAACATTAGCTTGATTTCTACATTGTGGACTGCAATATTCTGCTTTTAAATTATCTGAGGCAAAAGGTTTGCCACAATGTTTACACATTTTTACTGTTTTTCTTTCGCTTGTTTCATTTAATGCAAACATTGTGTCTATTGCAAGTTTTAAAGAATTAAAGTTCCATTCTAAAACAGGAGGGTATTCTTTATTGCTATGCATTAATATTCTACAAGCAATTTTTGAAGCATTAAAGTTTTCTATGTAATTATCATATTTTTGCCTTGTATAAGCATTTTCTACTTTACTATAATCTTCTATTGCCTCGAATGTTAAATATAATCTTCTTGCATAATCCATAATCCAAACTACACCTTCTGAATAGGCTTTTGAAAATACTACTGCATATTCTCCTGGTCTATCTATAAAAGCAAGTGGATTTGCTTCATTTTCTATTGATAATTCTAAAATTTCTCCTTTTGAATTTTCTTTTATTGTAACTTTTTGTTTCTTCTCACATTTTAGAAATAGCCTTATGTATTCTCCTGCAGTTAATGTTTCTTTGTTACAAACTACATTTCCAACAGGCAAGTATACTTTACTTTGTTTTACAATATCTGTATTTAATGGCAAATATGTTAATTCTCCTAATAACCCATATTTCTTTACAAAGTCTATAATTTTCTCTTCTGCTAATTTTAATTCATCATTTTCTACATCTCTTCCTATCAGTAGTATATCTACTAATATACTGTCAGAAACATTAAATGGGTCATACATTGCAACTTTAGAGTCTTCCTTTGGTGTTATATATGTAAATTTATCTATTTCTCTTAGTTCATAATCACTATATTTAAACCAAAAAGTCTTGAAATTTCCTGTATTATTCTTTCTCATCTTCACTCTCCCAAAAATTTTTTTAAAAATTTATATGTAATACTTGACAATTATGAATTATTACTATATTATATATGTATAGTAATTGTTGGTAGAGTTGTCATATTACATTTTATAATTGATAATATTTATCAAGTTATTACTATTATATAGTCTTTATAGATAATAGTCAAGTTTGGTTTGGAAATTTTACCTAAAAGTCCTTAGGATTTTTGTATCTAAAAATCAACAAACAAAAATACAACTAAATGAAAGGAGGAAATCTTTTGGATAAAAAAGAGCAAATTTTAGATTTATATTTTAATAAACATTTGAAACAAAAGGAAATCGCTGATATTATAAATGTTTCTCAACAATATATTTCTAAAACTATTAAGGAAGATGGAAGATATGAGCAAGAAAAAAGTTCTAGGAAATCTATTAATTCAGAAAAAAGAAAAATTGCCCAAGCAGAATATCAAAAGAATTATGTTAGAAGTTCTAAAAAAGATATAATTTATGAACAATTATTAGAACTTCAAAAGCAAGATGCAATAGAACTTTCTTATAATGCACATCCACTTTCTGACTATGCCTGTAAAAAAGCTAATTCTAGTATTTATCACTATGATAGTAAGAAAAATCAATATATTATGCAAAGAGGTATTAAAGCATCTATTGATTTACCACGAAGAATTAGTGCAAAAGCTTATTAATTTTTGAAGAAAAACAAGTATGAGGATTGACCTCTCTCAAAAACGCAATACGCATACATATAGTAAAATTTTTATTTGCTATTGTGAATTTTTTAAGGAGGTTAAGTTTATGGAAGATACTAATTTGAACAAAGTAATGTTTACTACATATAAAGATGTAGTAACTGTAAAACAATTAGCAGAAATGCTAGGCATAGGTATAACTCTTGCTTATAGGTTAGTTAAACAAAATGCTATTAAATCTATAAAAGTTGGTAGAGAATATAAAATCCCTAAACATTGCGTTATAAATTATTTAGTAAAAAAGAGTGTTTAGGCTATTATATTTACTACAAAGAAATCAATAGTAAATTAATTTAGTCTGTTACATTGGAAAGGAGTTAAATTTGGTAACAGAAAATTTACAAGTAAACAAAGTATCTGTAAGTTGTCTGCAAGTTAGAAATGGTATTTATCAAGCTGTTTTAGAGTATTATGATGAAAATGGAAAAAGACATTTGCCTTGGCGTTCCACAGGACTAAAAGAACGAGGTAACAAGAAACAAGCTTTAGTAGTTGCAGAACAATTAAGAGAAAAATTAGAAAAAGAATTACAATTAAAAACATTAGATAAAGCAGAAACAAACTCAAATACAAATAATACAACTGATATTCTATTTATAGAGTATCTTTTTAATTGGCTAAAAATTGTACAACACACAATAGAAAGTTCTACTTTTACTTCTTATAGGCAGATTGCTAATAATCATATAAAACAATATTTTACAGAACATCCTATAAAACTAAAAGATTTAGAACCTATTCATATTCAAAACTTTTATAATGTACTAATGGAAGAATATAATTTATGTGCAAATACAGTTATTCACCACCATGCTCTTATAAGAAAATGTTTAGATTATGCCTTTAAAATGAATGTTATTGTGAGTAATCCTGCTGATAAAGTCCAAAGACCTAAAAAAGTTCAATTTATTAATAGTTTCTACAATGAAAGTGAATTAAATAAGTTATTTGAAATATCTAAAAATGACTCACTAGAACTTATTATTTTGATTACTGCTTTTTATGGATTAAGACGAAGTGAAGTTTTAGGTTTACAATGGGATTCTTTTGATTTTGAAAATAAAACAATTACTATAAAACACACTATTACAATTACAAATACAGATGGTAATAATAGAAAAATTGAAGGAAAAGATAGAACCAAAAACAAATCTAGTTATAGAACTTTGCCTTTATTTGATAATATTGCAAATATGCTTTTAGATGCAAAAGAAAAACAACAAGCTTTCCAAAAGGCTTTTGGTAATAGTTATAACAAAAAGTATTTGAATTATATTTTTGTTAAACCTGATGGAAATATTGTAAGACCTGACTATGTTACACAACATTTTAGTATATTGCTTGATAAAAATAATATGAGACATATTCGTTTTCACGATTTAAGACATTCTTGTGCAAGTTTATTACTTGCTAAAAATATTCCTATGAAATCGATTCAAGAGTGGCTTGGTCATTCTAATTTTTCTACTACTGCAAACTTATATGCTCATTTAGATAGTAACTCTAAAAAAATTTCTGCTAATGTTTTAGAAGATACTTTTAAACTTACAGATAAAAAGAAAGAAAATGAAGAAAGCAATTCTTCATCTTCGAATAATATTTAAGTTATGGTGTCGATGGTGGGAATCGAACCCACATGGATGTTATCCGCAGGTTTTTGAGACCTGTGCGTCTGCCTATTCCGCCACATCGACATGTTTTTAAAAATTAAGCGTTTTACAATTATGTTAGATATTTGTTAGATGTTGGAACTAATTTCGGCACTATCAAATATCTAAACATTAATATTTTCAATACATTTAGGATTTACATATTAAAAAATCCATTTAGATTTTGAGTCGTGTGCGTCTACCAATTCCGCCACTCGGGCATATTTTTTATGCTTAGTTATATTATCACATTCTAAAGAGCCAGTCAATACTAGCTCTTTATTTTTACCTTTTATTTTATAATTTCATTTTTAAAAGATATACCTTCTAATTGTTCCATATCTAAAATATCTAATATTGTTGCTGAAATATCTGCATAAGTATCTCTTATTCCCAAATCCACGTTTTCTTTTACTTGTTTTCCATAAACTAAAATTGGTATATATTCACGGTCATGATCTGTACTAGGTGTAGATGGATCATTTCCATGGTCTGCTGTTATTATTAATATATCTGTTTCTTTCATACAAGATATAATTTTAGGTAACTTGCTATCAAAATATTCTAATGCTCTTGCATAACCGTCTATATTATTTCTATGTCCATATAGCATATCAAAATCCACAAGATTTGTATAAATAAGTCCTTCTGTACCTTTCCCCATTTCTTCGATTGTTTTTTCTATTCCATCTTCATTTCCGTTTGTATGAATCATTTTTGTCATTCCACGTCCTGCAAATAAATCTTGTATTTTTCCTATTGCTATTACTTCTTTTCTATTTTCTTTTATTATATCTAACATGGTTTTCCCAAACTTTTCAGATTCAAAATCTTTTCTATTATACGTTCTTGTAAAATCTTCAGAGTTTGTTCCAATAAATGGTCTTGCAATAACAGTTCCTACATTATATTGAGGTTTATCTAAAATTTCTCTTGCTATTTTACAAATCTCGTATAATTTATCAACTGGTATTACATCTTCGTGTGCTGCAATTTGAAAAACGCTATCTGCAGAAGTATAAATAATTGGATAACCAGTACGTATATGTTCTTCTCCAAATCGTTTTAATATTTCTGTCCCCGAGCCAACTTCATTACAAAGTACTCCTTTTACTCCAGTTTTTTGGATAAATTCATTAACCATTTCTCCTGGAAATGCATTTGGATATGTTTTAAACCCATTTCTTAATATAAAACCAGACATCTCCCAATGTCCTACTGGGCTATTTTTTCCGCACTGATTGCTCAGCTGCTTTTCCAAATGCTCCAATTGGGCATTCTTCTTTTTCAGGAATATCTATATCTTGTATGTTGTATAATCCTAGTTTTTTCATATTTGGAATATCTAATTTTGTATTATTATATATTCCTCTTAAGGTGTTGCTTCCTTCATCTCCATAGTCTTTTGCATCTGGTAATTCTCCAACGCCAAAACTATCTAAAACAATTACAATCGCTCTATTTATCATCATTTTCCTCCACAATTTCGTATTCATATATGTTGACTTTCTTTGTATTGACTTTAAAATCATCAGTTTGTATACTTATTCTAAAATCATCTTTACTTACTTTTTTTAATTTGTCTTTATCTATGTTTAATAAACACTTTGTACCAACGTCCATACCTAAAGGTAAGGTCTTATTATAATTATTATAGTAAATACAATTTGAAAAATATACTACTTTATTGCTTGATTTCACATTTATTTTATATATATTTATCTCTTTATTTCCACTGTTTTGTATAATTTCTTCTAAGTTTATGTCAAACACTTTCAAATCATTTAGTTCATCTATTTTTTCTGCTTTTATATATACAGGAATTGATATAGCTTCTCTTACATTTTCTATACACTGTTTTATTGTAGCTAGTATTTTAATTAATTTTTCTTTATATTCTTCTATTGTTGTATCAGTATTAATTTCTAAGATTTTTAATATATCTTTAGCTGTTTCTCTATGTTTTTTGCCTCCTAATACTTTTATTTTTGTATTATTATCTGCCATTTCTCCAAATATATCCATTTTATCGGTACTAAACAGTATTCTTCTGTTGTTAGTTTCTTCTTTTAGTGTATCTAAACTTTTTTCTATTATATCGTTATTATCTAAATGATTTAATACATTTATTAAGTCTGTAGTTCCAATATAGATAGCATCTTTTTCTTGTTCTGTAAATTTTCTTTGTGTTTTATCTACTAATTCTCCAATTTCTTCCATGTCTTCTACATAATCATATACTTTTTCTATTTTATTTTTAGATACATCTTCTATAATACTTCCTTCATTTAACATTAAACTATCATCTTTATTTGCAAACTTCCAAAATTCAAAAATACTTTTTTCATGTTTATCTATTTCTTCAATATATGCTGTTGCATTTTTAATTTTGTTTTCCATATTTTCAATTTTATTTATTAATGCATTTGTATCTAGTTCTAAATTTTTTACATAACTCTTGATAATATCTAAATCTTTATAAATTTTCACTATATCATCAATTGTATAATAGTCTTTAGTTATAAACTGTGTTTTTACTGTTTCTGTCCTTTTTTCTGGTTCTACTACTTCTTCAGTTTCTTCTATTTTAGTTACTTCTTTTTTCATTTTTTTAGCTTTAAAAAAGTATTTTACTCTTCCAAAGAAAGTTTTTTTGTATTCTAAATAAGTGGCAATTTGTTTTTCTTTTGCTAAATACTCTTGACCTTTTTTATTAGAAATAATTTTCAATTTTTCTTTTTGTTCTTCTAAATTTGTTTTGGCTTCTTCTAATTTTACAATTTCGTCTTTTGCTTTTAGATATTCATTGCTTAGTATATCTAACATATTATCATACGTTATTTTCTTTTGTTCGTATCTAAAATCTAATCCGCCATATTGATTAATTTTTACTATAAACTCATAGTAATGTGGCAACTCTGTTTCTAAAATAAATAATGCTTTTAACAGTTTATAAAATTTAAGTGCTTCTTCTTTATTTTCTAACTTTACTTTATAATCACTTTTAATGTTATTATATACAATGGTTTTTCCAACAATTTGAATGCTTAATTCACCTTTTTTGTTATACACTTCATATATGTTTGGCCATTCTTTTGTAAAAAACCATATATACTTTTCTAAATCTGAAATTTCTGAATTTTTAACATATTGTTCAGAATAATTTTCATAACAAATTGGAACAAATATCATTTCCTCTTTATCTGTTTTAGATAACTCTATTTTCTTTTTTAGCAAATAGAAAAAACTAGCATATTCCAAGTCTTCTGTAGGAACTAGCATGAAATATATATTTTGAATATCTGAATAATATATCTGCCATAAGTAATTTTCTTCAAATCTCACTTTGTATGGAATTTGCTTTAATAATTCTTTTTGCTCTTTTTCTATTTTCTCTATTTCTCTTATTTCTACTTCTTTTAACATTTTTAAAAATGTTGTGTGTTTAAAAATATCATTTTCTTCTTTTGGATTTAAGTATGTAATTAATCTGCTTGCTTTAGTATATTTTTCTTTAATTGTATTTAATCTATTTGTTGGTGTTAATAATATTTCAATATTAGATATTGGTATATATTTATATACTTTATATGTATTTTCTTCATTTACTTTTATTGGTCTATAGTCTATTTCTTTTGAATCTTTTAAAAAGCTTGGTATATTTTCTAAATCCAAGCCTATATATTTTAACTTCATTTCTATATCATTTTCATTTGTATTTTTAGGCATAATAACCTCCACATTTTACTTTACCGTTAGTATATCAAAACAAATCTTGCTTCGCAAGACTTTTTAAGTTTACATTTAAATTTTTCTTATTAAAAAAGTGATTCATTGAATCACTTTTTTAATATTTTTTATTTTGTATAATTTTTTATTTCTTCTTGTATTTTGTTTATAAAGTCTTCTACTTTCATTTGTCCAATATCACCGTCTGCTCTTGAACGTACTCCTACTGCTTTTTCTTCTATTTCTTTTTCTCCTACAACTAGCATATATGGTGTTTTTTGTACTTGTGCTTCACGGATTTTATATCCGATTTTTTCGTTTCTAGAATCTACCTCTACTCTTATTCCTTTACTTGCAAGTTCTTCTTTTACACTATTTGCATAATCTAAATGTGCATCTGATATTGGTAAAATTTTTACTTGTACTGGTGAAAGCCATACAGGGAATGCTCCTGCAAAGTGTTCTGTAATAATTCCTATAAATCTTTCAAATGAACCGAATAATGCTCTATGAATTAGTATTGGTGTTTTCTTTTCTCCATCATTATCAATATAAGACAAGTTAAATCTAAGTGGTAATTGGAAATCAACTTGAACTGTTCCCATTTGCCATTCTCTACCTAAACAATCTTTCATTTTGATATCTATTTTAGGCCCGTAGAATGCTCCATCACCTTCATTAATTCTATATTCATCTTTTCCACATAATTCATCTAATACATCTCTTAAGTTTGCTTCTGCTTTATTCCATAGTTCTATATCACCCATATAGTCATCTGGTCTTGTTGATAATGTTAATTCAAATTCTAAACCAAAAATTCCATATAAATATTTTGCAATTTCAATAATATCCTTAATTTCAGAACCAATTTGGTCTTCTGTAATGAAGTTATGCGAGTCATCTTGTCTAAACATTCTTACTCTAAATAATCCATTTAATTGTCCTGATTTTTCATTTCTATGAATAACATCTATATCATTAAATCTTAAAGGTAAATCTTTATAACTTCTTTGTCTTGAAGCAAATATTTTTATTGCATTTGGGCAGTTCATAGGTTTTAGTGCTTGTTCTTTCCCATCAGAATCTGTTAATACGAACATATCCTCTTTATAGTGATCCCAATGTCCAGATGTTTTCCATAATTCACTACTATTTAATTGAGGTCCTGAAAATTCCATATATCCTCTTTTTTCATGTTCTTTTCTCCAAAGGTCTATTAATATATTCATCATCTTTAAACCTTTTGGCATCCAATATGCCATTCCTGGAGCTGTTTCATCAAAGAAGAATAAATCTAATTCTCTACCTAATTTTCTATGATCTCTTTTCTTTGCTTCTTCTATCATGTTTAAATAATCATCTAGCATACTTGCTTTTGGGAAAGAAATACCATAAATTCTTTGCATACTGTCATTTTCTTGGTCACCTTTCCAATATGCTGCTGAAGTATTTAATATCTTCATCTTTTTAACTTTTCCTGTACTTTCTAAGTGAGGCCCAGCACAAAGGTCTACATACTCACCTTGTTCATAGAAAGATATTTCTTCATCTTCTGGTAATTCTTTGATTAGTTCTACTTTATAATCTTCGTTTTTCTCGCTCATAAACTTAATTGCTTCTTCTCTTGGTAGAGTAAATCTTTTTATTTCAATATCTTCTTTTATAATTTTATTTGCTTCTTCTTCTATTTTTTTAATATCTTCTTCGTCAAATGGTTTGTCTACTTTAAAATCATAATAAAATCCATTTTCAATTGCTGGACCAATTCCTAATTTTGTGTTTGGGAATAATCTTTTTACAGCTTGTGCCATAATGTGTGTTGTTGTATGCCAATATGCTTTTTTACCTTCTTCGCTATCGAAAGTTAAAATATTAACTGTTGCATCTTCTTCTAATTTGAATCTCAAATCTCTTACTTCTCCATTTACTTCAGCTGATGTTGCCACTCTTGCTAACCCTTCACTAATATTTTTTGCAAGTTCTAATATAGAAATTCCTTTTTCTACTTCTTTAATAGAACCATCTTTTAAACTTACTTTAATCATACTTTTTCCTCCTTTATCACACAAAAACACCCCTAGGTATTTTTGTTTTAATACCTAGGGGTGCAATATACACGGTTCCACCCTATTTTTAACTCAATTTAAGATTATAACGGAATCACCGTCTAGTTTTTTTCTAGAAACATAATGAGGTAGTTTTTCAAAACTGTTTTCTTGTAACTAGCTTTCAGCCTATGGCTAATTACTCTCTAAAAGTAACTTTGTTTTTACTTTGTCTCATTTTCGTTTTATTATTTATCTATTTATTATAATACTCTCTTTTTTATTGGTTGTCAATCCTTTAGCTTTCATTTAATTATGGTTTTTTTAATAATATACACTAAGAATATGTAGTAATATAAAAGTAAAAACGAGTTCGACCATTCTTAGCAAAGCGTTGTTTCTTCTTTTTCTAGGTATAATGTGTTACATTATTTTTTTGACCAATTATACTAAAACGCCTTGGAGAACGGAATTTTTAATTTTATATTACTACATATTCATTTAATGTTATGTTATTATACAATTCCAATTTGTGTTATTTCTCTTTGTAATGTATTTACTTGATTTTGTAATGAATTTATTTCTTCTTGTTTTTCAAAACTGTGTACAAAATATCCAACTATAAAACCTAATACAAAAATCCCAGCAACCAAAAGAACACTTTTTAACCATTGTTCTTTTTGGTACATTTCTTTATCATATATTTTCATATTTATTTTCCTTCTTTCTATTTTTGTTCATATCCTGGTTTTCCAAGAAGTCTAAACATATTCTTTTTATATTCTTCTACACCTGGTTGATTAAATGGATTAACTCCCAATAATGTTCCAGACATTGCACAAGCTAGTTCAAAAAAGTAAATTAGCTCTCCTATTGTTTGTTCATCTAATCTTTCTATATGTATTACAATATTAGGTACTCCTCCTGTCACATGTGCTTCTATCGTTCCTTCCATTGCTTTTTTATTAACAAAATCTAATGTTTTTCCTGAAACAAAATTCATTCCATCTAAATTGTCTTCATCTTGTTTTATAGTAATGTCAAGATTTGTTTCATCGACTGCAAGAACTGTTTCAAATAAATTTCTTCTACCTTCTTGAATATATTGTCCCATTGAATGTAAATCTGTTGTAAAGTCTACACCTGCTGGAAAAATTCCTTTTTGTTCTTTTCCTTCACTTTCTCCATATAATTGTTTCCACCATTCAGTAAAGTAATGCAATTTTGGTTCATAATTTGCTAATATTTCTATATTTTTATTGTTTTTATATAGTATGTTTCTTACAACTGCATATTTGTAACATTCATTATATTTTAGGTTGTCATCCTTATATTTATCTTCTGCAATTTTTGCACCCAACATTAATTTGTCTATATCTATTCCAGCTACTGCAATTGGTAGTAGCCCTACCGCTGTTAAAACAGAATATCTACCGCCAACATTATCTGGAATAACGAATGTTTCATAACCTTCATCATTTGCAAGTGTTTTTAATGCTCCCCTTTCTTTATCTGTTGTAACATAAATTCTTTTTCTTGCTTCATCTATTCCATATTTATTTTCTAAAAATTCTCTAAAAATTCTAAATGCTATCGCAGGTTCTGTTGTTGTTCCAGATTTCGAAATTACATTTATAGAAACTTCTCTATCTCCAATTATATCTATTAAATCGTTAATATAATTTGGGCTTAAATTATTTCCTGCATATAAAATTTGTGGGCCGTTTCTTTTACCATAGTTATAGAATGTATGTGTTAAACTTTCAATAACAGCTCTTGCTCCCAAATATGAGCCACCAATCCCAATGCATAATAAAACATCAGAATCTTTTTTTATTTTGTTTGCTGCTCTTTTTATTCTTTCAAATTCTTTTTTATCATAGTCTGTTGGTAATTTTAGCCACCCTAAAAATTCTTTTTCATCACTTGCTTTTTCATGTAAACTACCATGTATTTTTTTTACTTCATCTTTATAGTCTAATATATCTTCCACTGGAATATTTGTATTTGTAAAATCTAGCTTAATATAAGACATTTTTTCACACTCTCTTTCTGCTTTTGTATATATGTATATTCTATACTAACTATTCTTGTTATGCAATAATTTTAATAAAAAAGGTGTAATTATTTTTTCAAAAAAACCTTTCTTTTTTCATTATATTAACATATAATGTAGGAAGCAAAAATGTATAATTATATTTTGCTATATATTAGCTTTTAGGAGCGTATTATTATGAAAAAAATTTTATTTGAAGGTTGCGCAACCGCAATCGCAACACCTTTTACCGAATCAGGTGTAAATTTTGAAGAATTCGGTCGTTTAATTGATTTTCAAATTGAAGAAGGAATTGATGCTTTAGTTGTTTGTGGTACAACAGGTGAATCTGCCACTATGACAGATTCTGAAAGAAAAGAAACTTTTAAATATGCTGTTAAAAAAGTTGCTGGTCGTGTTCCTGTTATTATTGGTACTGGAAGTAACTGTACTAGAACTGCTATTGAACTTACAAAATATGCAGAAAGTATTGGTGCAGATGGTGCTTTAGTTGTTACACCTTATTATAATAAGGCAACTCAAAATGGACTTATAGAACATTACAAAGCAATTGCCTCTAGCACAAGCCTACCAATTATAGTATATAGTGTTCCAAGTAGGACTGGTGTAAATGTTTTACCTAATACTTGTTTAGAACTTTCTAAGATTTCAAATATAGTTGCAATTAAAGAAGCAAGTGGTAACTTATCACAAGTTGCAGAAATTGCTGCATTATGTGGTAATAATTTAACAATTTACAGCGGAAATGATGATCAAATACTACCTGTTCTTTCTGTTGGTGGAAAAGGTGTTATTTCTGTACTTTCAAATGTTGCACCTAAAAAGGCAAGCAAAATGGTTCATGATTATTTAAATGGAAACTTTGAAGATGCAAAAAAGGCTCAATTAGAATCTATTTCTTTAATAAATGCATTATTTTGTGAAGTAAACCCAATTCCTGTTAAAGCTGCTTTAAATATGATTGGTTATGATTTTGGAAACCCAAGATTACCTTTAACACCTCTTTCTGAAAAGAATGCTGCTATATTAAAACAAGAATTACAAAACTATGGAGTATTGTAAATTTTAAGTTGCTAGATAACAGTTTAAATAAACATATAATAATATACATTACCCAAAACAATTATACAGTAACAATTTTAATTAATTTTTTCTTAAAGTTAGTTACAATCATTATCTTTTATGCTATAATGAAAAGTGATGATATTTATACATAAGATTTTATAGGAGATGAAATTTTATTTATGTTATTACTAGAAGAAGAAAATAAAAAATCACTTCAAACAGAATTTGTGGAAATTATAAAAGATTTAATGACGAATGAAACTGTTCAAAAAATGAAAGATTACAAGCAACATTATGATACATCTTGTTTTGAACATTGTAGAAATGTTGCTTATTATAGTTATTTAATATGTAGAAAATATAATTTAGACTATGTTTCAGTAGCTCGTGCTGGTATGTTACATGACTTGTTTTTATATGATTGGCGACAAAGACAAGATGGTAGAAAAGGTCTTCATGCTTTCACACATCCAAAGACCGCTTTAGAAAATGCTTCTAAACTATTTAGTTTAAATGAAAAAGAATGCGATATTATTTTAAAGCACATGTGGCCACTTACAATTAAGTTTCCAAAATATAAAGAAAGTTATGTAATTACTTTAGTTGATAAATATTGTGCATTAGAAGAATCTATAAAAGCATATAAATCAAAACGTAGTATACAAAAATTATATCGTTATGCATATGTATTTTTAAGTATGTTAGTTATTTTAAGATAAAAATTATTGTAGGGGTCGACGCCCACGTCGACCCATTTGTAAATATGTAAATTAAAAGGGTCGACGTGGGCGTCGACCCCTACACATATTTATACAAATTATTCTTACACAAGAAAGGATGAAATAAAAATGATAAAAGTTTTAATTAATGGATGTAACCGGTAGAATGGGCCAAGTTTTAGCAAAAGAAATCGATAGCTTTCCTAACTTATTACTTGCTTGTGGATTTGACATTAATGATGATGGAAAAAACACATTTCCTGTTTATTCTAATATAGATGATATTAAAGAAAAACCTGATGTTATTGTTGATTTTAGTGTTCCTTGTGCAACTTTTAATATTTTAAAATATGCCGTAAAAGAAAATGTGCCTATAGTTATTGCTACTACTGGTTTTACAAAAGAGCAATTAGATGAAATAAAAGAAATTTCTACTTCTATTCCTGTTTTTCAATCTTCTAATATGTCTTTTGATATTAATTTAATGAAAAAAGTAGTCGCTGAAGTTGCAAAAAATCTAAAAGGAACAGATATTGAAATTGTAGAAACACATCATAATAGAAAAGTAGATGCTCCAAGCGGTACAGCAGTTTTACTTGCAAATGCAATTAATGAGGTTATGGATGAAAAGCTAGAGTATAACTTTAACCGTCATGATATACATGAAAAAAGAAATCCTAATGAAATTGGTTTTTCTTCTATTCGTGGAGGAAATATTGTTGGAGAGCATAGTGTTATGTTCTTTGGAGAACATGAAACATTTGAAATAAAACATACCTCTTATTCAAGAGATGTATTTGCAGAAGGTGCTCTAAAGGCTTGTGAATTTATTGCTTCACAACCTGCTGGATTGTATGGAATGGATGATATGGTAAAATAATAATATATAAAAGATGCTTTCAAAATAGAAAGCATCTTTTAAAATATATTATCTAATGCAAATTTTTCTCTTTCATCTATATGATCTAACAAATATTTACATCTATCTATACTATCCACAGCTTGTCCTTCATCCTTCATTTTAGTAAAACTTACAGTTGATGTTATTGCTGTAGTTACTTTTTCGATTTCATCATGTTCTATATAAAGAGCTAATTTATCATCTAACTCTTCCCACTTTTCAAATGCTTTATCAGCTTTTATTATTGCTTCTTTAAAATTGGGTTCTTCTTTTATTAATTCTTCTTTTACTTTTTCTAAATATTCCTTTACTTCAATTACAGTTTTGTCAGTGTAATTTTGAGTTATATAATTTAATGCAAAAATCGAAATAACAATTACGATACTAATAATTAATTCTTTATGCATTTTATTCTCCCTTCTTCTGGCAGAAAATTTGCCCTTTTCCATCAAATGTAACAAGTAGGGCTTCTTCTGGTCTTATTTTAAATTTTCCTACTTCTTTTTGTAACCAATTATAATCTTTTCCTATCTTCTTCAAGTTTTTGTTCATTATTTTCCCATCTACTACTAAATCATATGGTATCCCTTCATATTCTGGCATAATATTAAAGTCTTCTGGTATTGTAGTTCTTTTATTTGGTTTTTGTATTACTGTAATATCTCCACTAGTTTCTAATATTGCATACTCTACATCTCCAACACTTGCTACACCATTTCCTCTTAGCCTTTCTTCTAATTCGTTAATAGTAAACCTTTCTTTTATTAGTGCTTTTTCATCAATTTTTCCTCTATATATAAGAATACGTGGTTTACCACATATAATTTCTCTTGCTTTTACACTTTTTAAATTTATAAGAGAAATTAGTAAATGCATTACAAGTAATCCTAAAATTGGTATTATTCCTCTTGTAATTGGTATTCCTGTTTCTGTCATTGGAATTGATGCAAGATCTGCAATCATAATTGAAATTGCAAGTTCAAAAGGTTGAAGTTGTCCTATTTCTCTTTTTCCCATTAATCTCATAACAATTAATACAATTATGTATAAAATAATAGCCCTTACAAATGTAATTAGCATAGCACACATCCTTTTAAATTTTATTTTAATTTATTTTTTACCGTTTTCTAATAATTATACAAATCAATCCTGAATAATTTTATTTTTTTTGTAAATAATAAAATCATGAACTATGAAAATAGCATAAATGATATAATCTTTTGATAGGAGGTTCTTAATTATGGATAACCAAAGAAGCAATGTTCAAAGTTCAAGTGGAACAAGTACTATTGGTCAAATAATATGGAGATTTGTTGCAGCTGCTGTTGTTCTTGCAATTACAGCTTTCTTTACACCTGGTTTTACAATTAATAATATTTGGTCATTAGCACTTGCTGCTGTTGTTCTTACAGTAATTGATTACTTAATTGTAAGATTTACTGGATTACATGCAAGTCCTTTTGGTAAAGGTTTTGTAGGTTTTGTTCTTTCAGCAGTAGTTCTATATGTAACTCAATTCTTTGTTGCAGGTTATGCAATTTCTTGGATAGCTGCAATAATTGGTGCACTTGTTTATGGTGTTGTTGATTACTTTATTCCTGGTGACAACAAACTATAAAAAAAGAAGATAAATAAACTTCGGGAAGTTTATTTATCTTCTTTTTTTATAAATTTATTGTTTTTGCCTATTCTTATGATATAATACATATAAATTAGTTAGGAGGATTACATATGTTAAATGAGAATAAAATAAATCCAATTGGAATTGGTACATATAAACTTGATTTAGAAAATAAAACTAAAACTTTAGAAGCACTATTATATTCAGTAGAAAATGGCCAAAATTTTATGAGTACAAGTCTATTGTATGGTAACTATAGTGTAGTAAATTTTTTGTATGACTTTTTTAAGAAAGTAAACAAAGATGATATATTTCTTACTTGCCATTTAGAACCTTATATTGAAAAGAAAGAAGATGTAGAGAAACAACTTGATGAATATTTAACTAGAATGAATATAGATTATGTAGATGCTTTACAAGTTCATATATCTTATGCATCAAAGATCCCACTATTAGAAACATATGAAGAAATAGATAAATTAGTAAAAAAAGGTAAAGTTAGATATATTTCTGCAAGTAATACATCTTTTGAACAATTAAAGCAACTTGTTGAAAACTTCAATTTATATAGTTTTGAAGGAGTTTATAATTTAGAATGTAAGTATTATGAAAATAGTGGAATACTTGATTTTTGCAAAGAAAATGATATCAAATTTGTATGTTATCAAGCTCTAAGAAGAAATAACATAGCTAAAATGAACTATCCTTTTTTAGTTCAAATGTCAAAAAAATATAATAAGACCCAAAATCAAATATTACTTAATTGGTTAATAAAAGAAAAAGGATTAAATACAATTATCAAAACTAATACTATAAAGAACATTGATAGCAATTTAGGCTCATTAGATTTCACAATTGAACCTAAAGATGTGGAAACTCTTAATAATTTTCAAGATGAAAGATTTAATTCTATTGAAATAGACTGGAAAAATCAAGGCGGTATTACAATTGATAAGCTAGCAAGCCAATTTAAACTAGATTAGTTTTTTTACTACATAACATACCAGCTTCGCCCCTACATTTCAACTTAAAATATCGTAATTTCCTATAATACTCAAAAAAACAAGAAAAGCTAAAGCTTTTCTTGTTTTTTCATTATTCACTATTCACCATTCATTATTCACTATTTCTTGTTCCAGCCTTCTTTGTTTGTTTGTCTTTGCCTTGCAATTGCTAGTGAATCATCTGGTACATCATCTGTTATTGTTGAACCTGCTGCTACAAATGTATTCTTTCCTAATGTTACTGGCGCAACTAAGTTTGTATTTGAACCAATAAAAGAATGTTCTCCAATAATGGTTTTACTTTTACTAAATCCATCATAATTACATGTAATTGTTCCACATCCTATATTTGTCTTTGCACCAATTTCGCAATCTCCCATATAAGATAAATGTGGTACTTTTGCTCCTTCTCCTATAATTGCTTTTTTAATTTCCACAAAGCTTCCAATTTTCACTTTGTCTGCTAATCTACATCCTTCTCTAATATAAGCATTTGGTCCTATTTCACAATCTTCTCCTATCACTACTCCAGATTTAATAGTAGTGTTTGGATGAATTATTGTATCTATTCCTATTTCTACATCATCATAAATGTATGTATTGTTTATATCTTCTATTGTAACACCATTTTTCATGTGTTCTGTGTTAATTCTAAGTTGTAATGCTTTTGTTAAGACTTGTAAATCCATCCTATCATTAACACCTAATACTTCTGCATTATCTGATACTACAATAGAACCCGTTTTTAGTCCTTTATCATACATTATTTTTATAACATCTGTTAAATAATATTCATTTTGAACATTATCATTTGTTAAATTTTTAAGTGCTACTAGTAATTCTTGAATATCAAAGCAGTACATTCCAAGATTTACTTCTTTTATTTGTAATTGTTCTTCATTGCAATCTTTGTGTTCTACTATTTCTTTTATTCTTCCTTCGTTATCATGAATTATCTTTCCATATGGAATAACTCCATCATGTACCATAGTTAAAATTGTAGCGCTTTCTCCTCTTTTATTTGATTCCTCTACTAAATTCTTTAATGTTTCTGGTCTCATAATTGGATGGTCACCATTTAAAATAAGTACTTTGCCAGTTTTACCTTCTAATAATTTTGCAGTTTGCATTACTGCATGCCCTGTTCCTAATTGTTGTTCTTGTATAGCATATTTTACACTATCACCTAAAACTTCTTCTATTTGTTCCTTTTGATACCCAACTACTGCTATTACTTCACTTACTCCCGATTTTTTTGCATTTTCAACTGATCTTCTTATTATTTCTTTTCCATATATTTTATGTACTAATTTTGATTTTTTAGATTTCATTCTTGTTCCTTTTCCTGCTGCCATTACAATTGCAACTACTTCTTGCCCCATTATAACATCTATCCTTTCTGTTAGTCGTCTTTTTCTAATCTCACGCCCTATATTTTATCACAAAAAAATATAGAATGCAATCTTTTATACTTTATCATATTCTTAATAATTACTTTTGGTTAAATTTTTTTAAAATTTAGGAATATTCCTCATTATATTAAATATACATTAATAAAGTTAAATTTGTACAAACATTTTTTGAGGGGGTAAATTATAGATGGAAAATTTAGACTTATACGAAGATATAGCAAAACGTACAGATGGTGACATCTACATAGGTGTTGTTGGACCTGTTAGAACTGGTAAATCTACTTTTATTAAAAAATTTATGGATTTATTAGTAATTCCAAATATTGATAATGAATTTAAAAAGGAAAGAGCAAGAGACGAATTGCCACAAAGCGCAGCAGGTAGAACAATCATGACTACAGAACCAAAATTTGTACCAAATGAAGCAATTGAAATTACTGTTGGAAACAACTTAAAACTAAAAACAAGACTAGTTGATTGTGTTGGTTATCTTGTAAATAATGCTATTGGTTATTTAGAAGATGACGCTCCTAGAATGGTAAAAACACCATGGTCAGAAGAAGAGATTCCTTTTGAACAAGCTGCTGAAATTGGAACAAAGAAAGTTATACAAGAACACTCTACTATTGGCATTTTAATAACGACAGATGGTTCAATTACAGACATTCCAAGACAAGATTATATTGCTGCTGAAGAAAGAGTTGTTAATGAATTAAAAGAACTAAATAAACCATTTGTTATTCTTTTAAATTCTAGTGAACCATATTCTGAATATACAAAAGAACTTGCAAGAAAGTTAGAAGATAAATACAATGTTGCAGTTATACCTACAGACTGTGCAAGTTTGAATGGTGATGATTTAAATGATATTTTTGCAAGAATATTATATGAATTTCCTATTGAACAAATTAATATTAATTTTCCTAAATGGTTAGATGGTTTATCAGATGACCACTGGTTAAAATGTAAAATGTATGATGAAATAAAAAATGCCTTTTCTGATGTAAGAGTCTTAAAACAAGTAGACTCTGGAATCAGTAAAATTCAGGCAACTGAGATTATACAAAAAACCTCTTTAACGCAAATAACCTTAGGAAATGGAAATGTAGATATTTCTATAGATTTAAAAGAAGAACTATTTTACAAAGTTTTAACTGAAATTTCTGGTGTTAATATTTGTAATGAAGGTGACTTATTCTCTATTGTTACTGAACTTGCTTCTACAAAAAAAGAATATGATAAGATTGCATGTGCACTAGATGAAGTAAAACAAAAAGGTTATGGAATTGTCACTCCAAGTATGGATGAACTAATTTTAGATGAACCAGAAATGGTAAAACAAGGCTCAAGATTTGGTGTAAAACTAAAAGCAAAAGCACCAAGTATACATATGATACGTGCAGATATAGAAACTGAAGTTTCTCCTATTGTAGGAAGTGAAAAACAATCTGAAGAACTTGTAAATTATCTTCTTTCAGAATTTGAAAGCGACCCACAAAAAATTTGGGAATCAAACATTTTCGGGAAAAGCTTACACGAACTCGTAAATGAAGGCTTACAAAATAAACTTTGCCGTATGCCAGAAGATGCACAAGGAAAACTACAAGAGACCTTAGAACGTATAGTAAATGAAGGTAGTGGCGGATTAATTTGTATAATATTATAAGACAAAAACACACGATTTTAAAAATCGTGTGTTTTTATTTTTTGATTTACGCATATTTTTCCTGTTTTAACAAATAATATATAAAAATATTTTGTATGGAGTAATTTATGGATAATACAAAAAAGAAAAACATTTTTCAGGTTTTTAATGATATTTTTAAATATGAAGAAAAACAAGAATATAATTTTACAGTCCCTGAAAACAAAGATGAGCAAAAAGATAAAGATATTACTTATGAACAAGAATTAAAAGAGTCTTTTTATAAAAATGAGCAAAAAAACATCTTCCCCACTCTTAGTGTTAATTTAGAATATATGAAGGTTAGATTTAACGCTCTTATTAATAGTGATATTGTTATAAGAGAATTTACTTTAACTGCAAGAAACAAACAATATAATGCTTTCTTACTTTATATTGATGGTATGGTAGATACTACTTTAATTAACAATTTTGTTCTAAATCCTTTGATGTTAAAAAATAGAGCAAACACATTTGATAGTGATGAAGATAAAGTTATATCAGAAGCTGTTACTAATAACATTTCTGTAAGAAAAGTAAGAAAATTCAACTTACTAGATTACATCTTTAATAGCTTAATGCCACAAAACAGTGTTAAAAAGGTACAAGAATTTGATGAACTTATTTTGCGGAATAAATTCTGGTAATTGTGCTTTATTTGTTGATACTCTTGATACTGCTTTTGATATCGATGTAAAAGGATTTAAACAAAGAAGTGTTTCTAAGCCAGAAAATGAAATTGTCATTCGTGGTTCTCAAGAAGGTTTTACAGAATCTATAAGAACTAACACTTCTTTACTCCGAAGATTTGTTAATAATGAAAATTTAATTATTGAAAATTTAGAAATTGGTAATTTAAGTAATACCAAATGTGGTATATGCTATATGAAAAATATTGCAAATGATGAATTAGTAAGTGAGGTAAAATATAGATTAAACAATATAAATATCGATTATCTTATATCTTCTGGACAATTAGAGCAATTAATTGAAGATAATGGAAAATTTAGCTTGCCTCAAATAATTGCTACTGAAAGACCTGATAAAGCAACCAACTATCTTCTAGAAGGAAGAGTTGTTATACTTGTTAATGGAAGTCCATATAGTCTTGTTGCACCTGGTACATTAATAGATTTTATTTCTTCTCCTGAAGATTTAAACTTAAAATATCAGTTTGCAAATTTGTTAAAAATAGTACGTATTCTTTCTTTTGTAATTACTCTATTTTTACCTGGCTTATATGTTGCAATAACTAATTTTCACCAAGAGCTTATTCCTACCGAATTATTATTTGCAATTGTTGCATCACGTGAATCTATACCTTTTCCAGTAATTTTTGAAGTTTTATTAATGGAATTTTCTTTTGAGCTAATACGTGAAGCAGGAGTTCGTGTTCCTTCTCCAATAGGTCCTACTATAGGTATTGTTGGCGCTTTAGTATTAGGTCAAGCAGCCGTAGAAGCAAGTATTGTTAGCCCTATTCTTATTATAATAATTGCAATAACTGGAATTGCATCGCTTGCCATACCAGATTTTTCATTTAGTTTTCATTGTAGAATTACTAGATTTGTTTATACTGTTTTAGGGTATGCTTTAGGCTTTTTAGGAATCTGTATTGCACTATTTATTCACTTCTTAGTTGTAGCCGGATTAAAATCTTTCGGTTACCCCTATTTGCAACCTTATGTTCCTGTAACAAGAGATTATAAAGGATTACTTCTTTCTCCTCCATGGAAAAGAGAGCACAGGGCAGACTTTCTTAATACCAAAAGACCTAAAAAACAAGATAAAATTAGTATGAATTGGAAATATCCAAATAAGTAAAGGAGGATTAAGAAATGAGCTATTCTAAAATTGGATCTATCGAAGCTATTGCATTAATTGTAGTAGTTATACTAAATCATATTGTATTAAATTTGCCTGAAACCTTTTTAGGTTCTTGTGGTTCTTCTTCTCCTCTTAATATTATATATGTTAGTATTCTTATTTTTATTTTTTTATTTTTTGTAATAAAACTTTTTAAAAATTTTTCAAATAGTGACATTATAGATATTTCTGAATTCTTGGGTGGAAAATATTTAAAAACTATTATTGGAGTTTTGTTTATTATCTACTTTATACTAATATCTGCTACACAATTACGAGGTTTTGGTGAGATTCTAAAAATAGTATATTTTCCTAAAGTTGCAATATGCTTTTTATCCGCTATATTTTTAGTCGTTGCTATTGTTGCTAATAAATTTGGTACAAATACAATTATAAAAACTAATTTAATTATTGTACCATTAGTCATGTTTAATTTATTGGTTGCCTTTTTTTGTGTATCAACAAGATTTGTTCCAGAAAGGATTTTCCCTATACTAGGTTATGGTGTAAATGAAACTTTCTTTTCTGGAATTAGTAACATTTTTGCTTTAAATGGTATTTCATATATATACTTTTTACTTCCAATGCTTAATAAAAAAGAAAATTTTAAATTTATTAGTTTTATTGGAATTGCTATTTCTAGCTTATTTGTGTTTTTAAGTGTAACTTGTCTACTGTTTTCATTTGCAGATGCATTATCAATAAATGACGTATCACCTATTTATTTACTTATAAGAGGTACTGATTTTGGAAGATTTATACAAAGACCTGACGCAATATTTTTCTTGGGTTGGATTCTTTCTTTAATGTCATATATTAGTATTTCTATAATGTTTATTACTAAAATTATGCAAAAAATTGGTAACTTAAATGCAAGTTTTCCACTTAGCTATGCAACAGCTGGCTTAATATTTATTGTTGCTCTTTTACCTAAAGGTGAAGTAGAAATACGTTTCATACAAAATACCTTATATAAATATTCTACTATTAGTTTAGTGTTTGTGGTGTCTTTTCTTATTCTTATTTTTGCAAATATTAAATATAAGAAAAAACATAAAATTTCTAATATGGAGAGTGATTTAATAAATGAATAAACTATTATTAAAATATGTTTGCCTTTTTTTAGTTTTTAGTATTTTATTAGTTTCACTTTCTGGTTGTTATAATATCTACAATATTGATCATCTCGCCTATGCTGTAGCATTAGGAATAGACTTTGGAGAAAACAACAAATTAAAAATAAGCTTTCAGCTTTCTATTCCTGGAGGAGAATCTAGTTCTTCTGGTTCTAGTAGTTCTTCACAATCAGACAGTTCTATTGTAAATAGTATTGAGTGCTCCTCTATTGATTCTGGAATAAATTTGCTAAATAGCTATATTAGTAAAGAGGTTAATCTTTCACATTGTAAAGTTATAGTATTTTCTGAAGAATTTGCATATAGTGGACTTTCCGAAAGCATTTATACCTTAATGAACAATGTTCAGGTTCGACCTGATTGTAATGTTATTATTAGTAGATGTAGTGCTGAATATTTTTTAACTAATTCTAAACCTGTCCTTGCAAAACTTTCTGCAAGATATTATGAAGTTGCTCCAAGTTCTAGCGATTATACTGGATATACCGAAAATATCACCCTTAGTAAATTCTTTTCAGATTTAAAAGATACTTCTGCTCAATGTTATGCAATTTTAGGTGGAGTTCATACCAATACTACTAAGAATGTAGATTCTAATAAAAGTCCTACAGAAAGAGATTCAGATAATAAAGCTAATGAAACTTTAACAGATAATAAAACTAATATTGAAAATATGGGACTTGCAGTTTTCTTTGATGACAAACTAGTTGGTGAGTTAACTGGTATAGAAGCTATATGCCATCAGATTATTACAAGTAAACTAAATATATGTAATATATCTATTTCTAATCCTTTTGAGGAAGGTAAAACCATAACCTTGCGTCTTCGATTGTGTAACAAAACAAAAAATAATGTTAAACTTACTAGTAATGGACCTTATATTACTTCAAAAGTAAAAATAGAAGCGAGAATTCTAACAATGGATGAAAATATGCAATATTTAAATTCTAAAAACGTTGAAATATTAGAAAAATATACTAATTCATATCTAGAAGCGCAACTTTATCAATATTTATACAAGATTTCAAAAGAATACAATAGTGATATAGATGCTTTTGGAAAACATGCACTTAAGAATTTTAAAACTTGGGATGATTGGGTTAATTATAGTTGGTTAGAAAATTTTAAAGATTCATTTTTTGATGTATCTGTTGAAACAAAAGTTAAATCTGGTTATATATTAATGGAAACTTAAGAATTATTAAAGGGATGGTATTATGAAAATTGTAATGGCACTTTTAAGCTTATTTATATTTTTAAAAACTTTATACTATGGATTTTATGAATTTAAAGAAAACAGTAACAAAGTGGCTGGTGTATCTATAATGATACTTTCTGTTGTTTGTTTGATTGTTCCAAATATACTGGTACATTTAAGAATAAACTTATCCAGTTAAAAAATACAACTTTTTGTTAGTAGTATAAATTTATAAAAGAGGTATAAGTTAATGTTTTATGTTTTGAAGATGCGAGCCTCTTAAAGGGGACCGCTGAATGCTGTTAAATACGAAGTATTGTTACAGCATCAGTGGGAGGAAGCTGAGCATAAGAATAAATAAAACATTACTTATACCTCTCTTTGTTCTTAATTATAACTATTAAAGTATTACATCTCTTTTTAACATGCCATTTTTAGCTTCACCAGTTCCAATAAAATCACCATTTTCATTTCTAATTCTATAAATGTCATCTTGTATATTTTTAGTTAATTTTACTCCATTTAAAAACAAATCTAAGTGTTTATTGTCTAAAATTATTTCTTGTTTATCAGATAATAGCTGTTCAAATGAAATAAAATGTTTACTAATAAACTCCTTACTATTCTTGTTATTTTTTAGTTCGTCTATGGTAACAGCTTGCTCTATATTAAAATTTCCAACTTGTACTCTTTTTAATTCTTTCATACATCCTATTGTACCTAATTTTTCAGCCACATTTTCACATAATGTTCTTATATAAGATCCCTTAGAACATTGTACTGTAAACACAATTTCTTTATTTTGCAAATCAAATTTTTCTAAATATATATTATATATCTCAATTTTTCTTGGAACTATTTTTACCTGTTCACCTTTACGTGCATACTCATATAATTTTTTTCCGTTAACTTTAATTGCCGAATACATTGGTGGAATTTGTTCTTGTTCTCCGCTTAAATGAAGCTAATATCTTATTTATTTTTTCTTCTACAAATATATCTTCACTAACTTCTTTTCTATCTATTATATTTCCTGTTATATCTGCTGTATCTGTTTTTATTCCAAGTTTTAGTGTGGTTTTATATATTTTATCATGATTAACTAAATATTTAGATAATCTAGTACCTTTTCCAATTAATAACGGTAATACTCCTGTTGCATTTGGATCTAATGTTCCAGTATGTCCTACTTTTTCATTTAAAACTTTCTTTACTATAGCTACAACATCATGTGATGTATAACTTTTTTCTTTATTTATTACTATAATTCCATCCATATTTCATTCTCCTAGATGATTTTTATTGTATATTTTTTTCTATCTCACCATTTCATTTAGTTAATATACCTTGTTACACGGGCGATTAAAATCGCCCCTACAATTTATAATTCCTGTTATAGAAAAAAGGTCGATGACAGCATCGACCCGTTGCAGTTTTATTTTAAATGTTTTTTTGCTTCTAATAAGATTTTTTCTTTTGCCTCTTCTAGTGGTAAATGAATAGAGCATCCTGCAGCACGTGGATGTCCTCCCCCACCAAACATCATGCATAAATCAGATACATTAACATATTCATTTGATCTAAGTGAGCCTTTAAAAAATCCATCTGCTTCTCTTAGTAAGATAGAAATCTCAACACCTTCTACAGTTCTTCCTATATCTACTAATCCATCATGATCCCCATTTTTTGCATTAACATTTTTTTCATCTTCTTTTGTAATATATGTAAATGCAATTTTACCGTCTTCTAAAAATTCTAATCTATCTATTACAAGTTTTGTTAGAGCAAAATTACCTTTGGTTCTTATTTCCAAAACTCTTCTATAAACATCTGCTACATTTACCCCTATACTTAATAACCAGGAAGTAAATTCAAATGTTTCTTTTGATGTTCCTGAATATTTAAATCCACCTGTATCTGTAATAATACCAGCAAGTAGACATGTTCCTATTTCTTTTGTTATATTAACACCTAAAAATTCTAAAACTAAAATTAATATTTGGCAACACGCTGGCGCATCTGGATTCACGAAGTTATAATCTGCAAACATTTTATTACTTCCATGATGATCTATATTAATTGTTACTTTTGCATTTTCAAAATAATTTGCAAATCCATTTAGCCTTTTTATATCTGTTGCATCTAAAGATATTGCAACATCATAATGCTGTATATCAGTTTCTTTTTTTATATTCTCTGAGCCAGAAAGAAAGCTAAATGTTTCTGGATACTCTGGAATAATTAAGTCTACATTTTTATTTAGCTGTTTTAGGGCATTATACATTGCAAGTGAACTTCCTACTGCATCTCCATCTGGAGATTCATGTGTTAATATTACAATTTTACTTGCTTTTTCTATTTCTTCTTTTATGTTGTCTAATGTCATTATTCTTCTCCTTTATCTGTTTTTTCTGGATTAATATCTTTCATTATATCTTTTAGGATAGAGTCAATTTTTGCTCCATATTCTATTGAATCATCTAATTCAAATATTAATTCTGGTGTTATTCTTAAATTAATTCTTTTAGCTATTTCTGTTCTTATATATCCTGATGACTTCTTTAATCCTGCTAATGTTTCTTTTATATTTTTAGAATTTAATATACTAACATATACTTTTGCATATTTTAAATCAGGTGTAATTTTTGCTTTTGTTACACTGATTAGACCTGTTACATTAGGATTATTAAGTTCATAATTAATTATATTACTTATCTCCTTTTTTAATTCCTCATTAATCCTTTCAAATCTTGTGTTATTCTTTGGCATTTACCTTTCTCCCTTTCCTTCGGTTTGCTTACTGTAATAAGCATCTTGTTCCAATTTAGGTTCATAATTAACATATTTTAAATATGTTTCTTTTCTTTTTCGTTCTGCACATTCTGCTGCAACTCTTTGTGCATAACATTCAACCTTTCTCAATGAGGTTACAAATCCTTCTCTTTCTTGTTGTTTTGTTTTTATCCCACTTGTATTTTGTTCATCTGCTTTATTTTGCTTTTCTGACTCTTTTTGCTGCAGCATTTCTTGTTGTTTTCTTTTTCTATGGTCTCTTATTTTTTCGATTCTTTTTTGTGCTCTTCTTTTTTGTGATTGTTTTGCTCTTATTTCTCTTACTGCTTCATCATTTCTAGCTTTTTTATCATTTTTCATATTTTTTCCCATTTACAATTACCTTCTATTTGTTTGTTATTCTAGGTAATGTTTTAAGACATTACCTAGAATATTTTATTTTTTGACTTCTTCCATAACATATACTTCTAATGTATCGCCTTCAATAATGTCGTTATAATCTTCAATTTGAAGTCCACACTCATATCCATGTGCTACTTCTTTTGCATCATCCTTAAATCTCTTTAATGAAATTAATTTACCATCGTGAACAACAACATTATCTCTTATTACTCTTATTCCAGCATTTCTTGCAACTTTACCATCTGTTACATAACATCCTGCAATTGTTCCAACTCCACTTACTTTAAATGTTTGTCTTATTTCTGCAGTACCTATTACTTTTTCTTCATATACTGGGTCAAGCATTCCTTTCATAGCTGCTTCTACGTCTTCTATTGCTTGATAAATAACAGAATATTGTTTTATTTCTACTTCTTCTTTTTTTGCAACATCTTTTGCAATTGGATCTGGTCTTACATTAAATGCAATTATAATTGCGTTAGATACTTTTGCAAGTGTAACATCAGATTCTGTAACTCCACCAACATTTGCATGAATTACTTTTACTTGTACTTCTTCGTTTGTTAATTTTTCTAAGCTTTGTGTAACCGCTTCTACAGAACCTTGAACATCTGCTTTTACAATTAAGTTTAATTGCTTTAGATTTCCTTTTTCTATTTGGCTAAATAAATCATTTAATGTTACTCTTGATGTAGCATTAATCGCTCTTTCTCTTTGAGTTCTCTTTCTTCTTTCAATTAAATGTTTTGCTGTTTTTTCATCTTTAACTTCATAGAAAGTATCACCAGCTTCTGGAACTTCTGTTAAACCTGTAATTTCTACTGGTGTAGAAGGACCTGCTTTTTTAACTTTCTTTCCTTTATCATCTGTCATTGCTCTAATTCTACCAATAGTAGAACCAACTACAATTGTATCTCCTATATCCAAAGTACCACGTTGTACAAGCATACTTACTACTGGTCCTCTTGCTTTATCTAGTTTTGCTTCTAATACTGTACCTTTTGATTGTTTGTTTGGATTTGCTTTTAATTCTTTCATATCAGCCACTAACAATACCATTTCAAGTAATGTATCAATATTAAGCTTCTTTTTAGCAGAGATTTCAACAAATATAGTATCTCCACCCCATTCTTCTGGTACTAAATCATATTTTGTAAGTTCTTGTTTTACCTTTTCTGGATTTGCACCTTCAACATCAATTTTATTTAATGCTACTATAATTGGAATTTCTGCTGCTTTTGCGTGGTTTATTGCTTCTATTGTTTGAGGCATAACACCATCATTTGCTGCAACTACTAATATTGCAATATCTGTAACTTGAGCTCCTCTAGCTCTCATACTTGTAAATGCTTCATGTCCTGGTGTATCTAAGAATGTAATTTCTCTATCTTTAATTTTTACCTTATATGCACCAATATGTTGTGTAATTCCTCCTGCTTCTCCTTCAATAACATTAGTTTGTCTTACAGCATCAAGTAGTGATGTTTTACCATGATCTACGTGTCCCATAACAACTACAACTGGTGGTCTTGGTTTCAAATCTGTTTCTTTATCTTCACTATCATCGAAAAGAATATCTTCTTCTGTTATTGTTTCCTTCTTTTTAGCTGTTATTCCAAATTCCTCGGCAATTAAAAATGCAGTATCAAAATCTATTTCATTATTAATTGTTGCAAGAACACCAAATCCTAATAGCTTTTTAATAACATCCGCTGTTGTTTTTTTCATTTCAGCAGCAAAGTCTTTTACTGTTATTGGGTCTGTTATTGTAATTTCTGTTAATTCAAATATTTTTTGTTTTACTCTATCTTCTTGTTTATTAGCTCTCTTTTTGTTTTTCTTTCCTCTTTGTGTTGTTAAATCATAAAAATCTAGCATTCCTCCATCTTGTTCATCAAACATATTAGAAAGTCTATCTCTTTGTTTTAGGCTTTTTAATTTATCTTCATCGAAGTTGTCTCCACCTCTTCTTTGTTTTTGAGGTTTCTTAGCTTTATTCTCTTCAAATCTATTTTGTTTTTGTTTATCTATAGATTTGTTATATTCTCTTACTTGTTCTTTTTCTACAACATCTGTCATAATGTTTTTAATATTTTTTTCAATTCCTTTTTCATCCAAAGGTCTTCTATTAAATCCATCGTTGTTTCTATAACCATTATTTCTATTTTGGTTATATCCATTATTATTTTGATTATTGAAGTTTCTTCCTTGATTATTATATCCACCATTTTGGTTATTATTTCTATAACCATTATTTCTGTTTTGGTTATATCCATTATTATTTTGATTGTTGAAGTTTCTTCCTTGGTTATTATATCCACCATTTTGGTTGTTGTTTCTATAACCATTATTTCTGTTTTGATTATATCCGTTATTATTTTGATTATTAAAGTTTCTTCCTTGGTTGTTAAATCCACCGATTTGATTATTATTTCTATAATTACTATTTCTAACGTTTCTTGTTTCTTCTACCTCATTTGATGACTCTGCTTGTTTTTGTACAGGTTGTTCTTTAGCAACACTTTTAGTCTCTTGTGTTACTTTAGTTTCTTGTACTTCTACTTGTTCTTTAGGTTTTTCTTCTACTTTTTCTACCTTTTCTTCTTTTTTCTCAGTTTTTAAACCAAATAATTCACTAACAGTTAATGGTTTAGTTGGTTTATTTCTATATACTATATTAAAATCTTTATTTGTATTTCTTTCTACAAATCCTACCTGCTTATTCTTTTCTTCTTGTTTTCTCTTTTTCTCTTGTTCTTCTTTTTTAGCAATCTCTTCATCAGATATAATAACTTCTCTTCTTATTATAACTGGTGTTTCTGTTTTTTCTTTTTTTGTTTTCTTTTCATTAGATGCTTGTTCTTCTGAAGTTTTAGTTTCTTTAATCACTTTTTTAAAGCTATCTTTTAAAATTTTAGCAACATCTTCTTCTACAGAACTTAAATGATTTTTCACATCAATCCCTAACTTTGTTGCTCTTTCTATAATTTCTTTACTGGTTAAGTTAAGTTCTTTTGCTATTTCATGTATTTTTATCTTACCCAATAATTTCACCCCCATTAATAATTTTCTCTATTTGATTTGCAAAATCTTTACTTTTTATTCCTATTACTGCTTTATTGTTTTTTCCTATTGCTTTACTCAAGTTTTCTATTGTTCCAAAAAAGCATATTTTTGTATTGTTTTTATTGCATATAAACTCAAAATTTCTTTTTGTCCTATCTGATGCATCATTTGCCACAATTACTAGTTCTATTTTTTTCTTTATTATTAAGTCTGTACATGCATCTGTTCCAAAGCATATTTTTCCGGCTTTTGTACACAAGCCAATCAAACCTAAAACTCTATTATTTATCAATCATTACACCTCTTAATTTCTCATAGATGTCTTGCTCTATTTGTGTCTCAAACACTTTATCTATTCGTTTAGTTTTTATGGCTTTTTCAAGACATTCTATATTATCACATAAATATGCTCCTCGCCCTGGCATCTTTCCAGTTTTATCGATATTTATTTCTCCATTCTTATTTTTTACAATCCTGATAAATTCATTTTTATCTTTTTTAACATTACATCCCATGCATGTTCTTTGTGGCATTTTTTTCATACTTTTTGCCTCCAATACAAATTATTCTTGTTCTTCGCTTTCTTCTACATTTTCTTGCATGCTTGCTATCATTTCTCTAAATTGAGATTCTGATTTAATATCTATCTTCCAGTTAGTTAATTTTGCTGCAAGTCTTGCATTTTGACCAGATTTACCAATAGCTAGTGATAATTGGTCATCTGGGACAATAACTTGTGCAAATTTTTCCTCTTCTTTTATATCTACTGCCATAACTTGTGCTGGAAGTAAAGCTGCTGCAATATATATTGATGGATCTTGATTCCATTCAATTACATCGATTTTTTCTCCATTTAATTCATTAATTATGTTTTGAATTCTAACACCTTTTTGTCCAACGCAAGAACCAACTGGATCAATATTTTCATTGTTAGAATATACTGCAACTTTACTTCTATAACCAGGGTCACGTGATACGCTTTTTATTTCTATTAAACCTTCATATATTTCTGGTATTTCAAATTCAAATAATTTTCTTACAAAATCTGGACATGCTCTAGATACGATTACTTGTGGTGTTCCTTTTAATCCTTTTACAACATCTTGTACATATCCTCTTATTTTATCGTTTACTTTATATTTTTCTGTAGGAATTTGTTCTTTCCCTGGCATTATTCCTTCTAGTTTTCCTAAATCCATTACTACTATGTTAGAGTCAGCTTTTTGAATAATACCTGAAACTATTTCCCCTTTTCTATCATTAAATTCTGTGTATATTATTTCTCTTTCTGCTTCTCTTAGTTTTTGGATAATAACTTGTTTTGCAGTTTGAGCAGCAATTCTACCAAAATCTTTTGGTACCATTTCTATATCTACTGTATCACCAATTTCTAGTTTTTTGCTAACTTTTTTTGCATTTTCCAAACTAATTTGTAGTTTATCATCTTCTACTGCTTCAACTACTTCTTTTACAGCATAAAGATGAGCAGCACCTGTTTCATTATCCATTACTACTTTTACATTTTCTGCAGAGTCAAAATTTCTTTTGTATGCTGTTACCAATGCTGTTTCAATTGCTTCAATTAAGTATGATTTTTTTATTCCTTTCTCATTTTCTAATTCTTCTAATGCTAAAATTAATTCTTTATTGTCTATTGCTTTCATTTTCCTTTTTCCTCCCTTATTTGAAGTTGGATGTTAGAAGTTGGATGTTAGAAATTTGAAATTTATTTCATACTTTCTAGCTTTTACTTTCTATTATCTAACTTTTAATTTTATATTTAAAAATAGAGTTAAATTTAAGTTATAAGCCACCAGTCACTTCGTGACAGCCCCGAGAGGCTAAAGGTACCTTTCCTCTACTTTTATAGTCTTGTTTTATTCGTCCCAATTATGTTTTGTTTTTATTTGTGCTATGTTGTTTTTTGGTACAGATATTTCATCATTTTCATATGTCATTGTGATTGTATCTTCATCATATCCTGTAAGAATTCCTTCTATTTCTTTTTTCTTTTCAACTGGCTTATACAGTTTTACTTGTATAGTTTCTCCCATTGCACTATCAAAATGTTTTTCTTTTCTAAGTACTCTTTCTATTCCTGGAGAAGATACTTCTAAAAAGTATTGTTCTTTAATATAATCTGCTTCATCTAACAAATCCATAATACCATCATTTACTTTCTCACAGTCCTCTAAGTCTATCCCACCATCTTTATCAATAAATATACGTAAAAAGTAGTTTTTACCTTCTTTTGCATATTCTACATCATAAAGTTCATATCCTAATTCATTAATTTTAGATTGCAAAAGCTTTTCTACTCTTTCTTCTATATTTGCCAAGAAAAATTCCTCCCTTTATACAACCAAAGAGTGGGATTTGTTCCCACTCTTCTAGTTTTCATATTTGCATATGTTATTATATCCTTTTTTTACCAAAAAATCAAGCTTTTTTAAAGATTTTTATTGTTATTTTTAAATTTATTTATTATTATCCATTTGTATTTGGAGCCTTTTGCCAACTTAATATTGGATAACCTCCATTTATATTGTCTTCATCTTCCTTCCATGGCTCTCCTTCCTGTCCTTCATTAAATTTAGTTGTTAGTCCTTTTAGCGTTTCTTCACTTGATCCTTTAGCTTCTTCTAACCCATACTCTGTATCGTTAATACCACATCCCCATTCTGGTCCAGATGTATTTATATAAAATAAATTTTTAAAAGCTCCTTTATTCTCTCCTATTACTCCTCCTACATACATATCGTTACCATTTACAGTTCCTATATTATAACTATTATTTATTTCGTTACCTTTATATAAACTTCCAATTAATCCACCTACAAATGATTTAGCAGTTACTTTTCCCGTATTATAACAATTATTTATACTATTATTTTCGTTTTCGTTGGTAAATCCTATTATTCCTCCTATATAAGCATTTGCTGTGACACTTCCGGTATTATAACAATTTACTACATTCGTTTTATCATCTACTCTTCCTACAATTCCACCTGCAGTATTTAAATTGCCGTTGATTTCACCATCATTATAGCATTGTGTAATTGTAGTTTTTATTGCATATCCTGTAATTCCTCCTATTCTCATACCACCATAATCTGCTTCTGAATCTAGACATTCAATTTTGGTCTTATTGTAACAGTTTATTATATTTCCATTATCTATTTTTCCTGCTATTCCTCCAACTGAATATTTTCCTAATATATGCCCACTTTCTATTCCTAAGTTTTGTACTGTTCCCCCTTTAACATATCCAAAAAATCCTTGCGTTCCTTCAGTTGTGTCTTCATTATAAATTTCAAAAATTTTATGGTTATTTCCTTCAAATACTCCCGAAAAATATTTATCTTCCAGTGAATTTCCTATGGATTTCCAATTTCTGTTACTATTACTTCCTACTAAATTTATATCATTTTCTAAGCTAATAGTTTTTCCTTCATATGTTAGTCCTTTATTCACTTTTTCTCCAAATGCCACTAATTCTTCTTCGTTTTTTATTGTTTCAATTGAATTTTCTATTATTGCTTTTTCTTCTGTTTTTCCATCTATTGTTTTTATTGTAGCTTTATATTCTTCATCTAATTCTATTGTTATATCTTTTACTATTTTTTGTTTATTTTCACTTGATATTATTTCTTGTATTGTTTTATCTTGTTTTTTTATTATTACTTTTTCTATTTCTTTTTTACTTTCTATTGTTATTAATGCTTGTACTTCATATTTATCATTTGCATTTTTCCCTAAATATTTTGTTACTTCTTTTGTTAATATTATTTCTGATTGTCCTAAGTTTTCTTTTATTTTGGGTATAGTTCTATCTATTTCAAATTTATAACCATCTACTGTTACTATGTTTCCTTCTACACTCATTCCTTCATTGATTAGATAGTTATTTATATAACCTTTTTCATTATAATTTTCTACATCTGTATATTTTCTTGCTTGCAGATCTGCAAGTGCTAATTCTAACTTCTCTCTTGCTGTTTCTTCACTATTTTTTTGCACTGCATATTTTGATATTTTAAATAACCCATTTTCTCCTACTGTTAAACTTAGCACTACTCCTGCTAAAATCAGCATTATGATTATTGTTATTATTAGTGCAATTAGTGTTATACCTCTTTGGGCATACATGAGGCTTACCCCAACATCACTTGTTATATTTTGTTTTTTCGTTTTCATAAAATTCCTCCATTTATCTTATGTTTATGCATGCTTTATTCTATACACATTTTATAAAACCTATCTCTTATTGTCAACATTTTCTGAAATTTTATGAATTATTTTCCTATAAACATTTGTACATACATTTTTCCATATTTCGGACTTTTTACAACTCCAATTCCTGTATAATTAAAACTACTATTTAAGATATTTGCCTTATGTCCTGATGAATTCATCCAAGCATTTACAGCACCGCTATTACTGGAATTTCCTGCTATATTTTCTCCTGCTGTTTTATAAGATATTTTAAAACTTTTTAACATATCAAATGGTGATCCATATGTTGGTGAATTATGAGAAAAATAATTATTATCTACCATATCTTGTGCTTTTATTCTTGCCACTCTTTGTACTTCATTATCAATTTTTAATGCTGTTAGACCATTCTTAGTTCTTTGTGCATTTATCAAATTCAAGGTTTCTTGTTCATCAACTGTTAAAGTTGTTTGATTAGTACTTGTGTTATTCCCACTTGTATTGTTATTACTACTTGGATAAATCGCTTTTACATATTGTTTGCTTACAGCTCCCACATGATCGCTCTCTGTCTGAATAATATACCAATTTCCAACGCCTGCCAAAACACGTATGTATTCATTTTTGTTTACTGTTGTTACCACACTATATTTGGTACTTGGTCCACTTCTTACATTTAGTTTAGATGCCGTTACTAACCCTGTTTGAAAATCAAGTTTATAGTAATGTTGCATTCCAAACGACACACTCTTCCCTAGTGAAAAGACAGTTATCATCATAAGTATACAAATAGATATTATTAAATGCTTTTTTCTAATCCTTATTACTTTCATATAAATTCCTCCTAAGATTTTCTTATTAAATCTTATACAGACATTTTGTACATTATTCTAAAAGATAATATGTAAAAGACCCTCAGTATAACTGAGGGTCTTTTACTAGTTTTATAATTAATCTTCATCAACAAAGTTAAATTCATCTTTAAATTTTTCTTTGAACATTTCAAATACTTTATTTAGTGTTTCTTCATCGTCAACACTTACATAAGATTCTTCTTCTTCAGATTCTGTATCTTCTACCTTAAGGATTACAACTTCTCCTTCTTCTTCATCTTCTTCAGCTGGTAGTAATACTACATATTCTTCTCCATCTAATTCAACTAGGTCTAAAAATTCAAATTTAACCTCTTCTCCATTTTCATCGTTTAATACAATGATGTTATCTAATTCTTCTTCTGGCATGTTATTCTCGTCCATATTTGTTCTCCTTTCAAATTTTATATAAAAATTGTATTTCTACAATATTAATAACTTATTTATAGTATTATTTACTATTTTTGTAATCATATACTTAATTATTTTTTATTCATATACATTTCTAATATATATACAGCAGAAATCGTGTCTACAATTCCTCTCTTTTTTGATTTATTTACATCTAAGAAATTCATTGTTTTATGAGCAGCAACTGTAGTTAATCTCTCATCTATTTCCACAACTTCAATTTTAGGAAATTTACAATTTAATTTATGAATAAATTTCTTTGTAACTTCTACTCTTTCTGAACTTGTTCCATTCATATTAAAAGGCATTCCAATTGCAATCTTACTAATTTCATATTGATTAATAATTTCTTCTAGTCTTTTTAAAACCACTTTATCATTACCATCATGATGAATGGTTTCAAGCCCTTGCGCTGTAATTCCTAATGCATCAGAAACTGCAATTCCTACTCTTGCATCTCCATAGTCTATTCCTAGTATACGCATATTATTCATCTAATCCTATATAGTTTTTTACCATTTTTTCCAACAATTCATCTCTTTCTATTAGACGAATTAAATTTCTTGCGTCTTTATGGCTTGTAATATATGTTGGATCACCAGATAAAATATAACCAACAATTTGATTTATTGGATTATATCCTTTTTCTAGTAATGCTTGGTATACTGTTTTTAAAATTTCTCTTGCTCTTACATTTTTATCTTTTTCAACTGTAAAGCTCATTGTTTTGTCCATATCCATAATTAATACCTCCATTTATTAAATATTATTAATGTCACTTTCTCTTTCATCCGCATTGTCTAAGTATTCTTCTAGTTTTTTAGTTACATTTTCTAAAGCTGTCCCTTTATAGTATGTGGTTAAAACAAAATTTAATTTTGGGCTTGCATACCTTGGTTTAGCTTTAGTATTACCTGATACCACTTCTTCTATTTCCATATTCTCAATATTGTTTTTAATATCTTGTATGAATTCTACAACCCCATTTACATCTACACCTGAAAACACAATTGCAAATTTAGGTCCCATATATCTTACAAATACATATTCTGATGACAAGCTTTCTTTTATGTAATCACTCACTTCAATAATAACATCATTACCTGTTTCTCTACTATATTCTTCGTTTATTTGTGGTAAATTAGTTATTTTAAACATACACACTGCAGAAGTAGTATATTTATCAATTATTTTTTTACCTTTTCCATACAAATATTCTGCAGAATTAAGTTCAGAAAACAAATCTTTTCTTGAAATATTTTCTACTGTATTTTGATATGATATTGTTTTATATACTGCTATAATATTTTCTTTTACTACTTCTAGTATTGTTGTATCTATATTATCAAATGCATGTGGTTGTCCACTTTCAATAATCCAATATCCTATATAAACATTGTCTATATATAACGGAAAAAACATTGCAGATTTTGCTCTTCCGAATTCCATCGTTTGATATGGTAATCTTTCTGTATCATTATTTACAGTAACATATTTAGGTGTAGCGGTTGAAATACTATCCTTAAATATCTCCTGATCATGCAAACTTCTTAAAGCTTCCCAGTGTTGTTCTTGTACATTAGATGCCTTGATTACATATTCTGCACCATCAAACATTACAATTGTAGAATATTTAATATCATATTTCTCAATTAGTATTTCATTTATTTTTTCTATTTTTTCGTCAACTGATGAGTATTCACCTATTGTATTCATAAAATCTTGTAAAACATTCAATCCTGTGATTTTTTGATTGATACTATTAAAATTTTGTACTCTTTTATATACAACAATATTATATACCATAAGTGCTATAACTATTACTACCAGCAATATTAACACGTATATCACGATATCACCTCTTTAAAATCGTTAATTACTTACTTAAAATTTTCTTTTCATTTGTTCTATAACATTATTTGTTTGTGAAGAGAAGCTATCTCTTGAATTATAATTGTCAACTGGTTTATATTTATTACCTAATAATGGATATACCATATTTGCTAATGTTTTTAATGCTTGCATAAAGTTCTTATCATAACCATTTAAAGAAATCTTACAATTTACTAAAGCTTCTAAATATCTTGAATATGTTTGCTCATCAAATGGTATGGTTGTATATTTTATATTATCTTTATTAAATAATTCTGTCATAAATGTCATTGCTGGAGCATTATAAAATGCCATTCCACCTATTATAACTTTTGGATTTAATCCTCTTATTCTTGTTTCTTTGTTTATAACAACTCTTAACTTTTCTGGTAAAAGTATATTTTTTGATTTTAAATCTCTTAAAAATGCTGTAAGTGGTTGAATTGTTAAAATGTCCATACTTTGCACTAAATAAATTTCTTGTGAATTTGCAAAATAAGAAATTGGAGTATCAAAATCAGTATCTATAAGTACTAAAGAATAATTTTTAACTAATGTTGCAAGTACGCTTTCTGGATTTACTTCCACATTTTCTGCGGGAAGTGAAGTATATACTGTTAAATTGTTGTTTACTTTAATTCCTTGTGCAATATCTTTTTCTAAATTACTCATAGAATTAAATGCAACTTTTCTTAGTTCTTCTTCATTTTTAGTGTATATATAGTATGAATTTTTATTTTTTGTTACATCTAAAATTGCTGTATTAATTCCCATATTTGAAAATAATTCAGCCAAATTATTTACTAAGAAACTTGTTCCATTTTTGCTAGTTCCTACAAAAGTCACTACCTTTTTATCTTTTGATAATAAGCTTTCTATATTTACATTTTGTGAAATGTCATTTTGTTCTATTATTCCTTTACGATAAGAATTTATTTCTTCATATTGATTATATTCGTTTTCTTGGCTTACTATTGGTTGTTCTTCTAAATCAAATCCTGGTAATATATTTTCTTCTACATCTCTTACTTCTTCTACCCCAGGCAAAATTGTCTTTTCATCTTCTTCATCTAAATCAAACAAATTAACAGGATTTACTTCTTCTATTTCTTCTACTGGTTCTACTATTTTTTTAGGTCTGCCTCTTCCTCTTTTGGGTGTTGCAACTTTATTTTCTTCTTGTTCTGGATTTACAGTTTTTTTAGGTCTGCCCCTTCCTCTTTTTGGTGTTACAACTAGTTCTTCATCTAGTAAATCTTGTAATGATACTTCTTGTGTTGAATTTTGTTGTATGTTGTTATTTGTATTATTTTCTATACTTTTTATCGAATTATCATTATTAGTTTGTGTTTTTTCTGTTTTTCTACTTAATTTAGTTACACTATCTGAATGTACTGCTGATGGAACAATAACAGGTTTTGTCATTTTTGGTTTATTTAACTGATTTTCTATGAAATCTATTTTAATTGCATCTTCTTTTTTAGTTTCTTTTTTAACTTGCTTTGCTACACTACCTCCTGCAAAAGACATAATAGATTGATATTTAGGTGAATTTGTTTCTAGTACTGCCTTTACATTTAGTGGTAAAAACTTCACTATTACTCTTAGTTGTGAATCTGTGTATTGAGCTGCGATATTATTAAAACTTTCTACATATGCTTCTTCGTTTTTGCCTAATTTTTTATAGTGTGCACGAATATTTTGTATTTCGACTTCACTAACTGTGTCTTCATTTTCCTCTTGATATTTTGCATCTTCAGATTCTATCTTATAATATATTTTAGCTTCTTTTTTTGTACGTGGTTTTCTAATTAATTTACAAACTTCATCAATACTTCTATCTTGTCCCAGTAATGCACTGTAAACGCCTATACTAAACAATTTTACTAATAGCTGTTCAGATTTTGCACGTCTATCTGAACATATTAATATAATAGGGGTGTCTCCCCCATCAGTATCTGTTGCTTCGTCACTAATGCTATCTAATTTATCAAATATAAAACGGTCAATTGCTTCATAATCATTATTGGCAAATGGTTCTAAATCTTCACTTATAACAATTCTATCATAAGTTTTATCTCTTTGTATTTCTTTCAAAATTGCATTAAAGTAATAAACATTTTTATAAGAGATTATTTCTTTATAATCTTTTTGGTATTTCTTAACAATTGAATCAGATATGTTTTCATTACTAACTGCAAATAAAACTTTCATTAGTTATTCCTCCAAATTAATTAATTTCTAAAGCCTTTCACTACTATTGCAAATACAAGTGGCAATACTTGACATATTACAAAAATAGTTACAAAGCTAACGATAAGAAAAAGTCCTCTATCATGTACATCTAATTTTCTTATACCAATTACATATTGCCATATAGCTCCTACTGCTATTCCTATAAAACAAAGAGGAATACTATATATGCGCACTTTATTTAGCATATATGCTGTAAATCCGTATGCTTCCGATCCATATGTTTCATTGTAATCCTCTAGTTCTTTCATTTCTTTTTCTTTTATCTGTACTAATTGTCCCGCAGTTGAATCTGATATTATATTATCTGTAACTTTTGCATAAACAGAACAACTAAAAAATACACACATTATTATAAATAACGTTACTACTATTTTTTTCATTACGTTCATTGCTCCTTCCAAAATTCTATCTAAAATTAAAGTTATTTTTACTTATAATATCATACAATACTATTAATAAAATAGCAAGAATTTATTGGAAAGTTTTTCATTTTTCATAAATTCAAAAAGTCATTACAAATGTTTTGCAACAACCTTTTGAATTTGTTATATCTCCTTTTATATGAAAATGGATCTTATATTTCTATAAGACCCATTTCCTTTGTCAATTTTAAATTTTAGGTTAATTCTTCCAAACATCCTTAATAAGTTCGGTGTTCCAATGCAATATACCATAAGTTCTGGAATTAGTAACGTATACCACTATTCCCCAAAGCATATTCTTCCACCACTCATCATTTTGGTGTGTCAACCAATTTTCTACGTCTGGCCGTCTCCCATTGCATGATACTTTAACCTCCTGTATCTTTCCATCCATAATAATAAAGACTTTTTTAAGTTCTTCACTTATGTACCAGCCTTTACTAAAAAGCCAGTTCCAATCATCAGCAATCTTTTGGCATATTATGCTTGAACTATATTCATTCTTCACTATTCATTGTTAACTATTAAATGTGACCTTTTAAGATTGTATATTTGGTGTCTCGAGCAGAAATCGTCGAGCCGCGTCGTAAAAATAGTCCACTGGACTGTTTTTGTCTTCGTTTCATGACAGCCTTAACTGTCCTGAAAGTTGACCACTCCTTTTCGATTCCCGTTTATATAAAAAAATTAGACTAGCACTTTGTGCTAGTCTTTTATGGTGCCTCGAACGGGAATCGAACCAGTGACACAGGGATTTTCAGTCCCTTGCTCTACCAACTGAGCTATCGAGGCATATTAACTTTATAAATAAAAAAATGGCGACCTGGAACGGGCTCGAACCGTCGACCTCTAGCGTGACAGGCTAGCGTTCTAACCAACTGAACTACCAGGCCGTAAAAAAAT